>JAAYQI010000179.1 GCA_012519385.1 Candidatus Epulonipiscium sp.
CTAAAATGGATTTTGCACATTCAATGCCATCGCCATCAGGTAATGTCATATCCATTGTAATTAAATCTGGTTTATGTTCTTTTGCCATTTCAATAGCTTCACTAACATTTTTGGCAATAGCTACTACTGTGCATCCTTTTCTTTCAATCATTTTTCTTAATACTGCCGTAGAAAAAGCAGAATCATCTACCAGCATTGTACGAATCTCGTTCATAACAATCTCCTCTATTCCATATCAATTATTTTATACTTTATATAAGCCTAGATTGTAACATACTTACTTGATTTATATTATCATTTATCGATACACTATTTCAATGTTTTTTCAGTTTTTTTATCCTTTCTTTATCACAAAAAATATGCTATGGAATACACTTTTCTTTGTATATATCCATAGCATCAGTTTACTAGCTTATATAACAGTTTTTTCTGGCTTATAGCATTCCCATAATATGCTGCATCAGTAAGCTAACAGCCGCTATGGAAACCCAGCAACAAAATCCCATTACAATAGGCTTTGTTCCGCTTTTTATCAATTTAATAATATTTGTATTTAACCCAATGGCACTCATTGCCATTACAATAAAAAATTTACTAAGCTGTTTTAATAATCCAAATATTTCGTTTGCAATTTGCAGCCCGTTTCCGCTTACAAAGGTAGTAATGATGGTAGTAATCACAGAAGCCAAAACAAAGTAAAGTATAAACATCGGGAAAATACTTTTTAAACGAACGGATGATTGAGATGAACTTGCTTCGGCTTTATCCTTACGCATACGCAGAAATGCAAGGATAACAGTGATTGGGATGATGGCTAGTGTTCTTGTAAGCTTTACAATGGTGGCATACTCCAATACTTTTCCATTGGTTCCATGGAGAGTATCCCAAGTGGAGGCGGCAGCAGTTACAGAAGAGGTATCATTCACAGCAGTTCCAGCAAATAAGCCAAAGCCTTCATTGGTCAACCCTAAAGCTGAGCCTAGCGTAGGGAAAATTAATGCTGCAATCACATTAAATAAAAAAATAACAGATATGGCTTGGGCAATTTCCTCATCATCTGCTGATATCACAGGAGCTGTGGCCGCAATAGCAGAACCGCCGCATATAGAGGAACCCACACCTATCAAAGTAGATACTTTTGAAGGTACTTTCAATAGTTTATGTACGATATAGGCAACAATTAAAGAGGTTGAAATAGTAGAAACAATGATTGGCAAAGACATCATTCCAACTTTTCCGATGGTTGTAAGATTTAAACCAAATCCCAATAAAATTACGGCATATTGCAATATTTTTTTGGAAGTAAATGCAATGCCATCTTTATAAGGCCCCTTCTCTTTCATTATAATTGTTACTATCATTCCTATCAAAATGCCAAGAACGGGTGCCCCTATAATTTCTAAGGATGAACTTAATTTTACGATTTGCCAAGCAACGAGTGCGATGATAAAACAAAGTGCAATCCCTTTTATTTTTTTCTGAAAGTTCATATCTGATTCTCCTCTCTTTCATTCTTTGTCTACAATTTAACACAAAATGATAATAATGTAAAATTATTTATATTAATACATAAATCAAAAAAAATTATACTCAGGATTTTAGGATTTAGTACAGTAATTCTCATACTTTAGCAGAAGAATGCCGTTGCTTTTTTTATTTGCATACTATATGATGATTAAAACAGGAAGTATATTCCATGCTACAGTATCGCTAAGTTAATAAAGTATTTTTATTGTGACTTTGTCACTGATAAAACAAAATATTTGTACTAAAATCGAACCATACACGCAATATCCTTAAAAAATTGATAGGAGGAATTGTCTATGAATAAAAAAGTACTGATTATCGGCGGTGTAGCAGGCGGAGCAACAGCTGCTACAAGATTACGAAGATTAGATGAATCTTTGGAAATTATTATTTTAGAACGTGGGGACTATATTTCCTATGCGAATTGCGGCCTACCCTATTACATTGGTGATGTCATTAAAGAGCGTGAAAATCTATTGGTACAAACACCACAAGTAATGAGAAGTCGCTACAATATTGATGTGCGTACAGGAAATGAAGCCCTTTCCATTCACCCCGAAAAAAAAGAAGTTGTGATTTTAAATCACAATACCAAAACAGAATATACCGAAAGCTATGATACGTTACTCATTGCCACAGGTTCATCACCTATTAAGCCTAAAATTCCTGGTATAGATGGCCCAGGCATTTACACATTATGGACTGTACCAGATACAGATAGGATTAAAGAGTTTATACAGCAAAAAAATCCAAAAAAAGCAGCAGTAATTGGCGGAGGATTTATTGGGCTAGAAATGGCAGAAAATCTCCACTCTGCAGGATGCGAGGTATCCTTGATTGAAATGCAAAACCAAGTAATGCCTCCCATTGATTTTGAAATGGCACAGCTTCTTCACGAAAATATGAGAATGAATGGAGTAAAGCTACTGCTAGGAGATGGTGTTCAGTCTTTTTCACACCATAATGATGCCACCACAATTCAATTACAAAGCGGAAAAACCGTAGAAGCGGATTTGGTTATCCTATCCATTGGTGTTATTCCCAATAGTAAGCTTGCCAAGGATGCAGGTTTAACATTAAATGCGAAAAACGGCATTGTAGTAGATAAATACCTAAAAACTTCTGACCCCAATATTTATGCCGTTGGAGATGTTATAGAAGTAAATGATTTTATGACAAAGGAACCTACCATGATTCCGTTGGCAGGCCCTGCCAATAAGCAAGCTCGTATCTGTGCCAATAATATTTATTATGAATTCCACGGAAAACAGGAAAAAATGGGAACTTATAAAGGTACCCAAGGTACTTCAGTAGCAAAGGTTTTTGACCTAACGGTTGCTTCTACAGGTTTAAATGAAAAGAGATTGCAAAAAGACGGAAAGAAGTTAAATGAAGATTACTTTGTTGCACTGATTAACCAAAAATCTCATGCAGGTTACTATCCTGGTGCAACCCCAATGACATTAAAGATGCTTTTTGCTCCTGATGGAAAAATATTCGGTGCCCAGATTGTGGGAATAGATGGAGTAGATAAACGAATTGATGTTCTTGCTACAACTATTCGTTTTGGAGGAACCATTCATGATTTATGTGAATTGGAACTGGCATATGCGCCGCCCTATTCTTCCGCAAAGGACCCTGTTAATATGCTGGGATTTGTCGCAGAAAATATGTTAAACGGTGTTGCTGCCTTTGCAAAATGGGATGCTCCTAAAAAAAAACTTGAATCTGGCCAAAAAACCCCTGTGATTATTGATGTGGGTGAGAAATTTGAACGTATGGCATTTTCTATGCCAACCTCGATACACATTCCTCTGGGGGAAATAAGGAATCATTTAAATGATTTTGATAAACAAGCACCCATAATTACTTATTGTGCCATAGGAGTTCGGTCTTATAATGCGGCCAGAATATTAATGAACTATGGTTTTCAAAATGTAAAGATATATCCTTGCGGTTCTAGTTTTTATAAATCTTTATTTCCAGAAATCCCTCAAGAAGAGATGCCTATGCTAAGTGCTGCAGAAAAAAGTGCTCCCTTTGAGCCTACCAATAAAAATGAGATAGATATGAAAAATATCGTTGCAAAGCAAGTAGTCGATTGTAGTGGCTTGCAGTGCCCTGGCCCTATTATGCGTGTTTATAACACAGTCAACTCCATCAATGAGGGCGATATTATTCAAGTAACGGCGACAGATATGGGCTTTATTCGTGACGTTGATGCTTGGTGTAAGCGTACTGGCAATACCCTCTTAAAATCCGAACGAAAAGGCAAAGAAAGCATTGTGTATATCCAAAAAGGTAAAAATGTGCCGCAATCTGCTAAAAACAATACGACACATCCATCTACCCTTCCCCAAGGAAAAACCATTATTGTTTTTAGCGGAGATTTAGATAAGGTATTGGCTTCATTTATTATTGCAAATGGTGCAGCTTCTCTTGGTAGACCTGTTACAATGTTCTTCACCTTCTGGGGTTTAAATGCTTTGAGAAAGACAGAAAAACAGGCTGTAAAAAAACCTTTCATTGAGTCTATGTTTGGTAAAATGATGCCTAGAGGTGTTGATAAACTCTCTCTTTCTAAAATGAACATGGGCGGCATGGGAACAAAAATGATGAAAAAAGTGATGAAGGATAAAAATATTAATTCTCTGGAAGAATTAATGAAATCTGCTATGAATAATGGCGTAAAATTAATTGCCTGTACCATGAGTATGGATGTAATGGGCATTACAAAGGAAGAATTAATTGATGGTATAGAGTTTGCTGGAGTTGCAGCTTATTTAGGAGATGCGGAAAACTCAAATGTAAACCTGTTCGTGTAATATAAAGCTTATAAAAATAGCCCCTACCTAAAATTTAGGTTGGGGCTAAAGTTTTTAAACTATTTTTCAAATATTTATGTATTTTATAAAATGATACAGATTAATCCTCCACTACCCTCATTTACAATTTTTTGCAATGTTTCTTGTAGTTTAATTTGAGCATCCTCTGGCATACGGTAAATTTTGTTTTGCATACCGTCGCTTACCATAGAGCTAAGAGTTCTTCCAAAAATATTCAAATCCCAAATTTTTTCAGGTTCATCCTCATAATCCTTGATTAAATTATCAATAAATTCCTTGGATTGCTCCTCGTTACCGATAATAGGAGAAACTTCAGTTTCAATATCAGCTTTAATAAAATGGATACTTTCACCCTTCGCTTTTAACTTAATGCCATATCTGGAGCCTTGTTTAAATACTTCAGGCTGTTCTAATTTTATCTCTTCAAAAATAGGTGCCACTACACCATATCCTTTTCGTTTTACATCACTAAGTGCTTGAGAAACCTTATCATACTCTTTTTTAATATCGGATAGTTGCTGTATGGTAGAAATTAGTTGGTAATCGTTTTCAATAGGCATATTGATTGTTTCACTGAGAATTTTATAAAAAAGAGAATCCTCTACCGATAAATCAATATCTGCGGCTCCTTCACCTAGAGAAATCATATCTGTATATGCTTTTTTTACATAATCATTTTGCTCTAGAGCAATTAAATTATTCTTCACATCTCTTAGTTTCTCAATATTTTCCATCATACTTAGCAAGCTGGAAATAATTGACTTTTTTAACCAATGAGAGTTGGCTAATGTTTCTATCCATTGAGGAAAATGAAAACGAACTTCTTTCATTGGGAACTCATATAGTATTTTTTCTAAAATAGCCTTGATATCTTCAGCCTTTAACTGTGCACAGTTTACCGCCATCACAGGCACATTGTACTGTGCCGCCATATTCTCACGCAGTGCTTCTGTTTCATCAGCAAATGGGCGATTGGTGTTTAAAAGCACTACAAATGGCTTTCCTATATTTTTTAATTCTTCAATTACCCTTTCTTCTGCATCCACGTAGTTTTCTCTTGGAATATCGGTAACTGTTCCATCGCTGGCAATTACAATACCAATGGTGGAATGGTCATTGATTACTTTTTTGGTACCCATCTCTGCTGCTTCAAAAAAAGGCATGGCATCTTTAGACCAAGGTGTATGTACCATTCTTGGGGCATCACCATCCAAATACCCTTCTGCTCCAGGAACAATGTAGCCCACACAATCAATCATTCTTACACGCATATTAGCATTATCACCTAAAGTAATGGGTACTGCTTCATTCGGTACAAATTTTGGCTCTGTAGTCATGATGGTTTTACCAGAAGCAGATTGCGGCAATTCATCTCTAGCTCTTTCCTGTGTGTGGCGGTTTTCAATGTTAGGCAGCACCAATAAATCCATAAATCTCTTGATAAAGGTTGATTTTCCTGTGCGTACTGGGCCTACTACCCCTATGTAGATATCTCCATTGGTTCTTTCTGCTATATCGCGATAAATATCAAACTGTTCCATACATTTTCCCCCTTAAAATAAAAGTGTATCCATACAATGAAATATATGAAACAATGTAAGGGCATATTCATAAAACCAGATAATAAGCATTAAAAAACCCCATCTTCCATTGAAGACAGGGTTATTTTAATAAATTTTATTAACGTTTTGGAATTACAATTTTTTTACCTTCTTTTCTCCACTCAGCAAATTCAGAGCAAGCTGTGAATAATGCGTCAGTAGAAGAGTTTAAAGCAGTTTCACAGGAGTCTTGTACTACACCAATGATAAAGCCTACACCAACTACCTGCATTGCAACATCGTTTGGAATACCAAATAAGCTACAAGCAAGAGGAATCAGTAATAAAGAACCACCTGCTACACCAGATGCACCACAAGCACTTACTGCAGAAAGAATACTTAAAATTAACGCTGTACCAAAGTCAACGCTAATACCCAATGTGTGAACTGCTGCCAAAGAAAGTACGGAAATTGTTACCGCTGCACCAGCCATGTTAATTGTTGCACCTAAAGGAATAGATACAGAGTATGTGTCTTTATTTAATCCCAATTTCTCACATAATTCCATATTAACAGGGATATTTGCTGCGGAACTACGTGTAAAGAATGCTGTGATACCGCTGTCTTTCAAGCATTTTAATACCAAAGGATATGGATTTTGGCGAATGCAAATGAAAGTAATAATAGGATTTATAACTAATGCTACAAAAAGCATACATCCTACCAATAAGCCTAATAATTTTCCATAACCTAATAACGCATCAATACCGCTAGTTGCTACTGTATCAAATACTAAGCCCATGATACCAAGAGGTGCAAAACTAATTACCCATCTAACAACTTGGGATAATGCATCAGAGAAGTTAACAATCATTGTTTTGGTACTATCCTGCACATTTTTCAAGGCAATACCCAATACAACAGCCCATGCTAAAATACCGATATAGTTTGCATTAAACAAAGCTTTCACAGGGTTGTCCACTATATTAAGAAGTAAGCCTCTTAAAACCTCAACAACACCTCCAGGAGGAGTGATATCGCCTGCACCTACATCAGTAAGTGTTAAGCTTACAGGAATCATAAAACTTGCAACTACACCGATTAAGCCTGCAGCAAAAGTTCCTACTAAATAAAGAACGATAACAGACTTCATGTTAGTTTTTTGTCCGCTTTTATGCTGAGAAATCGCAGACATAACCAGGAAAAATACCAGCATTGGAGCTACACCTTTCAGTGCGCTTACGAATAAGGTACCAAAAATACCAATTGGTTTGGCAACATCAGGCACGAAGCGTGCTAAAAGAACACCGATCACCATACCAATCAAAATTCGCTTTACCAAGCTCATTCGATTCCACTTATTTAACAAATCTTTCATTTTTTTGTTCCTCCCTAATCACGTAATAAACGAAATGTCATAATTATGTTTCTGATTTTAAATTCTACTATTGCCAATAAAACCAAAAAACATACACTTCCTTATGACACAGCAAACTGCTCATACATTGATAGCATTTGCTGTAAAAAAATACTGCTAAAATCTGATAATCATTGGTAAAATAATGCCGTTTGTTACTTGTCTTACATTGCAATGCCATTTTATTGTTTCCAAAGTTAGAAAATAGTACGTTGTTCCGTATGGTAAAAAAGTAATCCTTCTGCCACAGACACCTTTACCAAAAATGTCCGTAGTTTGCTCCTACACACATCTCCTCCTCTCCTAAAAGATACTTTAATCCATACGTATACTTTCCTTTTTGCCTCATTAGCATTCATAACCAATGCGATACCCCAATCATACTATAACTTTTTTGGAAAAACAATATGTCAATAAAATGAATATTGTCCAAAAAAAACCTTTACTGCTAATTTTTTCCTAAGCAGTCTCCGAAGAAAAAATTTGAATGCTCAACATATACAAATCCATGTACTATTCTTTAGAAATAAATTATAGAATTTGCTTTGTTTTTTGTATTATTGTTTTTTTGATAAAATGATACGTAAAATTATGAGGACATTTCTTACAATAATTCTTCGGATTTTTATAAGCTATTGTAAATGTACCACAAGTCAATCAAATAGTTATTTTAACCATTAACTATAAAAAAGATACATGAAAAAATAGAAGAATTGACTTAAAATATCAAATTCAATTTTAAATAAAAACACTTGACTGTGGATGATGGACAATTATTTGTTTCAAATTTCCATTGCGAATGTACATAATTTTCCTGAATATTGTATCACATAAATAGAAAAATGCCAATATATATTTGTTTTTTCAATAGCTTTAGTTAGAGTACATTCTTCATAATTTAAAAAAAACTCCTCTGGCAAACGAAACTTTGCCAAGGGAGTTCTTTTATTTTGTATCTCTGCTAAAGACACTTTTCTTTTATTTTTAAAGTGAAATTTGTGCCAAACTCTGTTCAATATCTTCAATAATATCTTCAATATTTTCCAATCCAACGGAAAATCTTACCATGCCTGGATTTACTCCAGCAGCAATTAACTGCTCATCTGTTAGTTGTCTGTGTGTTGCACTGGCTGGGTGCAAAACGCAAGTACGGATGTCTGCAACGTGTACCTCATTAGAGGCCAATTTTAAACCATCCATAAATTTGACTGCATTTTCTTTTCCGCCTTTTATTATGATACTAACCACACCACTGCCACCTTTTAAATATTTTTGTGCCAGTTCATAGTATTTATCATTTTTTAATCCAGGATAGCTAACAGATTCTATCTTGTCAGAAGCCTCAAAATATTCTGCTACTTTTATAGCATTTTGGCAATACCGTTCCATTCTAAGTGCCAACGTTTCTAAACCTAAGTTTAATAAAAAGGCGGAATTTGCAGCGGGATATGCGCCATAATCTCTCATAAGCTGCATTCTAGCTTTGATAATATAAGCAATTTTTCCATAATTTTTAACATAAGAAATACCATGGTAGGATTCATCAGGCTCTGTAAAATCAGGGAAATTGCCATTATCCCAAGGGAAGTTTCCGCTATCTACAATAACACCGCCAACTTGCAGTGCGTGCCCATCCATATATTTTGATGTGGAATGAACCACAATATCTGCACCAAACTCAATGGGTTTGCATAAGATTGGGGTTGCAAAGGTATTGTCAATGATAAGAGGAACTCCATGTGCATGAGCAATTTTAGCAAACTTTTCAATATCTAATACAGTAAGAGCGGGGTTTGCCAATGTTTCTCCAAATACAGCCTTAGTATTTGGTTGGAACGCATTGTTTATTTCTTCCTCGCTGGCATCACAATCTACAAAAATACATTTAATTCCTAGTTTTTTTAATGTAAAGGAAAAAAGATTGATTGTTCCTCCATAGATTTGTGTAGTACTGATAAAACTGTCTCCCGCTTTACATATATTTAAAATAGAGAGCAAAGAGGCAGCCTGCCCGGAAGAAGTACATAATGCCGCTGCTCCCCCTTCCAAATCAGCAATTTTTGCTTCCACAGCCATTACCGTTGGATTTGCAAAACGGGAATATATCAAGGCCTTTGTAGGTTCGTCAAAAACATCGCCCACATCCTGCGTGGAGTCAAAAACATAGGTGGTGCTTTGGTAAATAGGCATTACCCTAGGCTCCGCATTTTTCGGTGTGTATCCAGAGTGTAAGCATTTGGTTTCATCTCTCATGGTGTAATTCCTCCTTTGTTTGTAATATACGATTTGTTATGTGACTCATTATACTACAGAAGGTTCTTATTACAAAAATCCAAAAAACTATACTTCGATATAGGAAAAAACTATATCAAAAACTCCATCTTATTGCCCTTATGTACTTTTTTCTTTTAATTCCTCTGCAATTCGTTTTAATGCATCCAAATAAAGCTCTCCCAAATACGTTAATGTTACATCCTTATGCATGATGGTTCCCACATGGATGAGTTCATCGACATCCAAACGTACGGATATAATATCTTCTCCATGTAAGTATTCAGGAAAAACTCCTGTGGATATGGTATATCCATTTACCCCTATCAGCATATTTACTACTGCCGCCCTATCACTTACTTTGATACTTTTTTTCACACTGCGTGTGCTAAGGATTTCCTCAGAAAAATAGAAAGAGTTATGTTCTCCCTGTTCAAAATTAAGACAAGGATATTCATCCAATTCCTCTAATGTAACACTGTGGCGTGATGCTAAGGGATGCTGTTTATAAATAAATATATGAGGGGATGCGGTAAAAAGCTCAGAAAATACCAAATTGCTTTCTTTTAACAGTTTCCGAATCACTGATTCATTAAATTCGCTGAGATAGATAATGCCCAGTTCACTTTTTAAATTTTTTACATCTTGAATCACTTCGTATGTGGTTGTTTCCCGAAATGTAAACTCATATTCCTCCCCACCAAATTCTTGAATCAGCTCCACAAAAGCATTGGCCGCAAATAAATAATGATGGGTAGAAATGGAAAATCTTTGTTTGGTTCGAGGAGAATTGAGGTACTTTTCTTCCAGTAGCTCTGATTGCTGTATCACTTGTCTTGCATAGCCCAAAAATTCTGCCCCCTCAGGAGACATTCTGATTCCTTTATTGGTTCTGGTAAATATGGTTGTTTTAATCTCTAGCTCCAGTTCTTTTATGGCATTGGATAAACTTGGTTGTGAAATAAATAAAGACTTTGCAGCTTCACTGATAGAGCCTTTGTCTGCTACACAAATTACATATTTTAACTGTTGTAACGTCATAGACAACACTCCTGTATCTATATCAAGTAAAAGTGACTATTTTATACGATATCTTTTTTTAGAATTATAGAGTAGATTTTAATAAAAATCCACCCTATTTTTGTCCCTTGTGATTTCTTAAGACTTTGCTTCCGTTTTACCAAATTTGCTGTATTTTTTAAATACATCTAACTAGCTCAACTTATCATCTTAAGAAATCATTTTTATGCTTCTTTTTCAATATATATAAATTATATTGCTTTCATTTTTTATAAAAGAATCCATATGGAGGAATGCATAGAATGTTGCTGATAATTAGAAAAAAAGCCTGCCTGATTATTTGTGCCGTACTTTTATTAAGCACAATTCTCTATTCTGCCAGAAAAATACTGGTATACCATAATAATACATTACTTACTGTTACAACAGAAGAAGGAACGAGAAAAGATTATATTAAATGGGTAGATTTTAATGTGCCGTATAAAGCATTGCACCATGCATTGATATTGGATGTGCAATCCCATGAAACAGATACTCCTATTAGCTGGATAGAATTATTAGCCTATGTTTCAGCAAAGAATGGAAATAACTTTAAAAACTTCAAAGAAAAACAACTGGATGAGGTTGCCGAATTTCTAAAAAGTGGAAAAACCATAGAAGAACTAACAAAAGATATGAAATACTATGACTATTACTATCAAGCTTATGATACAATTCTTTCGGGATTTGTTGGAGAGTATGAAATTGAAGTACCCGATGAAAACGGTGAAGGGAAGCACTGGGAGCGGAGATATGGCTTAAAAGTATTTTCTCCTATTGCCAAAACCTTTCCGTATCATCATTATGATGATTTTGGCAATAGCCGATCCTATGGCTTTAAGCGAATTCACTTGGGAAATGATTTAATGGGGCAAGTGGGTACCCCCATTGTAGCTGTGGAGGGAGGCGTTGTTGAGGCACTTGGATGGAACCAGTATGGTGGATGGCGGATTGGTATCCGATCCCTCGATTCAAAGAGATACTATTATTACGCTCATCTTAGAAAAAATTTCCCCTATAGAAAGGATTTGGAGATAGGCTCTATTGTAAAAGCTGGAGATGTGATTGGGTACTTAGGAAGAACAGGATATAGCAAAACAGAAAACGTAAATAATATCCAACAACCACATCTGCACTTTGGTATGCAGTTAATATTTGACGAATCACAAAAAGAATGTAATAATGAAATCTGGATTGATGTGTATCAAATCATTCGGCTTTTGGATAAGCAACGCTCTGAAGTAGTGAAAGACCCTGAAACCAAAGATTATAGCCGTGTTTATGATATTAGAGAGTGCCAAGACTTACTTTTTGACTAAACATACTTTATTATACAAAGAATTTTTAAATTTAGGAGAAAATACATGGGAATATTATATGGAATAGGCGTAGGCCCGGGAAATCCCGAATATATGACATTGCAGGCGGTGCGTATTATCAAAGAATGCTCTATAATTGCAATACCCGATAGCGAAGCGGAAAAATCCATAGCACTACATATTGCCAAGCAAGCTATACCAGAAATTATGGAAAAAGAGATTATCACTGTCACCATGCCTATGGTGAAGGAGAAAGAACTATTAGAAAATGCACATCAAGAAGCGGCAGATAAGCTTCTTCATTATTTAAATAATACGGATGTCGCCTTTCTCACCATTGGTGATGTCTCTATTTATTCCACCTACCTTTATCTTCAAAAAAAAGTGCAGGCTAAGGGGATAGAAACCATTATGGTTCCAGGAATCCCCTCTTTTTGTGCTGCTGCTGCGGCACTTAATGATTCCCTAGTAGAAGGAGATGAGATGCTCCATCTGATTCCTGCTTCCTATGACCTAACTTCTTCTATGCAGTTAACGGGAAGCAAGGTTTTTATGAAAGCAGGAAAAAAGTTTCCTCAGTTAAAGGAACAGTTACGAAAAAGTAAATCTGCAAAAATGATAGAAAATTGTGGGCTTCCAACAGAAAAAATATACTCTTCCCTATCGGATTTTCCAGAAAAGGCGGGATACCTTTCATTAATTGTTGTAAAGGAATGATACGGGCAACATAAGAGTTCTTTCTCTTTTTTATGAACATCTGCGAAAAAATTGAGTAAGATGGCTATAAAAAGAAAAAAAGGAGATAAGAAAAAAAATGTATCCCTATACAAATTCAAACCATCAAATTTATGCTTCCGAGCTTAATAATTCCAATAACCAAAGAAAAGATTATGGGCCAGAGCCTTTTGTAACAAATATTGAGCGTGATACAGAAGGAAATACTGCTTTTCGTAGCACTTTATGGACAGGAAATCATTTGCAACTAACATTAATGAGCATTGAACCAGGAGAAGAGATCGGGTTGGAAGTTCATCCCAATGAGGACCAGTTTCTTCGAGTGGAAGATGGAAATGGAAAGGTTATGATGGGGGATTCTATGGATGATTTATCTTTTGAAGAAGATATTTCCGAAGATTTTGCCATTTTGATTCCTGCAGGGAAATGGCATAACATCATAAATACTGGTAATACCCCTTTAAAACTGTATTCCATTTATGCTCCGCCTAGTCATCCTCATGGCACGCATCACCGAACAAAGGCGGATGCCCTTGCCGCAGAAGGAGAACAATCTTAATCTTTAAAAAAGAGTAGAAAATAAAAAGGCTGGCAACTTTTCCGAGAATTTTCGGATGTTGCCAAGCCTTTCTTTTATTTGTATACTATTTATCCCTTTAACACAGTTTTATTTTTAACAATATACTCCACACCAGATAAAATGGTAAAAAACACTGCCAATGCAATTAAAATTTGCTCAATCCAAACTACACCAACACCTTGCAGAGGTAATAATACGAAAATAATCATAATCATCTGCACTGTGGTTTTTACCTTTCCCCACCATGCAGCAGCAATCACGATATTTGCCTCTACAGCAAGGGTACGAAAGCCTGTGATGGCAAATTCGCGGCTGATAATAATAATCACAACCCAAGCAGGTAAATCACCTAATTCTACCATAGAAATCATTGCAGAGCATACCAATAGCTTATCCGCCAAAGGGTCCATAAATTTTCCGAAATTGGATACCATATTGCGGCTTCTTGCAATATATCCATCCAGAAAATCCGTCAATGAGGCAACAATAAAGATGGCTACTGCAATATATCGGTTCCAAGGTTCGCTTACAAAAGGTGAAAGCAATACTATCACAAAAACAGGGATTAATATTACTCGCAGCATTGTCAGCTTATTGGCCAAGTTCATCTCCATATACTACCTCTCCAATCAAATCATAATCACTGCTTTCCAAAATTTCCACCTTTACAATATCACCGGATATTAATTCTTCCGTAGCAGATACAAATACCAATCCGTCAATATCAGGTGCATCTTGTTTTGTTCTTGCACAGTATATTTCTTCCTGGGGCAACTTCCCTTCTATCAGTACAGAAACTTCTTTTCCTACTTGATTCATGCAATAGTCAGCAGAGATTCCTTTTTGAATCTCCATTAATATATTTTTTCTTTCGTCCTTAACTTCTTCTTCAATTTGGTCTGGTAATTGTGCCGCAGGCGTTCCTTCTTCTTGAGAATAGGTAAATACTCCTAAGCGCTCAAATTTCATCTCTTGAATAAAGGAACATAACTCGGAAAATTCCTCCTCTGTCTCTCCAGGGAAACCTACAATTAACGTAGTTCTGATGGCAATATCGGGCATTGCTTCCCGTAGTTTTTGTATCTTAGTTCGAATTAAGTCTTGACTGCTTTTTCTGCCCATTCGTTTTAAAACACTGTCGCACCCGTGTTGTATAGGCATATCAATATAATGGCAAATTTTTTCCTCTTTTGCCATAATTTCAATGGTTTTATCGGTAAGGGTTTCTGGGTAACAGTATAAAATGCGTATCCACTCAATCCCCTCTATGTTACATAAGGCTTGTAATAACTCGGGTAGCTTAATTTCACCATACAAATCCCTGCCATAAATAGAAGTATCTTGCGCAACCAGTACCAATTCCTTTACTCCTTGGCTTGCGAGCAGTGTAGCCTCTTCTACAAGGCTTTCTATGGTTCTGCTTCTATGACGTCCACGTATTTTTGGTATTACGCAATAGGTACAAAGATTGTCGCACCCTTCAGAAATCTTTAAGTAAGCAAAATAACCTGGAGTAGAAAGCATCCGCAGTTTTCCATTTTCATCTCTCATGGGTAGATGAATATCTTCCAAGTGTCGGATTTCTTTTTCCCCTTGCAATAATCTTTCAGCAACTTCTGCGATTGCCTCATAGGAAGCTGTTCCAATTACGGCATCTACTTCGGGCATTTCTTGAAAAATATCTTCCTCATAACGTTGTCCTAAGCAACCAGCTACAATCAGACCCTTGCATCTTCCCGTTTCTTTATATTTTGCCATTTCCAAAATGGTTTCAATACTTTCTTCCAATGCATCCTTAATAAAACAACAAGTATTTACAACCAGAATATCCGCATCTTTTTCATCTGCCACAATGCGAAAATCCTCTTGCTGTAATAGCCCAAGCATTACCTCGCTGTCTACTCTGTTTTTATCACAACCTAAAGACGTAAACGCCACAGTTCCCTTCATTATTGTTCCTCCAAATTTATTTCAAAATCTTTTGTATTGTTACTGCTGTTAGGCAGTTTTTCATTAACATCGCTATGGTCATCGGCCCAACGCCACCTGGCACAGGAGTAATGGCTCCTGCCACTTGGCTCACCTCAGCATAATCTACATCACCGCATAGCTTGCCATTTTCATCTCGGTTCATGCCAACATCAATTACTATGGCACCCTCTTTTACCATATCCTTGGTTAAGGTATTCCTTTTTCCTGTTGCAACCACAATAATATCTGCTTGCTTGCAAACTTCGGATAAATCCTTAGTTTTGGAATGGCATATGGTAACGGTTCCATTTTCACGAAGTAACAGCATTGCCACTGGCTTTCCTACAATATTGCTTCTGCCGATTACTACACATCTTTTACCGCTAATGCTATACCCACTGCGAAGAATTAACTCAATGATGCCAGCGGGGGTACATGGTAGAAATCCTTGCCCGCCTGTATGCAACGCTCCTACATTTTGAGGGTGAAAACAATCTACATCCTTATTAGGGGAAATAGCCATAATTACCTTTGTTTCATTGATGTGCTTGGGAAGTGGTAATTGTACCAAAATACCATGCACTTTTTCATCTTTGTTTAAGGTATCTATCAGCTTTAGCAATTCCTCCTCGGACAAATCTTCTGGCATTTCATAGGAAATAGAGTCAATGCCTACTGCCTCACAAGCTTTTTTCTTATTGTTTACATAAACTTTGGATGCAGAATTATCCCCCACCAGAACAACAGCAAGGCAGGGCATAATCCCCTGCTCTTTTAGTTGTAATGCCACTTCTGCTGCTTCTTCCTTAATCTTGCCAGCAATCGCCTTGCCATCTATGATATTTGCACTCATTTTAGTCACCCCTGTTTTTTGCTTATCTGTATCGTTTTTAGAAAAGACCTGTAATATTGCCGTTTTCATCTACATCAATATGGTTTGCCGCAGGCACCTTTGGTAATCCTGGCATTGTCATGATATCTCCCAGTAATGCAACTATAAACCCTGCCCCTGCGGAAATACGAAGCTCTTTCACTGTTACTTCAAAACCTTGGGGTCTGCCAAGGAGTTTGGGGTCATCAGAAAGGGAATATTGTGTTTTTGCAATACATACAGGGAATTTATCAAAACCTAATTTATGAATCTGCTCCAATGTCTTTTTTGCAGCAGGAGAGAAGTTCACACGACCTGCACCATAGATTTCTTTGCAGATGGTATTGATTTTTTCTTCCACAGGCATTTCATCTGGATAAAGGAAACGGAAATCACTTTTTTTGGTTTCTATTGTTTCCAGTACCTTCTCTGCCAAAGGTATGCCGCCTTCTCCGCCTTTTGCCCAAACTTCTGCAACGGCAAACGTAGCGCCAAGAGCTTCACAACGCTCCTTTACATAAGCCACTTCTTTTTCTGTGTCAGCTACAAAGTGGTTTAATGTAACTACAACAGGTACACCAAATTTCTGTATATTTTCAATATGTTTTTCTAAGTTTACAAAACCTTTTTGCAAGGCTTCAATATTTTCTGTGCTAAGTTCTGCCTTTGGTACTCCACCATTATACTTCAATGCACGGATGGTAGCAACCAAAACAACTGCATCAGGCTTTAAACCTGCCTTGCGGCACTTAATATCAAAAAACTTTTCTGCGCCTAAATCCGCACCAAAACCTGCCTCCGTCACCACATAATCTGCAATTTTCATCGCAGTTGATGTAGCTCTTACACTGTTACATCCATGAGCAATATTGGCAAAAGGCCCACCATGGATAAATGCAGGCGTATGCTCCAAAGTTTGTACTAAATTAGGCTGTAAAGCATCTTTTAATAACGCTGTCATGGCACCATCTGCACCGATATCCTTTGCGGTAACGGGTTTATCATCATAAGTATACCCTACAATAATTTTTCCTAACATTTCTTTTAACTGTATTAAATCCTTAGCAAGACAGAAGATAGCCATTACCTCTGATGCAACTGTAATTTGGAATCCGTCTTCTCTTGGCACTCCATTTGGTTTTCCGCCCAGACCAATCACAATATCACGTAACGCTCTGTCATTCATATCCAAAACACGTTTCCAAACAATTTTTCTTGGGTCAATATTACATTCATTTCCCTGTTGAATATGATTATCCAGCATAGCGGAAAGTAAGTTATTCGCTGTAGTAATTGCGTGTAAATCCCCTGTAAAATGGAGATTGATGTCTTCCATAGGAACAACTTGAGAATATCCTCCGCCAGCAGCTCCGCCTTTTACCCCCATGCAAGGCCCCAATGATGGCTCTCTAAGAGCAACCAAGGCATTTTTACCTAGCTTTTGCAATGCTTGTGCTAAACCGATGGTAACAGTAGTCTTTCCTTCCCCAGCAGGCGTTGGGTTTACGGCAGTAACTAATATTAGCTTTGCATCAGGATTGTCCTTCACACGTTCATAATAATTTTTGCTGATTTTTGCTTTATATTTTCCATAGCACTCCACATATTCTTCAGGAATACCTGCTTTTGAGGCAATTAATTCAATAGGCTCCATAATGCATTCTTGAGCAATTTGCAAATCTGTCTTCATAGGTAAATTCTCCTTCCATGCCATATCAACTTTAAATTATTATGCCAAAAGCCATACATTTTTTTGAAAAAAAGCCGACAGCCCAGGCATATCGCCCAGACGGTCGGCATTATCTTGTCATACTCCATGTGGTAACTCCACTTCCGTCAGTCATATGACTCATCTATATGTTACTATAGTATGGATTTTTTGTCAATAGAGTGCATAGATTCAAGGTTTTTCTTATTTATTGCAGTATTTTTTCGATTCATGGACTATAAAGATTCCTGCTGTATGGTTTCTTCCTTATCTTCTTTATTTACAATTTCAATTTTAGAAATAGACACCTCATAGGCTACTCTATTTTCAATTTGATCTCCAATCTTCTTTTGATAATTTCTGCTTTGAATCCTGCCCCAAATTTTAATATTTGCACCCACTTCAAGATTCACAGTGTATCTTGCATTTCTTCCCCAAGCAATACAGGGGATATAGTCTGATTTATTATAGGCACGGTTTACCGCCACCAATATATCTGAAATTTCTCTGCCAAAAGGAGTTTTTCTGTAGACAGGTTTTTTACAAATAAAACCATTCAAATAAATCTGATTTGGATTTTTATTTTCTTCGGGAGCAATAATAGCAATTTCCCGCACGAAAATTGTTAAAATCAGTTTATTCTTTTTATTAGTATAATTGTTATAGCTCCGTAACTGCCCGGATATTTGAACAATGGTGCCCAATTTTAATTCGTCTTTGTCAATTAACCGTTCAGATACGGTAATTGGCAGGATATCTTCGTTATCACTTAATCTCTCCGACGAAATCTTAAATACAAAAAAGCCTTCCCCATACACTTCATGACTAAAGGTACATTCTTCAACAATTTGGCCGGAAATAATTACATTATTGTTCTCTAAAGTTCCTTCCATCTGCATTGTTCATTCTCCCCTCTTTTGACCAATTAACTCCATCAGAAAATTGGTAATCTTTCCTTCTGTAAATTATCTTATTCAATTTTTTTTTCTTTAGAAGTTCCTTTTGCATCTGCCAAAACAGAAATTTCCATATCCCCCGCCATCAAAGCTGTTACCGCTGCCAAAAGACCAGATACACTTTTTTCTTCTAAATCCAATTCAACAGAAAACTCCTGAGGCTCCACTTCTGTTCCTGAAACAGTACAAAACGTATCTTGAATACAGCATTGTATACGTTCCAGCAAAACAGATTCACATACACTGGAAATTGTAACATTTGCATCCTTACTTAGCCCGCAAGTAATCACTTTGCATTGCTCGCCGACTTTCGTAGGGTCTATTTTTTTATCATCAGAATTAAGGATAATAACGCCTTCTGTTTTCAAGTAGGTGCTCATTTCATGGAGCAAAGTCCACGCTTGAAGGCAAAGAATAATATCAAAAAAGAGACCATATTTCTCGCAATAGGATAATGTTGTTTCTTTCATAAGAACAAGGAATACCCCATCATTTTCTTTTGCGTTTGTATAAGACAAAATAAAATCTGGCTCATCACAGCTTGTGAGTATAAAAACCTTTTTATTTTGTTGTCTTTGGCAAAACTTTGTGATAGAACTAATTGCTTTTTCACCCAAATGACCGCCATATACACCAATACAAAGCATTTCCTAGCCTCCTTTAACGTTCAAAGTTTCTTATGCTAGGATTCGCTGTTGTACTGATTTTATGTGCTTCTTCTTGCAAAATTCAAAAAAACACCTGTAAAAAGTCCTACGTCAAAGACATAAGACTTTTGATTAAATTCCTAATATTCAATTATTTTGATGCTATCTGCATAATAAAAAAGCATCATCATACGCCTTTCAAACGATGCTGATTGGAAAAAATAAAAGCAATTTTTACACAATCGATAGCAACAATCATCGTATATTCCTCGGTTTTATGAATCATTGGCATACCATTTTTTTTCACAATGACCGCTTCAATTTTTTTGTTTTCTTCCGTCCAGTAAGTTAGAAAATAAAAATCCTCTACAGAACGAATTGTCCATTCCAGGGATGTAAGCGGCTTAATAAAAAAATCTCCCTCGCATTGAAAGTAACTCAGTACATTATCTCGATACAAAACATAGTCTTGTACTGGATTTATCCCCTTTTTCATTTGCATCCTCCAAAAAATATGCTAAAAACTCTTTCCTCTATGGTAAGGTTTTGTCATGGATTTGTCAATACAAATTGTGATTTTTGAAAAATATCTCTTATAACAATCCGTTTTTCTTCGGATTTTCTATACAAAAAAACATAAGAAAAGGCCATTTCTTGTATTTTATGTTACAAAAAATGACCTTTCTTTATTTTTATATATATTTTAGGAATCTAGGTTTATTTTTTGTATAGCACCTTTTTTAAATAGGTTCCCGTATAAGAATTTTTGATATTACAAATCTCCTCAGGGGTTCCCACGCCGACAATGGTACCTCCATTTTTTCCGCCTTCTGGCCCTAAGTCAATAATGTAATCTGCTGTTTTTATCACATCCAGATTATGCTCAATCACCAAAACAGTATTACC
>JAAYQI010000180.1 GCA_012519385.1 Candidatus Epulonipiscium sp.
TGATTTCGCTGTTAAATGAAGCATCAAAGGCTTATTACCAACTTGATTCACCAATATTATCCGATTTGGAATACGATAAGTTATATGATGAGTTGCTTTTACTGGAAAAACAGACAGGTGTAATTCTTTCTGGAAGCCCTACACAAAATGTTGGCTATGAAGTGCTAAGTGATTTAAAAAAGGTACAGCATGAATTTCCTATGCTGTCACTTGATAAAACCAAGGAGCCGCAAAAATTGAAGTCATGGCTGGGAGAAAAAGAAGGTCTTTTATCATGGAAGATGGATGGCTTAACCATTGTGCTTCATTATAATAACGGTAGTTTGCGGCAAGCTATTACCCGTGGAAACGGGCAGGTGGGTGAAGATGTAACCCATAATGCTAAAGTTTTTAAAAATTTGCCCCTAAAAATACCTTTCCAAAAAGAATTGGTGCTTCGAGGAGAGGGTGTAATTTCTTTATCTGATTTTCGTAAAATAAACGAAGAATTGGGTGCGGAAGAAGCATATAAAAACCCTAGAAATCTATGCAGTGGTACTGTTCGCCAATTAAACAGCGAAATTGCGGCGAAGAGAAAAGTAATGTTTTATGCCTTTTCTGTGGTAAAAGCAGAAGGAAAAGAATTTGAGGACGGCAAAAATAGTCAGATGGAATGGTTAAAGGAACTAGGATTTCCTGTGGTAGAGTATGTGCTTGTCACAAAAGATACTGTGGAAGAAGAAATTCAAAAATTTCAAAAGGCAATCCCTACTATAGATTTTGCAACAGATGGTTTGGTGCTTACCTATAATTCCCGTACCTATAGTCAAAGTCTGGGTGCTACCTCTAAATTTCCAAGGGATGCCATTGCTTTTAAATGGGCAGATGAAACGGCAGAAACCACTTTGCGGGAACTAATATGGAACACCTCAAGAACAGGCTTGATTAACCCCATTGCGGTGTTTGACCCTGTAGATTTGGAAGGCTCTACTGTGAGCCGTGCCAGTGTGCATAATGTGAGTATTTTGGAAGAACTGCAACTTGGCATCGGTGATACCATTCGGGTATACAAAGCCAATATGATTATTCCGCAGATTGCGGAAAATGTTACTAAAAAAGGCGGGGCAATTATCCCTAAGCATTGCTCTGTTTGCGGCGAAGAAACTGAAATCAGAGCACTCAGAGAAGGAAAGGCACTATACTGTACCAACCCCAATTGTCAGGCACAAAGGGTTCGCTCCTTGACTCATTTTGTCAGCAGGGATGCTATGAATATCGAAGGACTTTCGGAGGAAACTTTGAAAAAGTTTGTGGATAGAGGGTTTATACAGTATTACCCCGATATTTTTGAATTGCATCAGTACGAAAAGGAAATTAAGGAAATGGAAGGCTTTGGAGAAAAGTCTTACGATAACTTGATTAGGTCTATAGAAAAAAGTAAATCTGTGTTTCTTCCCCATTTTATTTATGCATTAGGGATTTCCAATATTGGCCTTAGCAATGCGAAATTACTGTGTAAACACTTTCGGTATGACTTAGAGCGGATGAAGCAGGCAACGGAAGAAGAACTGATTCAAATTGAAGGCTTTGGCAGTATTATTGCTCATAATGTGTATCGCTATTTTCATAATGAGAAGGATATGGAGCTATTACAGCAGGCCATACAAAAACTGGATTTTCAGTTGCCAAAAGAAGAGGAAGCAGTAAAAACTCTGGATGGAGTAACTGTGGTGATTACAGGGGACTTACAATATTTTTCTAATCGTAAGGAATTACAGCAGAAAATAGAAGACCTTGGTGGCAAGGTAACAGGGAGTGTTACTAAAAAAACTGCCTTCCTTATCAATAATGATGTTTTATCCGAATCGTCAAAAAATAAAAAAGCAAAAGAACTGGGAGTTCCCGTTCTGAGTGAAGAAGATTTTTTAGAAAAGTATCCAGAAATAAAGGAATAAGGGAATAAGGCTATTTAAGTAAAGGTAGTTGCTTTTTGGAGGAGCCAAAATGAATCTAAATCAGTTGTATTATTTTAAAACATTGGCAGAGTTGGAGCACTATACCAAGGCGGCAGAAAAGCTGTCTATTTCACAGCCTACATTAAGCCATTCGATTTCCACATTAGAACAGGAGCTAGGAGCATTTTTGTTTGAAAAACAAGGCAGAAATGTGGTTCTTACCAAATATGGACGAATTTATTTGTTTTACGTGGAAAATGCTCTGCATCAGTTGGAATTGGGAAAAAATCAGATAGAGCGAATGGTAAGCGAGGGCGGTGGTCATGTTGACTTAGCTTATATGGCATCTGTTGGTACAAACTTTTTGCCTGAGATGATATCTGCTTTTTTTGAAGAAAAGAAAAACAAAAATATTACCTTCTCTTGTTACGAAGGAAGCACAAAAAACTTGATTTATAACTTAAAACGGGAAAAGTATGATTTGATTTTTTGCTCTCATGTGGAAAATGAACGAGATATTGAATTTGTACCCGTCTATGAGCAGATTTTGATTGCCATTGTACCAATCAATCATCCTTTGGCAGAAAAAACAAAGGTGGAATTAAAGGATATTAGCGGGTATCCCTTTATTTCTTACACAAAAGAAAGCGGAATGCGAAAAATCATTGATGATTTATTTATTAAAGCAGAAATGATACCAAATGTACTTTGCCAATTTGAAGATATGAACTCTATTGCAGGGTTGGTTGCTGCGAATCAAGGGGTGGCAATTATTACGGATAATCCCTCCATCGGCAATTATAATGTAAAAAGATTGGAACTGGATGCACCTCATTCCAAGCGTCAAGTGTATCTTGCCTATGTTAAAAATCGATACCTGCCGCCATCGGTGCAAAAATTTAAAGACTTTATCATCAAACGAACCAAACAACGATGATAAATTCCAGAAAAAGGTTGTTGTTTTTCTAATTAATAACAGATAAAATGAAAAATAAAGGGGGTTATAATGATGAAGAAGTTGATGATATGCTTTGCCGCTTTGGTTGTGTTGGTGAGTACTCCTTTTACTGTATTTGGAGAAGAAACGGCTGTAAATCAAACTATTGCAGTAAATCGTATGCAGGTTGGAGAAAGGCAAGTTGTAGTGAGGGATATTGTGATAACGGAAGCGGCAGCAGGGCTGTTTGAGAAAAAAGAATGCATTTATTTGAAGGCAGACCACCTTTCGTTTGAAGATGGAATAGAGTATACTGTGACAAAAGGTGATATTAAAATCAAAAATGTTGAAACTAAGAATGATATTATAAAAATTACCATTGATAAAGCTAGTTCTAAAGCATCGGAAATTAAGCTGACAAATATTAGATTATATCTGGACCGTTCTATTCCAGATGGTGTCTATCCCTTAGAATTAGTTACAGAGGGTGGGGCAAGTTATCCCAATAATGTTTTTGGAAAGCTATACGAACAAAAAGCCGCGAAAAATCAATCAGCAGTGAAGTCTGTAGTTTTGATGAAGAACTTTGTGGAGATTACTTCACCAAATCAGAATGGTGTTACAAAAGAGCAGGTGGTAATTTCTATTTCGGATGGGACTTTAACCAAAAACGGAGAAGAGATTGCTATTGATAAACCTTATATCTATGAAGGTCAAATCATGCTTCCATTAAGAGCAGTGACAGAAGCATTATCCAAGGATGCTGTAATTGCGTGGGACAATGCTTCTCAAAGTATTACTGTTAGCATGGGAAAACAGGTAATGGGATTTCGTGTTGGAGAAAAGACCTTGAATGCAAATGGAACGACTTTACCTATGACAACTCCCGCACAGATGCAAGAGGGTAGAGTATATTTATCTTTGCAGGACTTAAGCTTTATTTTAGGTATGAAGGAAGAGAATGTATTGTGGAATCAAGAGGATATGACAATACAATTCAATAGCTAATAAATTAACCAGAGATTGAAACCATAAAATTCACTCGAAAATTATTTTTCGGGTGTTTTTTTATATTTAACAAATATCGCTCCTTATCTATTTTTTAAAAAATTGAAAAATGGGAAGACTTTTTTATACAAATTACGTTTTATATATAAAATTATTAGCACTCTTTACAAATGAGTGCTAATAGCGTATAATACTGTTAAAGAAAACCATTGTTATCAAAAAATTATAAGAAGAAAGGAAGGAAGATGGATATGAACCTGCAAAAATACACGCAAAAATCATTAGAAGCAGTACAATCTGCTCAACAAACAGCCATGGAATATCAAAATCCTCAATTAGAACAGCAACATCTGCTGTATGCCCTGCTGGTTCAAGAGGATGGGCTGATTTCTCAATTACTGCTGAAAATGGGATGTAATGTAAATGGGTTATTAGGGCAAGTGAAGCAGGAGCTTAGTAAGTTGCCTCATGTGACGGGAAGCAGAAGTGCCAATAATTTATATATTTCAGCGGATATGGATAAAGTGTTGGTAGAATCGGAAAAATTAGCAGAAAATATGAAGGACGAGTATGTTTCTGTGGAGCATATTTTTATGTCTCTATTAAACTCGCCTAACATCGTATTAAAAAATCTTTTTCAATCTCACCAGATTCAACTCAATGAATTTATGAAAGTATTATCCACGGTAAGAGGAAATACAAGAGTGACCAGTGATTCACCCGAAGCAACCTATGATGCCTTGAAAAAATATGGCACAGATTTGGTGGAAAAAGCCAGAACCAACAAGCTTGACCCTGTGATTGGTCGGGATGAGGAAATACGAAATGTAATTCGTATTTTGTCCAGAAAAACAAAAAATAATCCTGTTTTAATCGGAGAACCTGGTGTAGGGAAGACAGCTATTGCGGAAGGTTTGGCGCAAAGAATTGTAAAAGAGGATGTTCCAAATAGTTTAAAAAATAAAACAATATTCTCACTGGATATGGGTGCATTGATAGCAGGTGCCAAGTTTAGAGGAGAATTTGAAGAAAGGCTAAAGGCCGTTTTAAACGAAGTCAGAAAGAGCCAAGGGCAGATTATACTTTTTATTGACGAGCTGCATACCATTGTGGGTGCAGGTAAAACCGAAGGAGCCATGGATGCGGGAAATTTATTAAAACCAATGCTGGCTCGTGGTGAGCTTCATTGTATCGGTGCTACCACACTCAATGAATATAAGCAGTATATCGAAAAAGACCCAGCTTTGGAAAGAAGATTCCAACCAGTGCTGGTAAATGAGCCTACAGTTGAGGATACCATTGCCATTTTAAGAGGGTTGAAGGAGCGTTATGAAGTATATCATGGTGTCAAAATTCAAGACCAAGCCATGATTGCCGCTGCTACATTATCCCATCGCTATATTACAGACCGTTTTTTACCAGATAAAGCCATTGATTTAGTGGATGAAGCCTGCGCTATGATACGAACGGAAATTGACTCTATGCCCACAGAGTTAGATGTGATTCAGCGAAAAATTATTCAATATGAAATTGAAGAAGCCGCTCTGAAAAAAGAAAAAGATAAACTTTCTCAAGAACATCTAGCCGAGATTCAAAAAGAATTGGCAGAAATGCGAGAAAAATTTAATGAGTTAAAAGCAAAGTGGGAAAATGAAAAAAACGAAATTACAAAAGTTCAAAAACTAAGAGAAGAAATTGAAAAAGTAAACGCAGAAATAGAGGCCGCAGAGCGTAAATATGATTTGAACAAGGCCGCAGAGTTGAAATACGGAAAATTACCTCAATTACAAAAAGAATTAGAAGCAAAAGAAAAGCAAACCGATGAAACAACTATTAAACACAGCTTGCTTAGAGATAAAGTGACAGAGGAAGAAATTGCAAGAATTATTGAACGATGGACAGGAATTCCCGTAGCAAAGTTGATGGAAGGAGAACGGGAAAAGCTATTACACTTAGAGGATGTTTTGCACCAGAGAGTGATTGGGCAAGAGGAAGCGGTAACAAAAGTATCGGAAGCAATCCTTAGGAGCCGTGCTGGTATTCAAAACCCTGGCAGACCCATTGGTTCTTTTCTCTTTTTAGGCCCTACTGGTGTGGGAAAAACAGAATTGGCAAAATCCTTGGCAGAATGCCTTTTTGACGGCGAGAAAAATATGGTAAGAATTGATATGACGGAATATATGGAGAAATTCTCTGTATCTCGTTTGATTGGAGCTCCTCCAGGATATGTGGGATATGAAGAAGGCGGCCAATTAACAGAGGAGGTTAGAAGAAAACCATATTCTGTGGTACTCTTTGATGAGGTAGAAAAAGCACATCCTGATGTCTTTAATATTTTACTGCAAGTTTTGGATGACGGTCATATTACAGATTCTCAAGGTCGTACAGTAGATTTTAAAAATACCATTATTATTTTAACTTCTAATCTTGGCTCTTCCTATTTGCTGGAGGGCATTGATGAAGATGGCAATATTATGGATTCAGCAAAGAATAGCGTGGAAGAATTGCTTCGCCAGTCCTTCCGTCCTGAATTTTTAAACCGTTTGGATGAAATTATTTTTTACAAACCTCTCACCAAGAAGGATATCTCTCATATCATTGATTTAATTTTTAAAGATTTAAACAAGCGTTTGGCGCAGCAACAATTAAGCTGCCAGATTACACTAAGTGCCAAAGAATTTATAGCTGAAAATGGATATGACCCCTTGTATGGTGCTAGGCCGTTAAAACGATATATTCAAAGAAATATTGAGACAATGATTGCAAAGAAAATAATCAGTGAGGATGTATCGCCAGAGACAGTAATGACAATCGATATAGAAAATAACAATTTTGTAGTTAAATAAAAATCTTATATAAAACAATAAAAAAAGATGATGTACCCAGTGTGCATTGTCTTTTTTTGTTTTTTAGGAGATTCTTAGTATTATGTCTGATTTTAAAAACATACTTGTCAAAAAGATGCATAGAATGTTCTTAGGCAGACAGTCGGAGTTTTTATGCACCAAATGGGAGGGAATTCATATAAAATATGAAAACAATAAGAATCAGACAAACTTTTATAGTCTGTCTTATCTATTGCGTTTTAATACATAGTTTAAATGCTTATGCTCTAGAAGAAAACACCGCCTCCTACAGAAATAGCCACATAATAAGTTATGTTGAAAGTGAAAAAAATCTCTTTAATAATCCTTATGGATTTTGGGTGGGGATGTGTATATCGGCGGGGTTAGGATTTTTGCTATGTAGTGCTATTCAAGTACGAAAAAAACATTTGTTACAGAAACAGATGGCTGAGGGGAAGTTATATGACGAACGATATAAAATTGCACTGATAAAAGGAGGCTTTAAGGTATTTGAGTTTGATAAAACCCAGGGGATTGTAATGCAATCCAATGAAAAATGGGGCTGTTGTGGTTTTGATGAATTAAACGGTGAGCCCGAAATTTATATCAAACGGGGGATTATCCACCCAGAAGATGCGGAGGAATTTAAAAGAATTTTTGATGAGATAAAATGCCAAAGTACGTGCCTAAGCTGTATTATCCGTCTAAAAGAAAATATGGATTATGTATGGAACCGAATTATGCTAATTAGCCTATCTTCGGAAGATGCAGTCATAGGAATTGTAAAGGATATTTCTGAAGAAAAGGAAAAAGAAATGGTTTTTAACTATCAGCAGGAAGAGAAATACCGTATCTCTATCAAAAAGTTATATCCCTATTGTTTAGAAATGAATATATCTAAAAATTATTTTCAGAGCAAAAGTGAATTATTTTTATTAAACTCCTTCTTTGAAGAAGGGGATAATATGGAAGAACTATTAGCAAATTTTGCGGAGGCACAAGTACATCCCGAAGACCAGGATATTTTTGGAGAGCTTTTTCAAAGAAATAAATTAATTGAGAATTATTTTAATCACCGAACACAGTTTGATGTAGAATTTCGTTTGAAAGCTCAAGGGAATCAATACACTTGGTGGAATTGTCATTTGCTTTTATATTCCGATGAGCGAGGAGATATATGTGGTATTGTATTTTTCAAAGATATTGATGAGCAAAAACAAAATACACTTATGCTCCAACATTATGCGGAAAGAGATTTGTTTACGGGGTTATATAATAAGGCTACAACACAAACTCAAATTACAAAAGTGCTGACACAAAACAATGATAAAGAAAGTATCCACGGAATTATGGTATTGGATATTGATGATTTTAAAAATATCAACGATACCATGGGGCATATTGCTGGAGATATTGTATTAAAAAAAATAGCCACTGATATGAAAGATACCTTCCGAAAATCAGATATTATTGGCAGAACTGGCGGAGATGAATTTATGGTGTGTATGAAGGATATTTTAGATGCTAATAATATAACAAATAAAGCGGAGGAGCTTTTGGAAAAAATACGAAGTTATGAATTTTATATGGAAAATGGAAAAGAAGTGGAAATATCTGTGAGCATTGGAATTGCACTGTATCCACAGCAGGGGAATACATTTCAAGAGCTATATCAAAAAGCAGATAGAGCATTATATCATTCCAAACGATGCGGAAAAAATCAATATTTTATATATGACTCTATATTGGACTAATAAAAAAGCATTCCTACTTTTGAAAGGAATGCTTTTAGCTTTTTGATTAAAATTATAATAGATTTTTTTTCTGAAACAAATCTTGCAATGTACTATAGATAGAATGATACAGCAACTCATATCCTTTGGGACTTAGGTGAACCCCGTCAGACTGAAAATAGGGGACCATATTTTTTTGTCCCATAGAATTTAATACAGAAAAGAAATCAATGCAGATTATATTTTTCTCATCAGCAATCTTCTTTACAATATTGCTATATTTTTCCACCCGATCTGTAGTGTTAAAAGGGAAAAAGTCTGTATCAATTACAGGCGGCGGAGTAATAAGAATCGGAATAGGTGAAGATTCTAGAGGGCTATGGGGTAACTGCACCGCATTTAATGTTTCTATTATGTGGAGTAAGTTATTTTCAAATTCATATGGTGTAAGATACTGCTCCTCACATAAAGAGCTATCGTTAGAACCGAATAATATCAACACAATATGAGGTAAAAAGCACAATACATCTCCCATCAGTCGCCTTTTAGCATCTCTGGTAGTATCGCCGTTGATGCCGCTATTAATGACATTCCAGCGAAAGTCTTTATAATGAGCAGGCAGAGTATGTTTTAGTCGGGAAAGAAAGGTAACACTTTCCTCAACACCATACCCAAAGGTTAGGCTGTCTCCAAAACCTAAAATGGTAATTTCTTTCATAATAACCTCCTATAGTTGCAAAAGAGATTCATAAAAGGCAGGATAGGAGATATTGGCACACTGTGCATTTGTAATTATAGTTTCTCCATCTGCCATGATTCCCGCTACTGCCATTGCCATTGCAATACGATGGTCATGATAGGTTTCTACAGTACATCCTGTGAGAGGGTTCCCGCCGTGAATCATCATTCCATCTTCTGTTTCTTCGATGGATGCACCAAATTTCTTTAACTCTGTAACAACAGTGTGGATACGGTTAGATTCCTTTACTTTCAATTCTGCTGCATCACGGATTACGGTAGTTCCCTTTGCAAAGCAAGCAGCAACAGCCAAAATGGGAATTTCATCAATGAGCCGTGGTATAAGAGAGCCTTCCACAACTGTACCTGATAGGCCAGAAGATCTTACTAGGATATCTCCTACGAGTTCACCACATACGGTTTGCTGGTTTTGAATGGTAATATCTGCCCCCATAGCCAAAAGAACATCAATAATACCAGAACGTGTAGGGTTGATACCTACATTTTTTAATAGTATCTCTGCATTTTGACAGACACATCCTGCTACCATAAAGTATGCGGCTGAAGAAATATCTGCAGGAACATCAATGCGTTTTCCATAAAGCTGTGAAATAGGGCGGCAATGTATGGTAGTGCCATTGGTAGTAATATCCGCTCCCATATAGTTTAACATAATTTCTGTATGATTTCGTGTTGGCTCTGGCTCTATCACCACAGTTTCGCCTTCTGCATATAAGCCTGCCAGAAGCAAAGCACTTTTTACTTGAGCACTGGCAACAGGCAAGGTATATTCAATGGCTTTGAGTTTTTTGCCATGAATAGTGAAGGGGGCATGGAGATTATCTTCATCTGCACATTCAAAGGAAGCGCCCATTTGCCGTAAACAAACAGCAACACGATTCATAGGGCGTTTTTGAATGGAAGCATCCCCTGTTAATTGACTGGTAAATGGCTGAGCAGCAAGCAAACCACTCATTAAGCGTAATGTTGTGCCGCTATTGCCTACATCTAAAACTTCTGTAGGAGCAGAAAGGCCATGTAGCCCTTTTCCATGGACAAATACAGTCTCCCCTTGAAGCTCAATGGTAATACCCAGCTTGCGAAAGCAGGAAATGGTGGAAAGACAGTCCTCTCCTAATAAAAAGCCATGAACCTCTGTGATACCCTTTGCTATAGCTCCAAACATCACACTGCGGTGAGAGATGGACTTATCTCCAGGAACGGTTACGCTACCGTGGAGAGAATTCTTTTGTTTGATTACAATATCCAATAAAATCAGTCCTTTACAAAAACTTCATAGTTCATTTGTCTTAAAAGCCGTATGCTTGTCTGGCGGTCGTCTTCGTTATCAAAGGCAAAGTAAAGCACACCTGTTTCCTGTTCTCTATTATTAATAATGCTCATATTTTTAATATTGATATTGTGACTGGAAAAAAGAACGGTAATAATAGCAATACTACCAGGTCTATCCAGTACATCAACAGTAATTTCGTACCGTTTTACATAACTTGAAGGTGTTACATTTACAAAAGAGTCCCGATATTGACGTGCTGTATCAAAATAGGAAAATAATTCCTCTTTATTGAGGGAGGCAATATTTTCCTTCATTTTTTTAATATTATTTTCCAATGATTGCAATACTGTTAATATTTCCGATTGGTTTTCAATGCAGATGCTCTCCCACATTTCAGGACTTGAGGAAGCAATTCTTGTAATATCCTTAAATCCTCCTGCAGCCAGTTGGTGCATATAGTGCTCGGGGGTATCCAGCTCCTTTACGGTATTTACCAAAGCAGATGCAACAATATGAGGAACGTGGCTAATGGATGCTACCACATAGTCATGCTGTTTTGGTGGCATAATAATCGGAATAGCACCGATATTACGGAGAAGTTGAGCAAAGTTTTCCGTTTGTGTCGATGTGGCATATTCCCCTGGAGTTAAAATATAGTATGCATTTTCAAACAAATGCTCTTTGGAAGCACTATAGCGAAATCGCTCTGAACCCGTCATTGGATGCCCGCCGATATAGGTGATTGCATTTCCTAAAGAAGAAATTCTTTCATAAATGGCACTTTTTGTACTACCTACGTCAGTCAAAATACAGTTGCTATCTATGTAAGGAAGCAATTTTTGTGCATATTCGAAAATTTTGTCCACGGGAGTACATATAAAAATAATATCACACTGGGAAAACAGTTCATTAATTTCAGTGGTGTATCCATCAATGACTCCCTCAGCATATGCCGCTTGCAAAACGTCGTCTCTGCGGTTGCAGGCAACAATGGTGGATATGCCGCAACGAGCTTTTAATGCTTTTGCAATAGAACCGCCAATGAGCCCTAATCCAACAATACCTACCTTATGAAACATCATTCAAATTTCCTTCCTGCAAGTTGTATAAAGGGTTTTAGCTCTTCACATAATGCTTTAAAATCAGCTGGATTTAAAGATTGTGCTCCATCGGACAAAGCACAAGCAGGGTTTGGATGAACCTCTATCATTAATCCATCTGCACCCACAGCTGCTGCTGCTTTACTTAAAGGAGCAATATACTCACGAACACCAGAAGCATGGCTAGGGTCAATAATAATTGGCAAATGTGTTTTACTGCGTAAGACGGGAACAGCACTGATATCCAGCGTATTTCTTGTACTGGTTTCAAAGGTGCGGATTCCTCTTTCGCATAAAATCACTTTTTCATTTCCTTCGCTCATGATATATTCCGCTGCATTTAACCATTCATCAATGGTAGCAGATAATCCACGCTTTAACAGCACAGGGAGGTTGGTTTTGCCTGCTGCTTTTAGAAGCTCAAAGTTTTGCATATTTCTTGCACCAATTTGTAATAAATCTACATATTGAACAGCTGTCTCTAATGCACGAAGGCTTGTTATTTCTGTAATAACAGGCATACCAGTTTGCTCCCGTATTTCTGCCATATATGTTAAGCCATCTTCCTCCAATCCCTGAAAGGAGTAGGGGGAGGTACGAGGTTTATAAGCACCGCCTCTTAAAATCTGGGCACCTGCATTTTTTGCAGCCCAAGCAGATTCCAGCAGTTGCTCTTTGCTTTCAATGGCGCAGGGGCCAGCCATAATGGTAAAGTTTCCGCCGCCGATTTTAACACCACGTACATCAATGGTTGTAGGCTCAGGATGGAATTTTATATTTGCAATTTTATAAGATTCACTAATGGGAACCAAACGTTCCACACCTGGCATAAGCTGCGGATTTTTTTCTAAAAATTTGCTTTTATCTCCGACAACACCAATGATAGTGATGGATTCCCCTCTAGAGAGGTGGGCATTTAAACCCAATTCATAAAGGGTATTCACGATACCTTGGATATGTTCTTCAGTTGCGTTGGGTTGCATTACTACAATCATTTTTCATTGCCCTCCTTAAGATTTTGATTTGATACCTATTGTACTCCAGGCAATGCAGAAGTGTCAATGATTGTATTAAAGTCGCATTCTCATCTCCAAGTATTCCAACACATCCTTTTTATAGGTACGGCTAATTAAGGCATTGTTTGGATAACCCTGAAAGCTAATAGTCCACGGGTCTCTTGTTTTATCAATTTTTGAAATGTTATCTATATTCACCAAATAAGAACGGTGTGTTTGTTTTAAAAAGTCTAAAGGAGCAGTTTGTTTTAATTTATATAAAGGCATAGAAATCGTTATTTTATCCTCTGCAGTATGAATAATGCATTTATGCTGCACAGCTTCCACAAAAAATATTTTATGTAGTGGAATATTGCGATAAGAATGTACCATATCTAAGCCAACTCTGAACTGCTGCCCCAATTTTTGATAAAGAGAAAAGTACATATTCAAATATTCGGTAAAAGCGTTACAAGTATCTTTATCAAAAGGAAGCAAAATATAATTACAAAATTTAAAATGTGTAAATGCTGGAATCAAGTATTCCAAATTAGAAGAAAGCAATATAGTAGGAGTAGTTCTGTATTTTTTTATTTTTTGTAATTCATGTACAAATTGCAAAGAGTCACATGATTTTTTATCAAGTGAAACAATAAAGAAATGAATGTTGCAATTTGTGAATATCTCCATCGCAGAGGAAAGGGTTTTTGCAGTATAAAATGGAATGTCGACAGGAAATCCCTTAATAATTTCTTCTATTACAGACAGGGTTTGATCATCACAAAATGCTGCTAATACGGTAAAAATAATATCATCTCCTCTTTGATATATTATTAACGGATATTTTATGTATTCCTGGAACATTATATCACATAATGTAAAATGTTGTATAGTGAATTCACAAAAGAATAGGTATATTTTTAAGTAACAGTTCATAACTTTAAAAAAAGGAGGACAACACTGTGGATGAAAAGAAAAAAATTCTACAATCTATCGGGGGACGTTTGCAAAATGTTCTACAAAATATGGATGAAGCCTATTTTCTTCATATAGAGGAGATTCGCATTCGAGCAGGACAGCCTTTTATGATTCGCATGAAAGGAAAAGAATATGTTGTCTCCGCCAAAGGAGAATTAATGGATAGCACACAGAGAGGATTTATTCCGACTCTTTCGGATATCCAAAAGATATTGGAAGTACTAAGCAGATATTCTTTTTATGCCTTTGAAGAAGAGGTAAAAGAAGGTTTTTTGACCATTGAAGGAGGGCACCGTATTGGCCTGGCTGGAAAAATTGTATTGGAGAATGGAAAAATAAAAACAATGAAAAATATCCATGCTTTAAATATCCGCTTATCCCATGAGATAAAGGGGTGCGCGGATGGCGTTTTAAACTATATCGTGCGTCACGGAAGAGTGCATCACACGATGATTATTTCGCCTCCTGGGTGTGGTAAAACAACATTACTGCGAGACATTGTAAGACAAATTAGCAATGGAAAACCTGGTGTTTGCTCTGGATATACCGTAGGAGTTGTGGACGAGAGAGGAGAAATTGCAGGATGTTATCAAGGAATTGTGCAAAACGATGTAGGCATGAGAACCGATGTTTTAGACTGTTGCCCTAAAGCACAGGGAATGTTAATGCTTCTGCGTAGCATGGCTCCTCAAGTGATTGCAGTGGATGAAATAGGAAAAAAAGAAGATTTTGAAGCAATAGAGAGCATTTTAAATGCTGGTATTCAATTAATATGTACTGTTCATGGTAACTCTTTGGAGGATATCAAAAAAAGACCTATCCTCAATGCATTATTGGAGGAAGGGGTGTTTGGAACAATCATCGTTTTATCGGGTAAGCGTTCTATTGGAGAAATAACAGAAGTTTATGATGAAAACTTAAATAGTATCTTTACAAAAAAGAAGGGGATTATGTGCTGATAAAATGGATAGGAATTGTCTGTATTTTATTTTCTTCTATTATGACAGGAGCATATTTATCAAAACGATTTTATTTCAGAGCAGAGGATTTAGCCCAGATGCGGCGAGCCATGCTGATATTAAAAAATCAAATCCTTTTTTATTCCATGCCCTTGCCTGATGGTATGAGAGAAATATCCGAAAAGGTAGGCGGAGCCATAGGAGCTATTTTTGCTACTGCCGCAGGCCAGATGGAAGAAAGACAGGGGAAAGATGCCCAAAGCATCTGGCAGATTGCCTTGGAGAAAGAAAAGGGAAAAACATATTTTACATCAGAAGATATGGAGGAACTACATAACTTTGGGAGAACACTGGGGTATTTGGATAAAGGACAGCAACAGTCCTCGATTGATTTACTCATCGAATATCTAACCGACAAAGAAGAAGCACTGAGAAAAGCAGGACAAAATAATACAAAACTATATGGAAGCATGAGTATTCTCGTTGCTATGCTTACCATTGTAGTGCTGCTATAAAAGGAGGATAAGTATGGAAATTAATATTGTTTTTCAAATTGCAGCTGTTGGAATTTTGGTTGCAGTGCTAAACCAAGTTCTCATTCGTGCAGGTAGAGAAGAACAGGCAATGATGACAACTTTGGCAGGGCTTGTTGTGGTACTATTTTGGGTTATTCAATATATTAGTACCTTGTTTCAAACAGTGCAAACCCTATTCCAGTTATAGCCTTGGGAGGTGGATATATGGAAATGGGACAAATTGTGGCGGTGGGGCTCATTGGTACTATTTTATCGGTAATGCTGAAAAAACAAAATCCTGAACTAAGCCTTTTAACTGCTTTAGCCACAGGATTAATTCTGTTCTTTTTCATCTGTACACAAATAGGATTTTTAATTGGGCTTCTTCGGGAAACAGCAGAAAAAGCAGGTATCAGCAGTGGATTTTTTATCATCGTGCTAAAAATAACAGGAATAGCATATCTATCTCAATTTGGGATGCAGATTTGTGCCGATGCGGGCGAAGGTGCTATTGCAGCAAAAATTGAGCTTGCCGGAAAAATACTCATTATGACCGTATCTGCGCCTATTTTACTAGCAGTACTGGATGTAGTGATGGGGCTCACTTAACGGAGGAAGGGGAAGGGAACGAAGGATGAGAGGAATACGGTTTATGCTGTGCTTTATGCTGCTGCTGTTGGGCATGGTGCAATATGTAAAAGCGGAAGAATTATCCGGCGTTATAGAAAACAAATTAGAGCGTCTTGATTTGGGCGTGGTGGATAATGAAGCAGGCACCATTGAGGACATGGAGGAAGTTACATTTCAAGGTTTGGTGAAGAAAATTATAACTGGTGAGTTTAGCTTTCGTCCTTCTAAAATTTTTTCCTTTGTGATGGAGCATTGCTTCGGAGAAGTAAAAAATCAAATGTCTACTGTGAGAAAGTTGATACTGATTATGATTCTCAGCGGAATATTAAAGAATTTGAATGCATCTTTTTCTGGAAAATCTGTGGGAGAATTGGGATTTTACATATGCTATTTGGTTTTGATTGTTTTAGTGATGACAGAATTTTATCGCCAGACTGCGATGGTTGGGATGGTAGTAAAAAAAATGACCATATCCTTCCAAGCAATGCTTCCCATTTTTTTTGCACTGGCGGCATCCTCAGGGGGATATACGCAGACGGCCGTCATAGGCCCTACCATTGCAGGAGGCGCGGGGATATTATCTGTTGTTTTGACTACAGTGGTATTACCAATCATTACTCTTGCGGCATCTTTAGAGATGATAAACCATATTACAGAAAAACCTATGCTAGGCAGGTTTAATGACTTATTAAAAGGCGGAATTGCCTTGGGTATGAAGGCTGCAGCGTTCTTATTTATGACATTATTATCCCTGCAAAAGCTAGGAGCATCTTCTATTAACCATATGCTAGGGAAAACTACCAAAGCAGTGGTAAGTGCTATTCCTGTGGTTGGCGATGTTATGGGAGGAGCAGTAGAATCTGCCGCTGCCTTGACAGGAATGCTAAAAAACGGAACCTTAGCTGCGGCGGCCATATTTCTGATTTGTATGTGTGCTGTACCGCTGATTCGACTAGGGGTTATGGTGGGGATTTATAAAGTAACGGCGGCGATTGCAGAGCCTGTTTGTGAGCCGAGGCTTGTAAAATGCATTGGCGGTGTGGGAGATTTTTTGGTTTTGCTTTTCGGTATATTATTTTTAATGGAAGTGATGTTTTTATTTTCTGCAATATTATTATTAGCAGTGTTTTGAAAGGAAGGAAACAGGAATGACAGAGGCTTTTTCGGCATATATAAAAACTATAGCGGCAGTCACGTTATTTATGGCATTTGCTGAAATGCTGATGCCGGATAATAGTTTTAAAAAATATATTCATCTTGTAACAGGAATTTTGCTTTTGACAGTAATGGCAAAGCCCATGCTTTCCCTCGTCCATTTTGATGTGGAAGAAATAGAAAGCAAGATAGTTGAAAAAATGAATCTTTTACAAAGCAATATCACATTAGAAAGCGAAGAATATTATGAAGAACTACAAGAGGAGACCGTACAAGACCTCTACACCCAGGAGGTAAATAGAAAAATTACACAAGATATCCAAACAAAATTTGGAGAAGACTTGCAAGTTCAAACAGAAGTAGAAAAAGACAGCAACAGTATACATTACGGTAATGTTGTGGCGGTCACAATTTTTGGAAACTGCCCGAACGGAGAGGAGTTGAAAAAGTACATGGCAGATAGTTATCATATTGCCCCGGAATCTATTTCGGTTTATGTGGATTCGTAATACACAAAATAAAGAAAAAGTCCAACAAGACACAAAAGAGAGGTTGTGTGTGAAATGGAGAAAAAAAACTTTTTAAAGGAATTATTTCAGCCTGAAAATAAAAAAACTAGAATGAATTTATTAACTATATTTGCAGTGGGAGTGTTGTTGTTACTGGCAGGGGATACGTTTTTTCAAAAAAAGGAAACGGAAAATAAAGCTCCTATCCAAGAGCAAAAGGAAGACACCATACAACTGCAAAATGGGAAAGAAGAAAATCTAGAAAAAAGGCTGCAAAAAATTTTATTGCAAGTGGATGGTGCAGGGCAGGTGCAGGTAATGATTACATTTCGCTCTGGCGCAGAATCAATAGTAGCACAAGAAGAAAAAGTGGAGGATAGCCATACCGAGGAAAAAATGTCTCAAGGTACCATAAAAACATCGGAAAATACCAAACAGGAAAATACAGTGGTTATGCTTGAAGATGGTAAGGGAAACAAAACACCTTTTGTAGTAAAAGAAACGGTTCCTCAAGTAGAAGGTGTTGTGATTGTTGCCCAAGGCGGTGAAGATGCAAGGGTACGCAATGCACTTACTTTGGCAGCACAGGCATTGTTGGATGTACCTGCGCATAAAATTGCAATATTAAAAATGAAATAGGGGAGGAAAATAGTATGTTTATGATTAAAAGAAATCAAGTAATTGTTACAGCTTTGGCGGTGATGATTGCGGTAGCGGGCTACTTAAATTTTACAGAAAGCAGAGGAAGCGAAAAAAGTAAGACCGCAATGAATTTAACCGATGAGGGAGATGCAGTGGCTATTTTGGATGATTTTTCAACATTGCCTGATGATGACCCAGATGCTGTGGCAGCGTTAGACCCAATTACAGCGGAAGCTTCTGCTACAACAGGAGATGGAGCGGCAGTATTTGTAAGTGCAGAAAATGTTACTTCAGATTCTACGCAGTTTTTTGCTCAGGCAAAATTAGATAGAGAGCAAGCTAGAGCAAAACAAAAGGATATTTTGACAGAAATGATGAATAACAACAATGTGCAAGAAGAAAAGAAAGCGCAATGTGCAGATAATATGCTTGAACTGCAAAAAAGAGTAGAAAAAGAAACAGCAGCAGAAGCTATGATTGAAGCAAAAGGATTTAAAGAGGCATATGTTCGCATTGATGATGAAACCGTGGATGTAGTGGTAGATAAGGCAGAACTTACCGATGCGGAAATCGCTCAAATTGAGGATATTGTAAAGCGAAAAACAGGTGTGGCACAAGACAAAATTCGCATTTCCCCTCTGAAAAAAGCAAAATAGTATTCATACATAGGGAAACATATTGATAGAAAAAAGAAAGACTCCTTTTTCTCCGTGAAAAAACGGAAGGGAAGGGAGTTTTTATGTTATGACTTATGCAGGGAAGGGAGTGATAATAAAACCTCGCCTTATTGGAGGCTTTTACCGCATTTTAACAATGCACAAGTTTTCGTGGACTTGGACTTATCCTAATATCAAATTTGCAATAGGGGCATTATATTGGTCAAAACAAACAAGTGAAGCTACTATTAGAATAATTGTATCGATTTTATCATCAAAAATACATTGGTAAGTTAAAACATAGAAAGGCAAGAATAAATCCCCACATTCTAAATTTTATGGAGCGTTCAAACGAAGAGTTCATTTATAGTTTTCCTTCCCAAATAAAAGAGAATCCATTTTTTGGTATCAATAGTATAGTTACATATAAAAACTGTTTTATGAAGCAATTAAAAATCCTCCAAACATAGAACCATTCCTTTTACGTTTGGAGGAGGATGTAGCCTTATTTTTATTGACTTAACTGAGTGATAGGAATTTTTTCAATATCATACAGGGCGTTTAACAATAGCCAATTTTGGGTGAAAGGACGCATCAAATTCCAATATCCTGCACCTTTTAATTGTTTTTCAGATAATAAATTCAACTTTCCCAGTATGCTTCTTGCATCTTCAAACCAAACCACATGCTCTTTGCCATCGTCATCATAATAACGGAAAAAAGGAGATTGTGCTAATTCATCAAATTGTATTTCTGCCCCCACAGACTGTGCCAGAGCGAGTGCTTCTTCATTTCCTAAAGGTACTGCGGCTGTTGTTCCTCGAATAAAGGGCAAAGCCCAGTCATAGCCATAGTTTGGTATTCCCAATAAAATTTTATCTGCAGGTATTTCTGTAAGTCCATAATCCACTACTTGTCGCACACTATTTAACGGTGCTACCGCTATAGGAGGGCCAAACATATATCCCCATTCATATGTCATTAGCAAAGCAGTATTTGCAATATCTCCCAATGCGGCATAATCATGCCCTTGATAAAGCAGGCCTTCTTGATCTGCAGAAGTTTTTGGTGCCAAGTCAACATTGACACTAAACCCTTGGGCATTCAATTTTTCTGTAATGTTTTCTAAAAATTGAACATATGCATCTCTATCCTCTGGACGTACATATTCAAAGTCTACATCTAAGCCCCTATATTTTTTTTGTTTCATTGTGGCAATAATTTGTTCTATCAATTTATTTTGCATATCATAATCGTTAAATAGCTTGCTAGCAAGTTCTGTGCTAAAGGTACCTTTTTCTGAAACGGAGGATAAAAGCATAATAGGAGCGGTTTGAAATTCCAACGCCATATTAATCAATGGCTGGTCATCTATACCACCAATTAAATTACCTTCTTCATCAAACCCATAGCCAAATATGGTCAAAGTAGTCAGATAGGGCAGAGAATTTAGCAGTACATCACGATGAATGTAAGGATACGCATAGCCGTTAACGGTAATGGACCTACGTTTTTCATCGGAAAAAGATACTACTACTGGTTCTCCTGCATATAATATTGGGGATGTGGCTAAATGAGGGTTGTTTTGCAATAGAGAAAGTATCGTGGTATTATACATGACGGAAATTCCTCCTAAGGTATCTCCTGGCTTTGCAATATGTACCACATCAGGTGTCAATATCAAAAGAGCCTGTCCGACAGTAAGCATATTGGGGTCTGCGAAGTTATTGTCAGTTATAATTCTTTGGGGAGTAGTACCATACTGCTGTGCAATACTCATTAAGGTCTCTCCCGGTTTTACAACATGAATGTTCAAGCATTTTCACCACCTATTTTTAATATATACATAAGAATATCATAATAAAAGTATATTCTACTTCTATGCTATTCAGTACCATAAATATAGAGATTATTCTTTATTAATCTAGAAATGTGAGTATTATAACGAAACCATAGGATTATTCTTTACTTTCTATCTGAGTATGGTGTAGAATAGGAAAGAATGAAATATTATGGAAAGGGTAAATGAGGATAGAGTTATGAGTAATGAGACAAGAAAAGATAGAGACAGGTTTAAAAGTAAAGTAGGATTTATTCTAGCTTGTATTGGTTCTGCTGTAGGCATGGGTAATATTTGGTTATTTCCTTACCGACTGGGGCAATATGGCGGAGCTGCATTTTTAATTCCATATTTTTTATTTGTTGGTGTAATCGGATTTTCTGGAGTGGTCGGGGAAATGGCATTTGGTAGAGCCATGGAAACAGGCCCTTTAGGAGCATTTCGTAAGGCATCGGAAATGAGAGGTGGCCGTTGGGGGGAATGGATTGGAATTATACCCGTAATCGGAGCACTGGGCATTGGTATTGGTTATTCTGTGGTAGTTGGATGGATATTGCGGTTTTTGATTGGTTCTATTACAGGTTCGGCAATGAATGCGGATGCAGGAGCGTATTTTGGCGAGATTGCTGGAATGTATGGCAGTATAGGATGGCATATTGCTGGTTTATGTATTGTTTTTTTATGCATGACATTTGGAATTGCTGGAGGTATTGAAAAATTAAATAAAGTTCTGATGCCGGCATTTTATATTTTATTTCTATTGATGGCAATACGTGTTTTTATGTTACCCGATGCCATTAAAGGAGTTAGATATTTATTATATCCTGAGTGGTCCTATCTGAAAGATCCTAAAACATGGGTATTTGCGTTAGGGCAAGCATTCTTTTCCTTATCTTTAGCGGGTTCTGGTACCATTGTATATGGAAGCTACTTAAGTAAAAAAGAAGATGTTGTTGCCTGTGCAAAAAATGTTGCTATGTTTGACACGTTTGCATCTTTGCTTACGGGATTTGTAATTATCCCCGCTGTATTTTCCTTTGGGTTAGACCCATCATCAGGGCCTCCGTTGATGTTTATTACAATGCCGATGGTATTTCAAATGATGCCTGCTGGAAGAATATTTGCAATTATATTCTTTTGTGCTGTATTTTTTGCAGCAGTTACATCGCTGGTCAATATTTTTGAAACGCCTATAGAAGCATTGCAGGAAAAATTTGGATTTTCCAGAGTAAAATCTGTAATCATTATTGCTGTAATTGCCCAACTTGTTGGAATACTAATTGAAAGTGGTGACCGAGTAGGGGTTTGGATGGATGTTGTATCTATTTATATTATTCCATTGGGAGCTTTATTGGCAGGAATCATGTTTTTTTGGGTATGTGGTTCCCAATTTGTGAAAGCACAGGTGCAAATGGGCAGAGAAAAATCATTGGGAGCATGGTTTGAGCCAATGACAAAGTATGTTTTTGTAGGGTTAACGCTGCTTGTCTATGTGATGGGAATTTTCTATGGCGGAATTGGCTGATTTTATAATATTATTGATAAAAATAGATTCCTTTGAAGGATTCTTAAAGAATTCTTAAAAAGGTCTTGATAAATAGCTAGGTTAACGGTATAATTATCGTTAGTGCCTTAACAGGTAATTTAGCAAATAGTTCACAAAAGAAGTCGAGGGGGGTTTCTGACAAGTATGTGCAGGAATGGAGGCTTCTGATTGTGCATGGATTTACAATTAGATATTGACCCCCCACTCTGGTTAATTTATATGAATAGAACTTTTTTAGTCTGAAATCAGGTGGCTTTTTTAAGACACCTTTTTTTATTATTCAAATTATGCTATGAAACCATACATCATTTGCTGATTGATTAACATTATACTATCAAAACAGGAGGGAAAAAGGGATATGACTTATATTATTATATTCGCTGTATATATCCTACTTATGGTAGCCATTGGAATGTACTTTTCCAATAAAAATGAGAATATGTCTGACTATATTCTGGGAGGACGTTCTCTAAATGTTTGGGTTGCTTCTTTAAGTGCGCAGGCATCCGATATGAGCGGATGGCTTTTGACTGGCTTACCAGGGCTTGCATATGTATCTGCTGTTGGCTCCCAGGAGGCTATTTGGACAGCACTTGGACTTGCCATTGGTACATATTTAAACTGGTTGTTTGTAGCAAAACGTTTACGCCAATATACGGAGATTTGTGGAAATGCACTTACAATGCCAGATTATTTTGAACATCGTTTTATGGATGAAAGTAGAACGCTTAGAATTGTAACGGCATTATTTATACTGGTGTTTTTTCTGGTTTACACTTCCTCTGCCTTTGTTACGGCTGCAAAGCTATTCCGTACCGTATTTGGGATGAGTTATATGCAAGGACTGCTGTTGGGTGCAGTGATTGTAGTGATTTATACGTGCTTAGGCGGATTTAAAGCGGTATGCTGGACGGATTTATTCCAAGGAATACTTATGTTTATAGCAATATTGGTAATACCTGTAGTTGCTGCACGTGTGCTGGGCGGATTCCAGCCTGCACTTGAAACTGCCAGCACCCTTCATCCAGGTTCTTTGGATATTATACCAAATGGAGATAATATTTCTTGGTTTGTTGTAATTACTGGTTTGGGATGGGGTATTGGTTATTTTGGTCAGCCTCATATTCTGGCAAGGTTTATGGCGATTCGTTCTTCCAAAGAGGTAAGACCTGCAAGAATTATTGCAATGGTGTGGGTAACTGTTTCCTTGGCCTTTGCTATCTTAGTAGGTATTTTAGGAATTGCTTATTTGAATCCTCCTTTGGCGGCAGGTGAGCATGAAACTGTATTTATGAGAATGTCATTAGAGTTATTCCATCCGCTGATTGCAGGTGTATTATTATCTGCTATATTAGCTGCAACCATGAGTACAGCGGATTCTCAGCTATTGGTTACTGCTTCGGCTATTTCTGAAGACGTTTATAAAGCATTTATTAATCCCAAAGCAACCGATAAACAATTAATTACGATTAGTAAGATTACAGTTATAGTTGTTGCTATTATTGCTGTTATTATTGGTTTAAACCCTGAAAGTAGTATTTTTAAATTAGTAAGCTATGCTTGGGCAGGATTTGGTTCTGCTTTTGGCCCTACCATTGTATTATCACTTTATTGGAGAAGAATGACAAGAAAGGGAGCTATTGCTGGTGTCATCAGTGGTGGTACGGTATCTATTGTTTGGGGAATGTTAAAATCTCTAGGTGGAATTTTCAGCATTTATGAAATTGTACCTGGTGTAATTGTTTCTGTGATTATGATTGTGGTTGTGAGTCTTATGGATGCTCCTCCAACACGTGAAATGACAGATAAATTTGATTCTTTAAAAAGCTGTAATATATAATGGATAGTAAAATAGTCTTGTATTTTTATAGCAATTTCTTGTTATAAAACATCAAGGCTATTTTCATTGGATATGGAATCAAAGGAGGAATCAGTATGATTATAGTAGTTGCAAAAAGCAATGTTTTGCCAGAAAAAAGAGAAGAATTTTTGAAATTGGCAAGAGAAATGGAACAAAAAAGCCGTCAGGAAAGCGGATGCATCTCCTATACATTGTATGAAAGCATGGATAATCCCAATCAATTTTGCTATATTGAGTTATGGAAGGATGCAGGTGCCTTAAAGGCTCATAATAACAGTGCCCATTTTTTATCTTTGGTACCTAAAATGAATCAACTCAAAAAGGAACCTAGCCATGTGGAGCTATACCATGAGATAACAGAGCTATAATTTTAATTAAAATAAAAGCCGCTGAGATATTTTTTTATAAAACATCTTAGTGGTTTTTTTATGGAGTGAAAGCTAGAATCCTTTCTGATGAAAGAAGTTTTCCGCTGTTATTAAACCAAATAACAGGAGCAATAAGCTACAGATTTGGATTTGTTTTAAAATAACATTCTTAATATGGCATTGCATTAATATAATTATTTTAATTACAAATGTAAATGGAAAATTTCTGTATATAGTAAGGAGGAAGTAATAATGTCTCAGCAAGAAGAAAATAAAACAAACTCTCCAAAGCCTTTTCCTAACGATAATCCCCATGTTTGGAAGTCATTAAAACCATATATGAATGAATATACAAAGGTGGGATATATTATATTCCACGTTTATTATGAAAATGATGCAGGAGAGAAAATACCCATAGAAAATGCTCAAATTGTAATTGCAAAGGAAATTTATGATTCCTATTTTTTTTCAAAGTGTGTAAGAACCAACCATTTGGGAATAACAAATCCTATTGTACTTCCAACATTGTGTACTGATGCATCTGATGTTAGAAAAGGAAATCAATCCTGTGTCTACAGTGCTATCATCAAAGCACCCAATATGAAGCGACAAGATATTCATGATATCCCTGTTTTTGATGGAGTTACTTCTACAAAATCCATACAAATGATACAAAAAAAGTGAGGTGAAAATAAATTGGTTGTAATCAGCAGGCCGTATGAGCCTTTTATACCCGAATTTATTAAAGTACATCTTGGGGAGCCAGATGAGCCAGCAGAAGATGTTGTGGTATCATTTACAGATTATATTAAAAATGTTGCCTCTAGCGAGATTTATCCAACGTGGCCAGAAAGTGCCATTAGGGCTAATATCTATGCTCAAATTACCTTTGCATTAAACCGCATTTATACAGAATGGTATAGAAGCAGAGGATATGACTTTGACATAACAAACTCTACTCGATTTGATCAGGCATTTGTAAAAGATAGAGAAATTTTTGAAAATATCAGCAAAATTGTGGATGAGATTTTTAATAGTTATGTTGTTAGATGGGGACAAATACAGCCTTATTTTACTGCCTATTGCGATGGTAGGGTAACACAATGTGAGGGTCTTCTACAATGGGGAACTGTTCCTTTGGCACAGCAGGGATATGGTCCTTACGATATTTTGCAATATTATTATGGTGAAGATATTGACATTCTGCGAGATGTTCCTGTAAGGGCAAATTTTGAATCGTACCCGTTATATCCATTACGATTAGGAAGTTTTGGCAGAGATGTAAGCATAATACAGAATGAATTAAATAGAATTCGAAAAAATTACCCCTCTATTCCCTTGATAAGCAATGACGAAGAGGGTGTTTTTGGAGTGGAAACAGAGGCGGCTGTAAGGCGGTTTCAAGAAATATTTAACTTAACACCTGATGGTATTGTAGGAAATGCAACATGGTATAAAATCAAGCAGGTTTTTAATGCAGTAAAAGGCTTAGGTGAACTGGCTTCAGAAGGAATTGCGCCAGGAGATTTTGATAGTCCTTTTGCGGTAAGCTGGCAAGAAGGGGATTATGGATTTTGGGTAAGGCTATTACAGTATTACATCAGAGCCTTAGCCTGCCTTTATCCCGATGAAATTCCCAAGATAGAACTTACTGGGTACTTTGGTCCTGAAACGACGCAGGCAGTTTTGGCAATACAAACAAAATTTGATTTAATACTAGACGGCGTAGTGGGAATACAAACATATGCAGTGCTTGACAGAGAATACAGAAACAATTTGAATCGATTACCAGCAGACTGCTTTGGTGTGGAACCTCATTATCCAGGATATCTTTTATCAAGAGGGATGGGGGATAAAAACGTAATTTTAATGCAGGAATATTTGGAAAGAATTACACAAGCTGACCCATCTTTACCAAGAGTAACCGTGACAGGAATTTTTGATGATGCAATGTTAGAGGCAGTAAGGGCACTACAAGAAAGACATTTTAATGAAGTGATTGATGTTATTGATCCCAATACATGGCTACTAATTGTACGGTTATATCAAGAATTAGGAACTCCTCCTCCAGCAGAGGCAACCTAAAATGAAACTAAGAATAAGAGAAAAAATAAGTGGAAGGCACCTTTATCTATGGGTATATTTAGGTAATAGGTGCTTTTTTTAAAGGGGAAAGACTGATAGAATTGGCTTATGTTGGATTATAAGGTAACATATTTTCCTTTATGCAAGGAATATATTAGAATAGAATACTATTAGAATAAGGAGAAGAGATATGCAATTATTTGGAAAAAAGATTTTTTCTAGAAAAAGGATTTTGTATGCTATAGGAGTTCTTTTACTTGCAGGCATTGCCGTAACATTTGTTGCACCTGCGGCAAAAACCGTATTTCAAGTACATATTGCCAAGGCAGAACGGAAGTTGCCTATCTATTGTGTAGATACGCCAGAGCCGAAAGTAGCAATTAGCTTTGATGCAGCATGGGGAGCAGACGACACAGATGAATTATTAAGGATACTAGAGGAAAATGGTGTTAAAACCACTTTTTTTATGTGTGGATATTGGGTGGATGATTATCCTGAGGAGGTTAAAAAGATTGCAGAAGCAGGCCATGATTTAGGCAATCATTCTGCTACGCATCCTCATATGAGCCAGCTTTCCAAAGAGCAGATAAAAAAGGAATTGCTAGATACTCATAAAAAGGTATATGACCTTACGGGGTATGAAATGGATTTATTTAGACCGCCTTTTGGCGAATATGATAATAAGGTGATTGAAACTGCACGGGAAAATAACTATCATATAATTCAATGGGATGTTGATAGTCTAGAAACAAAAATAAACCCTTGAGTTTATGCTATTTCCAGACTATCTCGATTACTTGGTCAGATAGAATTACTTTATCTATCATCAGCTTTGCAAGATACTTTTTATCCTCAAACGAAAGGTTGTAATAATCAAAATCGGGTAAAAAAGCTTTCTCTTTGTTTGCTTTGATTTCCGCAGAATGCATATTGATTAAGGCTAATTTTTCCTCATCAAGTTCTTTAATTCTTTTATTGATATAAGCCATGCTTGCCCCAGTGGCATCTTCAAGGCTGCTAATCAGATTATTGATTTTAACATCAATTTCCGCTATTTTCTTATCGTATTCTAATGTTTTAACCTTTGCTTCCTGAGGCGCAGCAACTGCATACTTTCTCTTTTCTTCAACTCTAGTTAAGATTTCTTTCTCTACGTATTCCTCCACATCTGCAACTCTATGTGTCTGTTTAAGGTCACACGCCTTATGCAGATACCTTCCACTGCAAGCAAAATACTTTATCTCGCCATCTTTTGTTACACCGTTCCGAACAGAAAAAGAATACCCACAGTTTCCGCATTTAACAAAGCCTGTGAGCCAACTATGTTTACCTTTATGCAAGTTTTTAATCTGCTTATTTTCGTTTAATTTTTGTTGGCAATAAAGAAAAGTATCACTATCAATGATGCCATTATGATTAGCAATAGCAAGTAGGTGGTCTGTAACGTCTGAATATTTTCTTGTGTTTGCACTTCTTTTTCCAACCAATACACAAGCCTTTTTGCCATCAAATTCTTCTGGCTCATTTGCTATAATAGCTTTTTTGCTTTTATAGTAATTGTAAATGCTTATATCTGCCTTCACATAGGTAGGGGATTTCAAAAGTGTTGCTAGTTTCACATTATCCCAATTCTTATTTGAAGTAGTTTTTATATTATGCTCAATTAAATATCTTTGCACGTCTGCTAGTGATGTATTGGGGGAACTATAAAGCTCAAATATTTTACGCACATTCTCAATATCATCATTTTCTTTGTAGACTGACATTTTTGTACCGTTTACTACTTGCCTAACGATATCGTAGCCATAGGGTGCAGGGCCACCGCCTAATGCTCCTTTTTTTACCCTCGCATAGTAATTATCTCTTACACGTTCTGCAATGGTTTCTCTTTCTAACTGAGCAAAAACAATGATAATATAAAGCATAGCTTTACCCATAGGTGAAGAGGTATCAAATTTTTCTGTGGCAGATACGAAAGCTATCTTTTTTTCCTCAAGGGTATTTATAAAGTCGGCAAAGTCTACGATAGATCTGCTGATACGGTCAAGACGATATACAACTACCTTTGACACATCCTCTGTTTCCAAATCCTCCATCATTTGTTCAAAAGCAGGGCGGTTTGTATTTTTACCACTATAGCCTTTATCTTGATAAACTTTGAAATCTTCCCCGTAAATTTCTCTTTTGGCATATTCAATTTGTGTTTCTATGGATATGCTATCTTTTTTATCAATAGATTGACGTGCGTATATGTAAATCATACAATCCTCCTTAAACCCTGCTTGCTTGTAGTCCTTCCTGTTGATACAGGAGAGGCTTTTTATTATTTTACCAGGGCGGGTTTTTATTTTACTTTCTTCAGATGATTAATATCGTAACTATGCAGCTTGGTAACACCTTCTACAACATCGGTTTTTAGTTTAAGATATTCCACATCATCTTTAATGGCATCCAACTGTTGCAGTTTATCCGCATTTTGCATATGACCTTCCACAAGCAGCTGAATATTCTTGTTGGTTTCATTTTCGAGGGTCATTTTGATTTCCTTTACTTCCATTTTTAATTCTTTTATTTCTTGGGTCAGTCTGGAATCTATGGTATCCATTTTGCCACTTAAAACATCGAACATATCTTTCATAGCGGATAATAATTCTTTTGATTCTTCTGTCATAATAATACCTCCATGATTTTTCTTTTAGAGATTCATATTTTTAATATATCATAAAAAAACAAGAGGGTAAAGAAAGGTGCACTTAAATAATTATTTTTGTTGTTGCCAATATGTATCAATAAACGGCTGAAATTGCTTTAGCACAGCTCTTTCCAATGGACTTGTATAAAACGCTCTCCGTTTATATAACTCATGCATGCGTTTTAATCGTAATTCTGCGGATACACGGGAGATATTGCATAATTTCATAATTTGTTCTACAGTAGTTATCCTTAACTCTTTTAGAACACAGGCAGGTGCTAAAAGGTCTCTGGCAAAAATATTTGCTTGAAATTCACAAATATCATCTTGATTGTCATACTCGGAGTTTCTGAACTTTATCTCATCCAGTGGATGGTTAAGAATACCATGGCCTAACTCATGCCCAAGGGTAAAACGCCTTCAACCTATATAATGAATTTTATCATTAATAAAAATATGTTTTTTATCATCAAGTTGAGTGATAAAACCATCCCCAGATTGAACATCTTCGTTGAATAGTTGTACTAGGCTGCAAGTGGAATATTTGTGCAATGGGAATCCCATTTTTTTGCTACACTTACCATATTTATTGGCAAGGCTGTTATTCCGCACTCCAAAATAGTTCTCCAAGACGCATCACGAGCAATTTTATAATGCTCATAATAATTCATAAAAAAACCTCCATACAATAAAATTTAGCTACATTTGTAAATTTTACTGTATGGAGGTTAGGCATATCATTATGAAATGACTGGAAAATAATATGATTTTAGATTATATAATAAAAAAGTGTAATATATTGTATAATTACAATTTATTATTTTAAAAGACTAGGTAATATGTATAAATCCTTTACATAATCTCCAAATGAAGTTGCAGAAATAGTTCCATCAGCAACCTTATCAATTAAATCTTTATCCATTGTAAAACTTATTACCTTAGATTCTTCACCGTTTGTCATATCAGCAACAGCCCAATACTGTATTTCATTATAAGCGTCACCACCACCAGTTCGCACATAATCCTCCATGTTTAAATAATTTTGTTTGATGGTTAAGTTATTTGTTCCAGATGGGCTTATCTTTGCTTTGATAACAACTGTTCCTGTATCAGGGTTTGAATATAAAGATACTAATTCTCCATGTTTTAATTCCCAAGAATCTGTGGTGTTTTCTTCTTCAGTATCATCCGTAGTATTATTATCTTCATCTTTTGAGGTTTCTGAAGAAGTAATATCTGAATCTGTGCTTATTTCTTCTGTTTTTGATGTAGCTTTACTAGAGTCTTTTTTTGAATCGGATTTAGGACTACAGAAGCTAAAAATGATAATAACCCATAATACTAGAACTAAAAATTGCAGTTTTTTCGGTGCTTGTTTTTCTTTTTTTGCCATAAAATATCCTCCAAAGTTATAGATTATTTATATTTTGATAATTATATCATAAAATCTGTGGTAATTCAAATTTTATGTCACAATTCAATAAAAAAAGCAGCAAAGCAATTTATATTGTCAATGCTGCTTTTTTTTATATATCCATATCATCAGAATCATCTTTTAAGGCATCTTCTTTGGCAGCCTTGATTAGGGCATCCTTATCCACAGTAGTTTCTATTAAGCCGCCTCTGCCTGTTAATTTTAAAGTATATAAATTGCTTTGTGTATCTTCTTTCTGTTGGCTTGCATGAGATTGTTTCATAGCATAATTTTGTGCCACGTCTTTTAGATAATTTGACAATACTTTCATATCTTCCAAATCCATTTTTACCAGAGTCTCCAAACAGGATTTTACAAAATCATCTATTTGATATTGTTCTGCTAGCTTATCAATGAGGGATTTCTCATCTTTCCGAAACATTTCCCCTGTGCCGTTACAAAGCCATTCTTCATTTACATTAAACTTTTCGCAAATATCAATTATAGTACGTCTGGATAAATTTCTCTTTCCGTTTTCTATTAAAGAAACTGAATTTCTTTGAAGATTTAATTTATTAGCAAATTCATTTTGACTTAAATCTAATGCTTCTCTTAATTCTTTAAGACGATTATTCACTTTTCGCACCTCCTATATTCAATATAGAGTATAAATGATTACAAGTCAACAACGAAATTAAAAAATATTTAATATTTATGTTGATAAATCACCTTCGAAATGATATTGTTTTGATAACAAGTAATACATAATGTTATTGCAAATAGGAGGGGATTCTATGAAAGTAAATATGATAGAGCAAGGGAATCAATTCATTAATGAATTGCAGGAAAAAGAAAAAATTCTCCATGAATGCATAGAGAATCAAAAGAAACTGCCGTTACAAGAGCAATTAAAGTTTTTATACATGGCAGAAGGTGTGGCGTTGGTGGTTAGCAGAGGGGCATAAATGGATGTAGTAAAAAGGAGGGATAACATGAGCAAGAAGATGGAAAGTGTTATCAACACAAGTTTAGAGGTTTTGGAGATTTACGCAAGTAGGATTTTAGAGAAAGCAAAAGAGAATACAGAAGATTCTACTGATATGGAAAAGAATCTTCGTATTCTCAATGTAATTGGTTGCGATATGGAACGGTTACAACGATTGCAGCTTAAACAATTTTCAAGCTATTTTGAGGATTAGCCTATACGCTTCCATTCGTAAATATCTGTAGGTACATGAAGTTGATACTCTGTATCAGTGCAGTGCTTATCCCACTCATAACATCCAGTGGAAAAGGTATATACATCATCAGCGGCGGCAATCGCTGATTGATAGCTGCCATAAAGCACTTCATTGATAACTATTGAGTACCTAGCATTTAAAGTTTTGACAATATAAATATTACCTATTGGACTTTGATAAATCCATTTAATAAAAATCCCTCCTTTCTGTCACAGCCTGTATTTACCAGTATAGGAGTTCTTAAAATGAAATGCAATGTAACTAATTCGACAAATATACGGTGTGTTAGAAATAGGATGAACTGTAGAAATATGTACAACCAGTGCTTGAATATATATTTATTGGAGGTGAGGCCGTCATGACAAAAGTATATACAGTAATTTGCCGTGAACCAGAAAACAAGAGCCCCCAAGAGGAACAACGTCTTTTGAGGGAGCTTGCAGCATTTGATTATCGTTTAAGAAAACGTCAAGCAGAAGAGTTGGAGGCACAAAAAAAGCAAAATGCGAAAAAATAATCAAGCCCCATCTGGGGCCTTGTTGGTTGGACAAGCTATGGAGAAATAAAAAAGTCCTTCGGGAGGGCAATCCCAAAAGGACAGATAACAAAAACTACTTTCGTTAATGATAGCATAACTGCTATTTTAAATCAATTAAAAAAGGAGGAGAACAGTATGGCACAAAACAAAATATATTTGACCTATCCTGCTTGGCAGGGGGAGCAGTAGCGGAACAAATATAACATAAATAACATACCATTTAGATTAGCACTTATGAAAAATGGGGAAATAAAAGAACCTTTTTGTATAGCATCGACAGAATGGTAGTTAAATATTAGGGTTGATTATTTGGTTGGTGCGAGTGATATTAGAAATCCTTACGAACAGGGGTGACTTTATGAAAATAAAGAAGAAACATATATATGCTCTTCTGACGAAGAGCGAGAGCCAGAATTAAGTTCTATCGAAAAGAAAAAACTGCTCAATAAGTATTTTGAAAAGTTTTATAAGGCATACCCAAAGAAACGTGCAAAAGATAAAGCGGAAAAGGCATTTATGAAATTAAAGCCAGATATTGATTTCTTGGAAAAGGTATTAGCAAGCCTTGAGGTACAAAAGAGAAGTGCAGACTGGCAAAAAGACGGAGGGCAGTATATTCCATATCCTGCAAGTTGGTTAAATGCAGGATGTTGGGATGATGAGGTAGTGGTAAGTGTATCACATCCCCCCAATACAGAACTTCCACCAGGGGTTTCATCCATGGAGGAATGGGAAAGGATAAAGGCGGAAAGGATGAGGTAAATGTTTTATGAGTTGAAACAGTCAGATATCTTTGACTTTGCTAATACATTTCAGACACAAAAAAAGCAAAAAGGGGATGAGCTCTTTTTTGAGCGTTGCCCATACTGCAATGGTGGAAATCACGATAAAAACACTTTTAGCATTAATCTGGTCAATGGCACTTTTAAATGCTTTCGTGCTTCCTGCGATAAACAGGGGCATTTTGTGGAGCTTGCCAGAGACTTTCAATTTCCTTTGGATTTTGGAGAGATAAAGGAATACCGCCAACTGCCTCAGAAGCCTATTATCACAAGGCCAAAAGCGATTGAATACTTAAAAAGCCGTGGCATCAGTGAGCAAATTGCAAAAAAGTATGGAATTACTACCCGTACCGATAACGATAATATTTTGGTATTCCCTTTCCATGATGAAAACAATATCCGTCAATTCATCAAATATCGACATATAAAGTACAACGGAAATGGCAACAAGGAATGGTGCGAAAAAGATACAAAGCCTATTCTTTTTGGTATGGCACAATGCGAAAATTTTGATACCCTTGTCATTACCGAAGGGCAAATAGATAGTTTAACGGTTGCGGAATGCGGTATCCCTAATGCCGTATCCGTACCTACAGGGGCGAATGGATTTACCTGGTACCGCCATGTGAGAGAATGGATAGATAAGTTTCAAGAAGTGATTGTATTTGGAGACTGCGAAAAAGGGAAAATCACATTGGTGGAAGAACTGCAAAACAGACTAACGCAAAAAGTGAAAGTTGTGCAGATGCAGGACTACTTAGGTGAAAAGGATGCCAATGCAATACTGCAAAAGTACGGCAAGCAGGCTGTTATAAAAGCAGTGCAGAATGCAAAGATACCTGTGATAAAAAATATTAAGGAACTGGCAGAGGTAAAAGCTATAGATATTAATCTTTTGCCTAAAATCAAAACCAACATCAAGGAAATTGACCGATTATAGAGATTTGAATCAGCTAAACTGGCTATATAAAAAGCTGGCTTTACACGAAGTACAACGAGATGAAATAATAAACGATATGAACCAATCCAATATATCTTTTGAGGATACTATGAAAAGTGTATCCTATGACAAACCCATAGTGCAAACAAGTGGCGTATGTGGCCTTGAGAAAATAATTGATTTTGAATATGAAAAATTGCAAAAGGAACTAGATAGTATCAATAAAAAAATTGCTGATACTAAAACTGATATACGGCTTTTGGAAGAAAAGACAGCTAAGTTAAGCCATTTTATTAAATTACTAAGTGAAGAAGCTCAAATGTTTTTGGAGTTGTACTACCATAAGAAAAAGAAATCATATGTTGCTATTGGGTTGGAACTTAATGTGTCTCATAGTACGGTAGGAAGATTAAAAAAGGAAATTTTGCAACAGGTAGAATTATTTTTAAGTTATAGTTGAAAAAGGAAGTATGCATGAATATATTGTTTTTGATATCACTAAATAGTTATTTTTACCCTGAATAGGCCCTTTTTCGCATATTACTTGAATTCAGTCATTAATGGTGATAGGATAACTTTCATCAAGGTTAAGGATGTGCAATATCAATTATTAAGACGGGGGTAGAGATGTGTAATATCAATTACTAAGAGGGGGACTTAGTAATTGAAAAGGATGATAGAATTAAAGTTTTTCGGTGCTTTGCGCTATCGCTTCTATGTTTGTATAAAATCTGTCTGCTAAAAATTTATTGAAACACTCAAAAATATGGCAAATAGGTAGATAGGTTAATAATGAAAATAGGAGGATAAGTAATGTTTAAAATTATATGTATAAAAGATTTGTGGCATTAAGTTATGTTTTTTGTTATGACACTTGGAGCAAGTACAGGTGCATTTGCTTACACAGTACCCAATAATAATGTGGCTAGAGTTAAAATGAATGAAGAAGTTTTATATGTTGATGATGGGGAAGGAAATTTAATGGAAGTAGTAATTATCGAATATAAAGATTCCTGATTATCCAGTAGGAGAAACAAGAAGCTATGAGGTTAAAGTAAGTAACCAAGCATTAGGTGCACCTTCGGCTGGTGCAGGAGCTTTGACCTTAGCCATGAAGAAAAAAGCTGTCAATGCAGCAGCTGAGGCAATAGCAAAAAAGTTTGGTTCAAAATTTATTCCAGGCTTAGGTGTTGCATCTACAATTTTGGGGCTTGTATCATGGGGGAATGGACAGTTTGGCAACAATGGATTTAAATTTTCTATCGGCTTAGAATATAGTAGCGTTTATATCCATAAAGAAGGTCATGATATGTACGGATGGGATATCACATCAGCAAGAGTAAGTACTTATTAACAGTAAAAATTGTTTACAAGGAGGGAGATTAATATTATAAAGATGAAATATGTAATGTATTTTGTTGGATTGGTAGCGTTATTCTCGATTTTAGGTAGTTTTATTACAATGAAAACAAACAACAAAATCTATAACTATGAATCACAATTGATTTTGGAACAGTATAGTGAAAAAAACTTTGCTATGGCTTCTAGTACTTTAGACGAGAATGACAGAAAAAGAGTTTCCTTCCTGTTTTTATGTGGTAGTGAAATGTTTGATACTATAGAAGTCTCTGATGATAAAAAATCTATCATTATATCTGTAGAAAAGGATCTTGGAGATATTAAAATTCTTGCAGCAAATAGTAAAGATGATAATATTATTTCCAAAGTGTTGAAAGAAGGAAAAAATGAAATATCGTTAAGTAATGGACAGTACCAACTATACGTGGTAGGTAGGCAGTTTTGCGGCAATATACAAATAGAAAAATAAACTCTGGTTAATAAATATGAAAGAAAGTTATATTTATTATAGCTACCCAATGGCTATACGGAGAAAATCCTCTTATGCAGTGAATTACGGAGGGATGGAAGATGATTAAACTAAAAGATGGTGGTTTATTATCTATTCTCCCGCCTAACTTTGCTACAGACGTAGAGATACAATGCTTTTGCTATGCCATTGACCGTCAAATACAGAAATTAATAGCTGCGGCAGATAAAATATCCATATTCTATACAAAGAAATGGGATGATAGGCTCTGCGATTATTTGGCAATGGAATTAAGGACACCTTTTTATTCAGAGGATATGGCATTAGAAACGAAAAGAGAATTGATTGGAAAGAGTCTCTTTTGGTATGCAAAGCTAGGGACGGCCGATGCAGTGAAAGAAATTATTGAAACAGTGCTAGGCTATGCGGAAATTGAAGAAGAAACAAGCGGGCCGTATACTTTTACGGTATGCACAACGGATGCCACCATTACAGGAGAAAAGGCAACGGAGTTTGCACGACAAATAGAAGGAATCAAAAACGTTCGCAGTGACTTTCTGGGAATACAAGTTTTATTGACAGAGAATATGAATGTTTACATAGGCTTTGCAGGACACAGTGGCAGCAGAGAAGAATTAAGTATGGTGTATTAAGGAAAGGAGGTATTTTCTTGGCAATCGGAAAAGTATATTTAACCAAAAGAGGATGAAATTTGATTGCAAAGGGTAGTGCTGGGGCAGAGATAGTTTTTACTAGGTTTGCTATTGGTGATGGCAATCTGACAGGACAGGCCATAGAAGATTTGAACGAACTAATTCATTATCGGAAAACAGTGGCCATTGGAAAAATAAAGCCTAAGGAAACAGGAATACTCAGCGTGTATGGAAATTTCAGTAATAGTGAGAGTGGTGGGTTTTATTATCGTGAGCTAGGACTATTTGCAATAGATCCAGATTTGGGCGAGATTTTATATGCTTATGGTAATGCAGGAAATATGGCAGAATATATCCCGCTATTTCAAGAAGAGCTCTATGAGAAAACTATTATATTAAATGTATACCACGGAAATGCGGAACAAGTGACGGCAGTTATGGATGAAAGCCTTGTATTTGCTACGAAGGAGGATATCGAAGAACTAGCATCCGAATTAGATTATAAAGCTGATAAGAATTTAGGGAATGTTTCCGCAGAAAGTTTTCGTGCGGCCTTTGCCAGTTCGGGTTTAGGTGGTGAGGTGGCAGATAAGACTACGCTAGATGCAGTGAGTACCAACGTAACCGATATCAAAGACAAGGTAGGCAGTACAGCCGATACAGGAGGTACAACAACGGCGGGCAGTATTTTTGCCAAGCTGAATGCAATTTTACATCAGTTTTTGAGCTACTGGACACCA
>JAAYQI010000181.1 GCA_012519385.1 Candidatus Epulonipiscium sp.
AAAGCTGGCAGATGGCCGGCTTTTTTTAATGGAATGCAATTTAAGAAAAATTGCCGAAGGTTTTTGTCTTATTTTTATACTCCATGAAAAACCATGCAGGAATAATACGAATCTTACTTCCACACTTTGACAAAAAAAATAGTCATCAAACGGTACAATGATGCATATGGAGGTTGGTGGAATATGGAGAAAACGGAGATTACCCTAGAGCGCCCTATCTATGGCAAGGCATTGCCGCCTAGTCAAAGCTATGAAAAAAAAGTAAAGACATCACTTTTGGTTGATCATTGGGGAAGAAGCTTTTTTGTATATTTTTTGGGATTTTTATGGGGAAACACCACAGTATTTGGGCTGTTAAACCCTTTGGGTATTGCATATTTGTCGGCATTTTTACTGAGAGGAAATATCTTTTATCCAGTAGCGGCGGCAGTAAGTGTAGGACTTATTTGGGGTGGGGTCTCTCACGGGGCAAAGTACATAGGGGCAGTTATTTTTTGCTTGGTGATACATGTAGGAATAGGCAGCAAATTAAAGGAAGCAAAAACGTGGCAAAAAGGCTTATTGGGTGGAGCGGCAATCTTTTTGGCAGGAGTATTATTTTCTGTATGGAATGGTGGCTCGATTTTTTATCTTTGCATTGCAGGGATTGAAGGCGTATCGGTTTTTTTGCTTACCTATATAACAGAGCGGGGAATATTATTTCTTCAAGACAAAACACAACGCAGAAGAATCACAACAGAAGAATTTATCAGTATCGCCATTGTACTGGGAGGAGCTATTGCGGGGGCGGCGGAGATAACCGTACCTATTTTAAACATCCCTTTTATGCTGATTCCTGCGGCGGCTCTCATTACACTGGCGGGATGGCGAGGCGGTGTAGGCATGGGTAGTGCCTGCGGGGTGTTGTTAGGGTTTTCCTTACTGCTTTGCGGAAAAGGAGACTTGGGTTTATTTTGTGCTTTTGGCCTTGGAGGTTTATTTAGCGGAGGGTTAAAAGAACTGGGCAGGATAGCTTCGGGCTTTGGTTTTTTGGGTGCGGTTTTGCTACTGCTATTTTACCAAAATCATGCTATGCTGGAGATTAACTTTATAAAAGGATTGGTACTGGGGATACTAGTATTTTTATTGATTCCTAAGAAGGCATTGGTCGTTTTAAACTCTTATGATATCGGTACGATGATGCCAGAGGAGGACCAGCATTTTTTAAAGATGAAGGAAATGACAGAAAAAAGAATACACGATTTTGCGGAGGCTTTTTATGGGCTTGGGAGAGCATTTCAGCAGGAAAGCGGACAAGGAAAGCCAGATAAAAAAAATATTACAAACTTAATAGATACCATTGGGGATAAAGCTTGTAAAAATTGCGGTATGACTGCTTATTGCTGGGATACGGAGTGTTACCGTACGTATCAGATGACATTTTCTGCTTTTTCCTTATGCGAACGGCGGGGCAAGGTGAGCCTGCATCAGATGCCCGAGCATTTTCAGGAGAATTGTGTACGAAAGGAATTTTTTATTGATACCATAAACCGTACCTATGAAAAATTTCGGCTGGAACGAACATGGGAAAGCAAGCTAAGAGAATGCCGTGGGCTGGTGAGCCAGCAGTTATTTGCCGTTGGTCAAATTATGGAGGATTTTACAAAAGAACTGGATGTACGCAATATATATTTGGAGGGGAAGGAGCAGGAGATTGCCGCAAGGCTTGAGCAGGAAGGATTGCGCGTGAAAGAAATCCGTGTAGCACAAGGCAGGCAGTACCCACAAGGGCAGGAGGTAACCATTGTATGGAAAGGCTGTAATGGAAGTGCCAACTGCAAAAAAGCAATACCCATTGTGAGCAAAGTATTGGGCAAGCCTATGCAAAAATCAGGCGGGAAAAGTGTCTGCTACAGTAAGAAAAATCATACCTGTGAACTGCTTATGGTAGAAGAAAACAGATACCGCCTTACAGCAGCTACGGCATCTCGCCCCAAGGAAGATGGAACAGTATGCGGAGATACTGCCGCCTTTATTGAAACACAAAAAGGAACGGCCATTATGGCATTATCTGACGGAATGGGTACAGGCAAAGCCGCCTATGAAGAAAGTAAGCCTGCTATGGAATTATTGGAGCAATTTATGGAGGCGGGATTTACCATTGAGCTGGCGGTAAAAATGATTAATTCTGCATTATTATTACGCTCCGAGGAAGAACGCTTTGCTACCATGGATATCTGTAGTGTGGATTTATATTCTGGTAAGGCTGAGTTTATGAAAATCGGTGCCGCCTCTGCCTATATTTTGAGGGAAGGCAGAGTGATTGCCATTCGCTCTCAAACACTACCTGTGGGAATTATGCAACAGATTTCTCCTGATAAAAACGATATGCTTTTAAAAGATGGAGATATGATATTATTAATGACAGATGGCATTACGGATATTATGGGAGGAGCGGCAGCGGATGTGGCATGGCTAACAGAAAAGTTTGAAGATTTTCATAGTAACAATCCCCAAGATGTGGCGGATTTTATTTTGATGGAAGCAGAAAAAACACTAACAGAAGGCAGGCGGGATGATATGACCATTATGGCGGCACGCTTTTGGCAAAGAAGATAAAAAAATAAAAGAGTTGTTTTTTGATTCATTTTCGTGTACATTGAAAGAAAATTGCGAGAATACATAATTTTCCTACAGTTCGGAGAGAATGAAAATGTTACGAAAAAAAATACAGAAGGCAATAGAAGAATATCATATGATACGGCGGGGAGATTCCTTAGTGATTGGTGTATCGGGCGGAGCGGATTCTGTGGCACTATTTCATGCTTTATGGGAAATGCGGGAGGAATTGCAGCTTAGGCTAAAGGTGGTGCATGTGCATCATGGACTGCGTGGGGCAGAGGCGGATAGCGATGCTCTTTTTGTGCAAAAGCTATGTGAAAAGTGGAATGTGGACTATAGCATATTCCACTTTGATGTGGCAAAAGAGGCAAAGAAGCGAGGATGCGGTGAGGAAGAGGCAGGAAGGCATTTGCGGTACGAGGCTTTTCGCAAGGAATTGCCCATTGGGGGTAAAATTGCTGTGGCACACCACCAAGATGACCAGGCGGAAACGGTACTCATGCATCTTTGCCGAGGGAGCGGTTTAACAGGGCTATGCGGTATGCGCCCTGTGCATGAAGATGTGATTCGCCCATTATTATTTTGCTCTCGTAAAGAAATTGAAACCTATTGCCAAGAAAAAGGCTTAGCCTACTGCACCGATGCAACCAATGCAACCCCCTGCTATACCAGAAACAAAATAAGACTAGAGCTTATTCCTTGGTTAGAAAAGGAAGTTAATGTCAAAACAAAAGAGCATATTTCCAAAACCGCACAAATTCTTACCTTAGAGGAGGACTATCTTCATACCCAGGCAGAGCAGGCTTTGGCCCAGGCAAGGATATTCAGCGAGAAAAAGGATGAATGTCTTTTGGATATTTCATTGCTGAAGCGAATGCACCCCGCTATTAGAAGGAGAGTGCTCAGACAGGCGTGTTTTTTACTGGATGGAAGGATGAAGGATATCTCCTATGAGCATATTTTAGCTTTGGAAGCATTGATGGAAAAACAAACAGGCAAAAAAAACAGCCTGCCCAATGGTATTGGCGGGGTTATTCAGTACGAAAACTTTAGGCTGTTTTTGAACAATATTCCTAATACACAAGGATTTTGCTATAAAATGCAGCCCGAAGAAACAATATTCATAAAAGAAGTAAACAAATATGTAAAATTATCGTTCAATGCAGAGAAAAAAGAAAGAAACTTTCCTTCAATCTGTACGAAGCAGTTTGATTATGATAAAATAAAAGATGTTCTTTGCTGCCGAAGCAGGCAAAAAGGAGACAAGTTGTCTATCGGTGGCGGTCATGAAAAAAAGCTGAAGGATTTTTTCATTGATGAAAAAATCCCCGCATCACAAAGAGATAGCATTCCTTTGATTGCTTGCAAGGAAGAAATTATCTGGGTAGCAGGCTATAGAACATCAGCAAAATTTCATGCAGATAACCGAACAAAAAATATTGTGTGGATTTCGATTTGGGAGGAGAACAATGAAGGAAAGAGTGGACACCCTCATTACAGCAACGGCCATTAGCAAGAGGATTGATGAAATTGCAGAAGAATTATCGGCGGAATATGCCGGTGAAACCATCGAGCTGGTATGTGTGCTCAAGGGCGGTGTAGTATTTATGGTTGATTTGGCTAAAAAAATTACAGTACCTGTAACCATGAACTTTATGGATGTTTCCAGCTACGGAGATGGTACAGAAAGCTCCGGAGAAATCAAAATTTTAATGGATTTGAATGACCCTATTGAAGGTAAAAATGTAATTGTTGTGGAAGATATTATTGACAGCGGCAGAACATTACGCTGTTTGTATGATATTTTGGCCGCAAGAAAGCCAAAAAGTTTAAAAATCTGTACTTTGTTGGATAAACCTGACCGTAGAGTGGCAGAAGTGAATGTGGATTATACAGGTTTTACCATTCCTGATGCTTTTGTTGTAGGCTATGGTTTGGACTATGCGCAGAGATACCGCAATCTCGATTATATCGGTGTGATTTCTTTTGTTGAGGAATAAAGAGAACGCCGTTTGGATAAACTGGGAATAGGAATAAAAAGGGGTGAAGGCGTTGTCTTCACCCTATTACTATAGTGCAGATAAGCATAAGCCTAGGCATTTTTCTTGGTTAGTCCGTTGCGTTTCTGCTTTAACTATGTTAAAATTATGTATTAACTGGGCATTTATTATGGGAATACTTTGTTGTACATTCAAATTTATACTCAAGGAGGGACATACTTGAAAAAATATGGGAAGTTTCTCGGAATGTATGGTGTGATTTTTTTAGTCATACTATTTTTATTGGCATATGCGGGAAAAAGAGTGGAAAATCCAGCACAAGTTGATTATACATATAAAGATTTAATCACAGAACTGGAACGAGAAAATATAAAAGAAATCGAAATAAAACGAAGCACAGATGCAGACAACTTTGGTACTGCAAAGGCTATTTTAAAAAATGGAAAAATTATTAGTGTGAATATCCCCAGTGTTTCTACTTTCCAAGAAAGGCTGGATTCAAAAATTGAACAAGGCAGTGATTTGCAGGTAAAAACGCCTACCGTTCCCAAAACCAACATATTAACAGCATTACTACCATCTTTGGTGATGATGATTATTATGATTTTGGTGGTTACCTTCTTGTTTCAGAAGATGCAGGGCGGTGGCGGCGGCAAAATGATGTCCTTCGGCAAAAGTAAGGCAAAGGTTACCATGGATGAAAAAAATAAGGTTACCTTTGAAAATGTTGCTGGATGCGATGAAGAAAAAGCCGAATTGGAAGAATTGGTACAATTTTTAAAAGAACCGAAAAAGTTTATGGCACTTGGGGCAAGAATCCCCAAGGGAGTACTTTTGGTGGGCCCTCCAGGTACTGGTAAAACATTATTGGCAAAGGCTGTTGCAGGAGAGGCTGGAGTACCTTTTTTCAGCATTTCAGGCTCTGACTTTGTGGAGATGTTTGTAGGTGTGGGTGCTTCCCGTGTAAGAGATTTATTTGACCAAGCAAAGAAAAGTGCGCCATGTATTATTTTTATTGATGAGATTGATGCCGTGGGCAGACGCAGAGGTGCAGGCCTTGGCGGCGGTCATGATGAAAGAGAGCAAACCTTAAACCAGTTGTTGGTAGAGATGGACGGCTTTGGCATCAATGAAGGTGTTATAGTGGTTGCGGCAACCAACAGAGCGGATATTTTAGACCCTGCTATTTTACGTCCTGGTCGTTTTGACCGCCAAGTGTATGTGGGTCGCCCTGATGTGAAGGGCAGAGAAGCCATTTTGCGTGTGCATGCCAAGGGCAAGCCTTTTGCACCTGAGGTGGACTTAAAAGTAGTGGCACAAACAACCAGCGGATTTACAGGAGCGGATTTAGCAAACCTTTTAAATGAAGCGGCATTACTGGCTGCCCGAAACAATAAAAAGCTTATTGATATGGAAGAAATCCAAAAGGCTTTTGTTAAGGTTGGTATCGGAACAGAGAAAAAAAGCCGTATTATTTCTCAAAAAGAAAAGTTTATTACCGCATATCATGAAAGCGGTCACGCCATATTATTTGAACTGCTGAGCGAGTTAGACCCTGTTCATAGCATTTCTATCATTCCTACAGGGCCAGCAGGCGGCTATACCATGCCTTTGCCTGGAGAAGATAGAATGTATATGACAAAGCTACAAATGGAGCAAGAAATTATCAGCTTTTTAGGCGGACGTGCGGCGGAATATATTGTGCTGAAGGATGTTACGACAGGTGCATCCAATGATATTCAAAGAGCAACTGCTATGGCGAGAAATATGGTTACCAAATACGGTATGAGTGATAAATTAGGCCCGATACAGTTTGGGGATGAAAGCGACCAAGTATTTATCGGCAGAGATTTGGCACACGCTAGAAATTATGGCGAGGAGATTGCAAGTACCATTGATGCGGAAATTAAACGCATTGTAAGTACAGCATATGATGAGGCCTTGCGTATTTTACGTGAAAATATGGAAGTTCTTCATGCTTCTGCAAAACTTTTGGTAGAAAAAGAAAAGCTGACAGGTGAGGAATTTAGAGCACTTTTTGATGAGAAAACCCGCAGCGAAGTGCTTGGTATTGCACAAACGGAAGAAACACAAAAAGAAGCAGATTTGTCTTCTTTTGAAGAAATCATAGAAGGAACTACGGTGGAAGAAACCAAAGAATAAAAAGGGGAGATAAAAATGGAATTTAATTTGACACCAGGAATGATGTTGGAAGAAGAGTACATTGTAACAGAAGCAGATACAGCAATTCATTTTGGCAGTGGGCAAGTAACAGTTTTGGCAACACCAAAAATGATTGCATGGATGGAAGGAGCATCTTTAAATGCAGTACTTCCTTCTTTACCAAAGGGTTATGATACCGTTGGAACAAGTATTCAAGTATCTCACTTGGCAGCTACACCTGTAGGCATGAAGGTGCGTGTTGTTGCGGAATTAATCGAAGTAAAAGGAAAGCTTTTAACCTTTAAGGTAAAAGCATATGACGAGATTGATAAAATCGGTGAAGGAATCCATGGTCGTGCCATTGTGGAGTTGGATAAATTCCTTCGTCGTACCAATGAAAAAGGAAACAAATAATAAATGAGGGAAAGGACAAGGGAACTTAGGTTGTAGAACATTCTACTGCCTAGGTTCCGTAAGTCCTTTTTTACGTTTTAAAAGGAAACGAATGAATAGGAGGAAAAGTAGATGGGAGTAAATTTAAAGGGAAGAAGCTTTTTAACATTAAAGGACTATACACCAGAGGAAATAGAGTACTTGGTGGATTTAGCCATAGAGCTAAAAGAGAAGAAAAAAAGGGGAATTTTTGAAAAGCATTTGCTAAATAAAAACGTGGCATTGATTTTTGAAAAGCCTTCCACCCGTACCAGATGCGCATTTACTGTGGGAGCCGCAGATGAGGGTGCACACCCTGAATATTTAGGGAAAAACGATATACAGCTAGGCCACAAGGAAACAGTGGAGGATACTGCTAGGGTACTGGGAAGAATGTTTGATGGCATTGAATTTCGTGGATTTTCCCAACAGACGGTGGAAACCTTAGCAAAGTATAGCGGTGTGCCTGTGTGGAATGGTTTAACAGATGAGGACCATCCTACGCAAGTACTGGCTGATTTTATGACCATCAAAGAGCATTTTGGCTACTTAAAAGGGCTTACCTTTGTATATGTTGGAGATGGACGCAACAATATGTCCAATGCTTTAATGATTGGTTGTGCAAAAATGGGACTGCATTATGTGATTGCTGCACCTGAGGCATTATATCCTGAGGAAGAACTGCTGAATACTTGTAGGGAATATGCAAAAGAAAGCCAAGGCAGTATTCAAGTGATTAGCGATGTGAAAGTGGCAGTAAAAAATGCCGATATCATTTACACCGATGTGTGGGCATCCATGGGTGAGGAAGATAAAATGCAAGAAAGAGTACAGCTTTTAAGCCCATATCAGGTGAATGAAGCATTGATGGAGGCAACAGGAAAGGCTGATACCATTTTTATGCACTGCCTACCTGCGGTACGTGGCTATGAGGTGACTCATGAGGTACTGGAAGGGTCACAGTCTGTTGTGTTTGATGAGGCGGAAAATAGAATGCACACCATCAAAGCGGTTATGGTTGCAACATTAGGAGATTTATGATACATTAAAAAAATAGTTAAGCCGAGTTTTCAAGGTA
>JAAYQI010000182.1 GCA_012519385.1 Candidatus Epulonipiscium sp.
ACGGCTAAATTCATGAGAGTATTCTTATATATTTTATAATCTACATTTGCTTCTCTCATAAGCTTTCTTAATGCATTTACTTCTTCAACTGTAAGTCCGCGATAATCTACAACCACTGCTGATTGAGCATTTTGAAGTTTACCTTTGATTTCTTCAACAACTGCTTTTTTAGACTCTTGATTTACAGACATTTTTCCACCTCCTCTGTAGATTTTAAACCAGGCAATAAATAAAGCCTTCTCCACCGTAGAACAGAGAAAGGCCTATTATTATATATAGTACCTCGGCAGGATATTTAAACTTTCCAGTACCTGCTGTCTACGGTTCGTATTCAATTTTAATAGATATTTTTAGCCCATTACTTTAAGCGGATTGATCTTTATACCAGGGCCCATGGTGCTTGATACGGAAATACTTTTTAAATATTGTCCCTTAGCTGCCGCAGGCTTGGCTTTGATAATCGCTTCCAATAAAGCTGTAAAGTTTTCAGACAGTTTTTCTGCTCCGAAAGATGCTTTTCCTATAGGCACATGGATAATATTTGTTTTATCCAATCTATACTCAACTTTACCTGCTTTGATTTCATTAATAGCTCTTTCGATCTCAAAGGTTACTGTTCCTGATTTTGGGTTTGGCATTAATCCTTTTGGACCTAAAATACGTCCTAATTTACCAACAACACCCATCATATCAGGTGTAGCTACAACCACATCAAAATCGAACCAATTTTCACTTTGGATTTTTTGAGCTAACTCATCTCCTCCGGCATATTCAGCACCGGCTGCTAAAGCTTCTTTTTCTTTTTCACCTTTAGCAAATACAAGCACTCTTTTTGTTTTGCCTGTTCCATTAGGAAGTACGATTGCACCTCTTACCTGTTGGTCCGCATGTCTGGAATCGACACCAAGCTTTATATGAGCTTCGATAGTTTCATCGAATTTCGCCTTTGCTGTCTTCACAGCGAGATCTAAAGCTTCTTTAACGTCATATTGATTTGTTCTGTCTATTAATTTAGTACTTTCTTGATATTGTTTACCTCTTTTTGGCATTTTATTAACCTCCTTCGTGGTATTAGCGGTTTGACCTCCCACTTAGCCGTTATTATTCTTTAACGACTATGCCCATGCTTCGTGCTGTTCCTTTGATCATATTTACAGCACTATCAATATTTGCTGCATTTAGGTCAGGCATTTTGATTTGAGCAATCTCTCTAACCTGATCCATTGTTACTGTGGCTACTTTTGTTTTATTTGGAACTCCAGAACCACTTTTTATATTTGCTGCTTTTTTTAATAACACCGCAGCTGGTGGTGTTTTAGTTATGAAGGTAAATGATCTGTCCTGATATACTGTTATAACAACAGGTATGATCATTCCCTGCTGATCAGCAGTCTTTGCATTGAATTGCTTACAGAACTCCATGATATTGACTCCCTTTTGTCCTAAAGCAGGACCTACTGGTGGTGCCGGAGTCGCATTCCCTGCCGGTATCTGCAGCTTTACAAAACCTTCAACTTTTTTAGCCATATTTCCACCTCCTTGTTCATTTATGATTTATGATTTATGATTTATGATTGGAGGATGATTTTGCATAGGCAAAATCCACATTAACTCTCATCTATCATCTATCATCTATCATCTATACTTTATAGCTTATCTATCTGACCAAATTCCAACTCTACAGGAGTTTCCCTTCCAAACATTGAAATCAATCCCTTGAGGGTTTGCTTTTCAGTGTTTATTTCTTCAATAGTACCCATAAAGTTTTCAAAAGGTCCTGATATTACCTTGACATGATCCCCAGGCGCAACATCCAATTGAATAAATACTTTTTCAATACCCATTTTTCTTACCTCTTCATCAGTCAGAGGAATAGGTTTTGACCCGGGACCAACAAATCCTGTAACACCTTGCGTATTTCGCACAACATACCAGGACTCGTCATTCATTTGCATTTTAACTACTACATATCCAGGAAACATTTTTTTAGTTTTTACTTTTTTCTGCCCGTTTTTTAATTCTATTCTGTCTTCCGTGGGCACTGCTATATCTAAAATAATGTCCTGCATACCTCTGTTCTCAACTATTTTTTCGAGATTTGCTTTTACCTTATTTTCATGTCCAGAATATGTATGTACAACATACCATTTTGCGTTTTCAGACATAACAAGGAGTAGAATCGAGTGATTCCACTCTTCCCTCCCATTCAACTATAAATTTATACTCAATACAGCTTTAAGTGCACCATTAAAAATGGAGTCCAAAACCCATATACCAATGGAAAAAACTATACATGTGAAGATAACGACTCCGGTTGCACTTACTAATTCTTTTTTTGTCGGCCAAACAACTTTTTTCATTTCAGTTTTTACATTTTTGAAAAACTTTAATGATTGTCCTTTAGGCTTTTCAACTTTATTCATTAAAAATCACTTCCTTGGTCAGAAATTATTTTGTTTCTTTGTGGAGTGTGTGAGTTTTGCAAAATTTACAGTATTTTTGCATTTCAATACGGTCCGGATCATTCTTTTTATTTTTTGTAGTGTTATAGTTTCTTTGTTTGCATTCAGTACATGCTAAAGTAACCTTTACTCTCATTTTCGACACCTCCCAGTGAAATTATACTTCTATATATGATGACATAATATGCTCAACTTTATCATATGATTTTAAGGGTACTTATATAAGCTACCACAGTTTCTTTTTCGTGTCAATAAAAAAAATAATGATAAAAGGAACTAAAATAGCCGGTTTCCCGGCTATTTATTTTTATTATTTCATAGAAGTTTTTTTTTATTCCGTAATAGCTGTAACAACTCCGGAAGCAACTGTTCTTCCGCCTTCTCTGATAGC
>JAAYQI010000183.1 GCA_012519385.1 Candidatus Epulonipiscium sp.
ATTATCATTCAGAGTGTACAAAACAAAGAAAAATCAGAAAAGCCTCCCAAGCTCTACGATCTAACCACTTTGCAAAGAGAAGCAAACAGAAAACTTGGCTTTACTGCTGAACAAACCCTCTCCAACACTCAAAGCTTGTACGAGAAAAAACTTGTTACCTACCCTCGTACCGATAGCCGTTATTTAACATCTGATATATCCGAAAATACACCCCCTGTGATAAAAGCTATCGCAGGTCTTTTTATGTCTCAAGACACAAGTTTTACTGTTTCTATGGAACTGGTGACGGATAACAGCAAAGTTAATGACCACCATGCAATTATACCTACCATGAGTATACAAAACTATGATATTGCCTCACTTCCCTTTGGGGAGCGTGAAATCTTGTTACTCATTTCACTGCGTTTATTATGTGCCGTAGGCGAGGATTGTATCTATGAAGAAACAATTGTAAAAACGAATTTGAATAATATAGACTTTACTGCCAAGGGCAAAACCATTATTACCGAAGGATTTCACAGTATTGAAAAGCTCTCCCCTTCTATTCAAAATGAAAAAATGCAGGTTGAAAATACTAAAGTCCTACCTAAAATCACGGAAGGAGAAATCTTTCAAGCAAAGGCAACTGTTAAAGAAGGCAAAACCAGTCCTCCAAAGCATTTTACAGATGATACGATTCTTGCAGCAATGGAAAATGCCAACAAGGCGCTGATAGATATTGAGCAAAAAGGCATAGGTACCCCTGCCACCCGTGCAGGTATATTAGAAAAATTGATTAAAACCGGGCTTTTAGAACGTAAGGGAGATAAAAAGATAAAGTACTTTTTCCCAACTCCAAAGGGTGTTTCTTTGATTACTGTCTTGCCAGAGGCGATTCAATCTCCACAGCTTACTGCTGAATGGGAAGAAAAGCTAAATCAAATTGAGCATGGAGAACTTTCTCCCGATAGCTTTTTGCAGGATATCTCACAAATGGTTGATAATCTTGTAAAGACCTATGAACCAATTAAAGGAGCCGATGTACTCTTTCCTTCAACTTTGGAAAGCATTGGCAAATGTCCTCGTTGTAGTAATGATGTAGTAGAAAACAAGAAAGGTTTTTGCTGTCTAAACAAATCCTGTAGTTTCGCCCTCTGGAAAGAGAATAAGTTTTTTATCTCAAAGAAAAAAAGTCTTACCAAAGCCGTTACAACAGAACTATTGAAAAACGGCAAAGTAAAGCTCACAGGATGTTATTCAGAAAAGACTGGTAAAACCTATGATGCAATTGTCTTAATTGATGATACGGGTGGTAAGTATGTAACCTTTAAAATGGAGTTTCCAGCAAATAAACAGATAAGGAAAGGAAGGTAGATTATGAGTATTAAAAATTTGATTAAGATTCTTTTAGATATTGAAGTGAATACCGAGGATATATTAAAGCTTAGGGAAAATCCCAAAGAATATGTCACTAACGAAGTAGCTATCGAAAAGCTACAAGATTTATTCCTGCTTATAGACTTAGCTGGAAGTCAGGAGGTGAATGAATATGGCAAATACTGATGAACTTCGCTATATTCAAGCCTTTTCAAGAATTATCGGTGTAAAGGAAGATGATGCTATGGAATATGCTCAAAAAAAAGGACTAAATGCTTTAGTAGACAATGCCACACAGCTCCTTACTACTTCTGTTCAACGGGAGAAGCACCAAGCATTTCTTGATTTGTACCGAATGAGTAGCGGCATCAATACAAGAAACCCCATAATTAATTCCCCTGAAGCTGCATCCGACTTTTTTCATACTGTGATGGACAAAATATATGACAAAGAGGCATTTGTTGTAGCTTTTCTCAATACCAAAAACCGTGTCATTGACCACGAAGTTGTGTCTGTTGGAACTATTAACAGCTCTATCGTACACCCCAGAGAAGTTTTTAGGAATGCTATTATCAATAAAGCTAATTCCGTGATCTTATGTCATAATCATCCATCAGGAGATCTTACTCCTAGTACAGAGGATATTAATATTACTGAACGTCTTAAGGAGACCGGTAATATTCTGGGAATAAAAGTGTTAGACCATTTGATTATTAACGGAATCAATATAAACGAAATATATTCATTTAAAACTCATGGTGTACTGGAAACCACAAAGACATATAATGCTGCCAAATCAGTGCTGAATGAGGAAACGGATTATAATTTTACAGAGGTTACTAATAAGCAAGGTGTTAGTTTTAATGTGCCAATACAAGAACATGCCTACCCTTTACCTGATCCTAATATAAGCATTACCGACCGTAACTCCTACGGATATTTAGATGATGAAATGCTACCTCTATCAAGAGAACGTGCCGCAGAATTATTTGAGCAGGATTTAGCAGTTTTCCTGCTTTATGAAGATGATACTGAAGCAATGGCACTTGACCGTGAGGAAATTGATAATCACAGCGGAATATTTGGCATTCAGCGTATAGACTGGGTAGCCCTACAGGACTATGAAACAATTAAGGCAATGGAAAAGCTTTCTGTAACGGAGCTTGAACATAGATTTTTAGAAACTCCATCTGACTCCTTTGCCATTTATCAACTTAAAGGTGGCGAAGAACTCAGGGATTATCGTTTTGAAGGATTGGAGCGATTACAAAAATCAGGACTTTCTGTAGAACACGATAATTATGAGCTTGTCTATACTGGTCTTCTACCTTATTTAAATGGCAATCAAGACCATACCCTTAATAAATTGTATGAACAGTTTAATATAAACCACACTGCTGATTTTAAAGGGCACTCCCTCTCTATCAGTGACATAATTGTCCTAAAGGCAAATAACAGAGTATCCTCTCACTATGTTGACAGCTTTGGTTTTGTTGAACAGCCCCACTTTCTACCTCAAAGAAATTATTTAGAAACTGCTGAAAAATCGGTAGAGCAAAATTACAACCAATTAGATGGCATTATCAATAATATGCCCACTGTATCAGAGCAATCAGAAAAGAGAGAAAAGAAACTTTCTGTAGTAAAACAGCTTAAAGCAAAGCCATTTATAGAGAAAAATAAGCAGAAAAAAACACCCCAAATAGGTGCAGAAAAGGAGCGATGATTAATGAGTAAATTTACTGTAGAAGAAATGAATTTAATATGTATCTACAATACAGGCTCAAGAACAGGATTGCTTTCTGAGCTTGCTCAAATGAAAACTCATTTAGAAAAAGATGAAACCGAACTCTTAGGGCTTTCAAAATCAGTTATGGACAAAATAGATGCTATGAGTGATGATGAATTTGAAAACATTACTGCAGACCTGATTTCTGATTTTGAGTAGATATTTATTGAGATTAGCTTGGTTTTATAGTAGAATAGCATAAACAAACAGGAATTTGCGGAGGATATGGCTATGAGTTATTGTACATTTTTGGCAGCCGATTGCTTTTTGCCAGAGGTAAAACCAGAAAAGGACTATCCGCTTGAAATAAATGTAGACGAGGGAACTATCTATGATGGCGGTGCGAATGATAATTATTCCTTTTGGATATTTGATGAAGTTGGTGACTACACAGATAAGAGTTCAGGTGTCGTTCTTGACTGGAATTACTACACAGTTAAAAGAGGCGGACAGATTATTGAATACATAAAGAAGGCACTTGAATCGTGTGATAGCGTAGAACTTTGGCGAGTATGGTTAATGGACTATTATGAATATAATGAACGGCCATATTATCGAAGAAGTGAGATTTCGATAGATGAACTCACAGAAGAAGATATTAAGAAAATCAGTGATATGGATGTATGGAGTAGTTATAAAAACAGACCGACCTATTACTGCTTGAAGATTACTCGATAATTCGGAAATTACGAACAAATTATGAATCAACAAACAAATAGGAATTTGTTGAATTTTATCAGTTGTTAATAATTTTTGATGAAGAAAAAGGAGGAGCAAAGTATGCCATACAATTATAAGGGAGATTTATACAAAATGGAAATTGTTAAAAAATTGCAGGATATGGGATATAATATTAAAAGCGTGAATGCTCTAAATAAGATTATGGAAGCAATGGGATTGTTGGTTCATTATGGTAATGGTTGGGGCACCACTGATAAAGGGGCTAAGTTTTCTATGTGGCATAAAGGAGTATTTAATTCTGATGCATGGCATCCTGAACTTGTTGATGAGATTATCAAATATTTGAAGAATAAATGACACATTACTAAGATAAATTCCAATTTGTGAGTTAGTCCATAAAAAGAAATAAAACAACAAAAATCAAATAACACAAACTTAAGTGCAACTCTATCTTTTAGACGGAGTTGCTTTTATTTTGCAAAAATTAAAGGAGGGACGGTATGCCTACAAAATTACAACTGCTATCAGAATTGGCTGAGAATACCGCCAAGGGTCTTACCAGTAGTTTTGAAGATTGGACGGGTTTTCTTACCACTGTAGGGCGGCTATATAAATACCCATATCATGAACAACTCATGATTTATGCACAAAGACCTGATGCCACGGCTTGTGCAGAATATGATCTATGGAACAATACCATGAACAGATATGTTCGACGTGGCTCAAAAGGAATTGCACTCCTTGACCCTTCTGGAGATACCCTAAAACTAAAATATGTTTTTGATGTTTCAGATACGGTCGGCAGAGAAAATTCCCGAAACCCTTTTCTTTGGAATATGCAGGATTATCATAAAGAACCTATTTTAGAAATGCTAACGGATAAATTTGATGTAAAAAACAATACTCTTTCTGATGCCTTTTATAACATTGCAAGAAATATGTCCAAAGAGTATTATGATAATAATACATCAGATATAAGGTATCTCATAGAAAACAGCTATCTAGAGGAATATGACGAGGATAATATCCGAAAGACTTTTGAAGATGCTGCTACTGTAAGTACAGCATACACTTTAATGAAACGGTGCGGATTGAATACTGAAGGATATTTTGCACATGAAGATTTTTTAAACATCTTTGATTTTAACACTGCTGATACCGTAGCACTATTGGGTACAGCAGTAAGCGAACAATCAGAGCAAATATTTAGGCAAATCTCTCTTACCATTATAAAAGTAGAACGTGAAAGGAGCGAGGAACATGAACGAAATCACTTACAGCAGGAACGGGGATTATCTGATACCCGACCTTACATTGACACAACTATCAAGCAACAAGGAACAGAGTTCATTGGGCAAATACGGAAGAATGAGGAAACAATATCTTCAGGAGAACAAGAAGCCATTATTCCACTCCCTTCTCCTATCAGAGAAGCTGTTTCCCCACCTAATGGAAATCGACCAGACAGCCAACAGAAGGCTAGAACAAATTATGAAGGATTTGCAGAAAATGCAGACCCCACCGGACAAGATGACACATCAGATGGAATGGGTGGGCTACATGAACAACCTGAAAGCACAGGCAGAGGAAATGGTACTGACGGAATTAATATACAGTTAACCCTCTTCCCCACAGAACAAGAGCAGATACAAAAAATAACGGAGAACTTAAGGTTTGATAAGCCTTTCAGTCACTCCGTTTTTTCTATGTCCCAAAATATGATTGACAGCATTTTAAGGACAGGAAGCAATAATAATAGTAGTTTGTTAAAAATACTTTCATTCTATCAAAAGGATAAATCTATAGAAGAAAAAGCAGATTTTTTACAAAAAGAATACCAAGGTGGCAAAGGTCTTTATATAGAAGGACAAAAGATATCTATATGGTTTCATACCGATGGTATCCACATTGCTAAGGGGGAAACTGCCCTCTACTCTCCTTCCAAAGAAGTAATTAGTTGGACAGATGTTGCAGAAACAATTGAGAAACTTTTAGAAGATGGACAATATGTAACTCAGGATATACTAGGAGCTGTAGACAAATTTGAAAGGCAACAGCTTGCAGAAACCTTTTGGTATCTACATCAAGATTGTTCCGATAAAGCAAGGGAAGAGTTTTTCAAAGAAGAAATATTCCAAGGTGGATTTCCAGATTCAACGAATCGTATCTCACAGTTATTAATTAATCCAAAGGAAAGAGCTTCATTTATTGATTTATTACAGAGTTTTAATGCTGCCTATGAACAAGATCCTACAATCCTGCGTTTTCACTTTCATAAACCACAAAAGCTACTCTCTGGTTTTATGGAGTTAGATTTACCTATACGAGAATTTTCCTCTACTCTCTCCAATATAGATGATTTCACCATGTTCATTACACAGGACGAGGTTGATAAGGAACTTACAAGTGGAAGTGGTATTAAAAATGGAAAATATCGAATTTATGATTACTTTACAGGGTCTTATAGTCCAAAAGAAAAAGAGGATTTTATAAAACAAGAATATGGTATCGGAGGTAAAAGTCATGCCCTCTCTGGAGCCGACAATAGTAATCAGATGCACGACGGGAAAGGAATTTTGTACAGCCGTAGAGTTAGTGATGATAAACTGCTGTTGAATTGGAGCAGAGTTGCAAAACGAATTGATTACCTTATTTCAATTAACCGCTATATGACTACTGAAGAAAAAGAAAGGTTTGAAGAATTACAGCAAGAAAGGGCTGGAATTATAGAAACACCACCTGTATCTGATGCTATAGTTGATGAAAGAGAGACTATAGAACAACCTACCCTTATAATAAATCTAGAGGAAGGATTAAAGCAAGAAGAAACTAATCATATTCCCTATAGCAAAGGTGATACCGTATTACTTGAAAACGGTACGCCTTTTTTAGTTGAGGAAATCACAGATTACCATGTTACCTTACGTGATCCATCCCTGCTATATCCCATATTAAGAGCAGAAAGCAGGGAAAGCTTTTTGCGATTGATAGAGCTTTATCCTCAATCACAATTACCCCAAGAAAAAGCTGAGAACTTTCGCATTGCTGACGAATACTTAGGTGAAGGAAGTAAACGAGATAAATTTACAAGAAATGTAGCAGCCATAACTACCTTACAGACCATAGAAAAAGAACGCCGTCCTGCCACAAAAGAGGAACAGGAAACTTTATCCCATTATGTTGGGTGGGGTGGTTTATCCGAAGTCTTTGACAAGGATAACAGTAGCTTTAGTGGCGAATTTGCACAATTAAAATCTTTGCTATCTGATGATGAGTACAGTATGGCAAGAGCCTCTACACTCAACGCTCACTACACAAGTCCTACCGTTATAAAAGCAATTTATAGTGCCGTAGAGCATATGGGATTTAGCACAGGCAATATATTAGAGCCTGCTTGTGGAATTGGGCATTTTTTTGGAATGCTCCCTGATAGTATGAAAGGCTCAAATCTATATGGTGTTGAGCTTGACAGTATAACTGGTAGGATTGCAAAACAGCTTTATCCTAATGCCAACATTTCCATCACTGGCTTTGAGAAAACAGAGTTGCCTGACAGTTTTTTTGACCTTGCAATTGGAAATGTCCCATTTGGAAACTATAAACTAAGCGAAAAACGCTATGACAACAACAATTTTCTTATTCATGACCACTTCTTTGCAAAGGCATTGGATAAAGTTCGTCCAGGTGGTGTAGTTGCCTTTATCACTTCAAAAGGAACTATGGATAAGCAAAGCTCTGATGTCCGCAGATATCTTGCACAGAGAGCTGAATTACTTGGTGCAATTAGACTACCGAATAATGCTTTCTTAAAAAATGCAGGAACTGAGGTTACAAGCGATATTATATTTTTACAAAAGCGTGATAGACCCATTGATATGGATAGGGATTGGATACACCTTGACACTAACGAAGATGGCATTACCCTAAATAGTTATTTTGCCAACCAGCCTGAAATGATTTTAGGAACAATGGAAATGAAAAGCGGTCAGTTTGGAATGGAAAGCACTTGCACTCCCCTCCCCCACGCTGAACTTTCAGAGCAATTAAAATCCGCAATTCTAAATATAGAGGGTAATATATCAGAAATAGAGCTGCCCGATATGGAAGTAAGCTCTTCCTCTTCTGTTCCTGCTGACCCTAGCGTAAAGAATTTTTCCTATACCCTTTTAGATGGCGAAGTATATTACCGCGAAAACTCCCGTATGGTAAAACCTGACCTTAATCAAACCGCAAAAGAGCGAATTACTGGACTGGTGGAGCTAAGAGAATGTGTGGGCAATCTTATTAGTTATCAGCTTGAGGATTACAGTGAAGAAACCATTAGAGAGGAACAGGAATCACTCAATCTTCTTTATGACAACTTCACTGAAAAATATGGATTGATTAACAGCCGTGGAAATAGTCTTGCATTTAGTGATGACAACTCCTACTATCTCCTCTGCTCCCTTGAAGATGTAGATGAAAATGGCAATCTGAAAGCCAAAGCAGATATGTTCAACAAGCGTACAATTAAAAAACGCATGACCATAAATTCTGTGGATACTGCAAGCGAGGCATTAGCACTATCCATAGCTGAAAAAACGAAGGTTGATATGGAATATATGGGTAAGCTCACAGGATTATCCGAAGAACAACTTGCAAGTGACCTGAGGGGTGTTATCTTCTGCCTGCCAACTCTTCTTGAAAGCAACCATCCTGCAAATTATGTTACGGCAGATGAATATCTTTCCGGTAACGTCAGAGAAAAGCTTCATACTGCAAAATTAGCAGCACAATCTACGGATATGTTTAGTTCTAATGTAGAGGCTTTAGAGCTAGCACAGCCAAAAGACCTTGATGCCTCTGAAATAGATGTTCGGCTTGGTGCAACTTGGATTGACAAAGAATATATAGAACACTTTATGTATGAACTATTTGATACCCCCTACCGGCTTCAAAGGGAAATAGCAGTAAAATATGCCCCTTTTACTGCTGAATGGAATATTACCAGTAAAAATGCCATTGGGTTTAATAATGTAGCTGCTTACGTTACCTATGGTACAGACAGAGCCAATGCTTATCGTATATTAGAGGACAGTTTAAATCTTCGAGATGTGCGAATTTATGATACTATAACAGATGCTGATGGCAAAGAAAAGCGTGTACTAAATAAGGATGCCACCACTTTGGCACAGCAAAAACAGCAGACTATCAAAGAAGAATTTAAAGACTGGATTTGGAAAGATGCAGATAGACGTCAGACCTTAGTTAAGAGATATAATGAAAAATTCAACTCTGTTCGTCCCCGTGAATATAATGGACAACATATTAATTTCGTAGGTATTAATCCCGAGATATCACTCCGCCCCCATCAAGTCAATGCCATAGCCCATATTCTTTATGGTGATAATGTTCTTCTTGCCCATGAAGTAGGTGCAGGAAAGACCTTTGAAATGGTAGCTGCTGCTATGGAAAGTAAAAGGTTAGGACTATGTCAAAAGCCCCTCTTTGCAGTACCAAATCATCTTACAGAGCAATGGGCAAGTGAATTTTTAAGACTTTACCCTGCCGCCAATATTTTGGTGGCCACAAAAAAAGACTTTGAAACGAAAAACCGAAAGAAATTCTGTGCAAGAATAGCCACTGGAGATTATGATGCTGTTATTATCGGGCATAGTCAGTTTGAGCGTATCCCCATGTCTCTTGAACGTCAAGAACGCTTACTTCGTGAACAAATTGATGAGATTATAGAAGGAATTGAAGAAATCAAAGCAAGCGGTGGTGAACGCTTTACTGTCAAGCAGTTAGAAAGAACAAAAAAGGGATTGGAGCAAAGACTGGAAAAATTACAGTCACAAGAACGCAAGGACGATGTAGTAACCTTTGAACAACTTGGCGTTGATAGGCTCTATGTGGATGAAGCACACAATTACAAAAATTTATTTCTATATACAAAAATGCGTAATGTAGCAGGACTATCCACCACTGATGCCCAAAAGTCCAGTGATATGTTTATGAAATGCCGTTACATGGACGAATTAACAGGCGGCAAAGGAATTGTATTTGCTACGGGTACGCCCGTGTCAAACTCCATGACCGAACTCTATACTATGATGAGGTATCTCCAATATAATACATTACAACGAAACGGACTTGCTCACTTTGATTGTTGGGCAAGCACATTTGGAGAAACAGTAACAGCTATTGAGCTTGCTCCTGAAGGTACAGGATATCGTGCAAGGACAAGATTTTCAAAATTCTTTAATCTGCCTGAACTTATGGCAATGTTTAAAGAGGTTGCGGATATTAAAACCGCAGACCAATTAGACCTGCCTACTCCAAAAACAAACTATCATACCATTGCAGTAAAACCTACAGAAATACAAGAGGAAATGGTAAAGGATTTATCTGATAGAGCTGCCGATGTCCATGCAAACAAGGTTGACCCCTCTGTTGATAATATGCTTAAAATAACTTCTGACGGAAGGAAATTGGGACTTGACCAACGAATTGTTAATCCCCTACTTCCTGATGATGAAAGCAGTAAGGTAAATGCCTGTGTAAATAGTATCTACAATATTTGGGATAAAGGTTCAGCAGAAAAATTAACTCAA
>JAAYQI010000184.1 GCA_012519385.1 Candidatus Epulonipiscium sp.
CTCTACCTCTCCGTCTCCGCTGTATGTTCCGTTCCCGATGACGTAGTGATACCCAATATCCCTCCAGCCTTTGGCCATATGTGCCCTGCGGAAGGTTTCTGCATCGCCTTGTTGTGTTGCAATGTGGTGAATGATGATGTATTCGGGATTGTTCACCTCGGGTTTGTCCTCCTTCCCTGCATACTTCCACACGTCTATACTCTCTGGGTTAGGCAATATAAAAAGCCCATATCCAGACTTTGTATCATGGCCTAATTCCCAAAGGTCTACAGAGTAGTTTTCCATAAATTCATACAACTCATCTTGATATAAAGTTCTACCTGCCTTTTCTAAAAATAGTTGTTGTACTAGGGCCAACATACCGCAAAGCATAGGTGAGGAAAAACTTGTCCCCTGCACCTGGAATACTCTGTCCTCATAGCCGGGTCTAGCATCGTGCACATAGAGGTTTGAAAATTGCACAAAGTCCACTTCTTCGTCTATGCTAGAATACCCGGCATGTAATATTTCGCCTTTTCCTGAAAGATGCACTGCCCCTACAGCAATCCATACGCCGCTTCGGGCATAGCCACCAACGCCTGAATCTGCTTCGTTCCCAGCGGATGTAACGAATGTGACGCCGTGGCTTTGTGCCTGTTTGATGCGCTCATTCAAAATACGGTTGTTGGTGCCACCCAGCGAGGCGTTGACGAGGTGAATTCCTTCGCTTTCCATGAAGGGAATTGATTGTTCTATAAATTTTCCTTCTGCTTTATTTTTACCGTAACTCCCAGCACCACTAAGAATATATATATCTGCATCAGGCGCAACTTGGTGAAGGATATCTGTTGTCTGGTGACCGTGGTAGTTCCGTCCTACACCGGATACATTCCCGAACGGGTCTTTTATTTTGCCGTTGAAAAACCAAAGTGACGGGTCTGTGCCCTCTAGGTTAGCAATGCGGATACCTTTTCCGGTATAACCTAGCTCGTGCCATGTTGTGATGCCGGAGAAGTCGAATTCTTTTCTGTTCACATGCTCCTTCCTTTCTAGGCACAAAAATACACCTATGCGGCGTTAAACCGTTCCATTTACAACTTCTGTTACAACTTCCTTCAAGTTAAAAAGCACCGGTACTTGATCTAACGTGTAAGTTCCAACCATAATCAAGCTCACCCATACCTTTACCAATCCGCTATCTTTAGTAAACGTCATTATTTGATTCCTCCTTTATATGGTAGGCGTTGCTATTAGCATGGTCAACTCCGCTATTGCTTGTTTTAGGTCTGTGACTTCTTCGCTTAGCGGCTTCTGATATACCGGCTCCTGCGGTTCCGGCTGGCTGGGATCGGGGTAGCTAAACTCTAATTCGCCTGTTTGTGGGTTAACTCTAAAGCCATCACAGCTAGCAAAATCTTGGGCGTACTGACCGTATTCCAAAGATAATATGCCTATACACTCTCTATTCCTCTGCGATAAAGATGTAAACTCTTGAAAATCTTGGTTAACCGTCCTTTCAGTAACAAAACCACTTGATTCACCGGTATCTAGAACTATATTGCCGGTTTCAAGCTCATAATATATGCGCCGACCAATTTTTGACAATTGATACTCCCCCCTTTTCTATGTTTATTCAAACGCTATCCACTTTGCTATCGCACCGGGATAAGTAAATCCGGTAAAGTGAATGTCAAAACCATTTGAATACAGAGTTATTGATATGTCGGTTTTCACATCTGCTTTATCTGACCCACTATACCCCCACATGTATAAATACATTGTGTTCCACGCAGTATTAAAACCGGGGGATAGGCCTGGGGCAGCCCATCTGACAATCCTGTCCACAGCAAACTCCACCCAGATAAAGGATGGGCGAAAAACTAATGACCTAACGCTGAGCAAGCACCCGCCTTCAGCGGGTTTAGTAGCCGCAACCGTACCAGATCCCCACTTTTTCCCTACATTTACGGAACCAGCTACTCCAAAAATAGATTTCCCGCTAACAATATTCCCCGCCACCAGATTCGCATCACCTTTCACATACCCCTGCCCGCTATGATACCCTGCAACAATAGCTTTGTTTGATGTGCCAGGTGTTAGCACAACTGCACCTCTGTTAGGCATATTACCTGTCCTTTTGGTTTTCAAAGCAGTATTATAAAACGTCTTTCCACTCAATACATCCCCTGTTCCTGCAGTGCCAGACAATGCAAGAGTTCCGGTTTTTTTGGCACCAGCTGAATAAAAAGTTTTTCCCGATTCAACATCACCCACTACAGCTGTGGCATCATTGGATATGTCCCTGATTTTATCCGCTAATTCTGCATGAGTATTCGTTACTTCTGCTGGTTGATTCATATCATTTATAGCGGCAACTATTACACCCTTTTTTGTTTCGATGTCACTTTTTAGAAAGTCTATATTTCCTTCAATCCTATTGAAATCCTCGGGCACTGGATTTTTAGGATTTACCGCCCAATCAGTCTTTGGATTTTGCCATTCTACCATGTTATCACCTACCCTAGAAGTTCTTTCAAATATTGAATATTGCCTTCTATTCGGTCAAAGTCAAGGGCTGTAGGAAGGTCGTTTGCTTGCCAATTCGTTTTAGGTGTTTGCCATGCCATTTTATGCCCTCCTTCTCACCTGCTTTTTTCTTTATATCACATAATAAGTCTAATGCGACTCAATATAGATACTTTTCTTGTTGCATTAATTCATTTATCATCTCTTCTTGTTTTTCGATGATTTCAAGCAGGTCATAATATAACTTGGATTTAGGCTGCATATGGTTCCCCTACAATTTGTTCATATTGTTC
>JAAYQI010000185.1 GCA_012519385.1 Candidatus Epulonipiscium sp.
ATAATATTAATAGTATGTTTACCCTGGCTCATGAAATGGGTCATGCTTTGCATAGCTACTTTACATGAGCCAGGGTAAACATACTATTAATATTATCATTATGATTGAGCAATACATAAGGGTGGGCAGAATAAGAACCCCAAGAATAAGCACCACTGCGTTTACCTTGATTTTCGTAAACATCAATCCAACCACTATTTAACCCAATTTCCAAAGCATGACGATACTCCTCGCCCATAACAGAAAGTGCCTCTAAGACAGTCTTTTTTGCCTCCTCATAGGATACAACAGGATTCACTTCTTTTATAAGAGGTACATACAAATCATACATATGAAGTTCTTCCACACTCAGCACTTTTTTTCTAAGAGATATATAACGATGGAGTAAAGGAAGATAGCCGTGCACAGTTTCAATGAGGGTATCATATACAGTAAGAGGAATGGCATCATCTTCTAGGGCAGCTTCTCTTGCGGAGGCATATTTTCTTGCTTTTGCAAAAAAGTTATCACTTTTTACACTGGAATGATAGGTGGTGGCTAAGGTATTTTTCTGCTTTGCATAAGTATCATACAATGCATCAAAGGCATTTTTTCGCAAGGTGCGGTCTGGACTTTCTAAAAATGTGGTATATCTACCCTTTGTCAAATCAAAGGTTTCTCCTTTTTCATTTTGAATAGATGGGAATTTCATGTCCGCATCGTTTATCATGGTAAAAATATTTTGAGGTGCATTTGCTAAATCTCCTGCCTCAGAAAGAAGTGCCTCCTCTGCGGCGGAGAGAGTATGTTCTTTTTGTCTTAAAATATTGTTTATAAAATGTGTATACACTTTAAATTCTTCTGCCTTTTCCTGCAAAAACTGCTCCAAGGTATTTTGGGGGATAGATAATAGCTCTGGAACAATAAAAGAAGAAGCCGCAGAATACTGAATCAACAAAGACTCTGCTCTTGCAGACAGGCTCTGATAGGTAGAATTGGTGCTATCTTCATGAAAGCGTAAAAAAGCATATACATATAAAGCATCTAATTTTTCGGAAAGAGAAAAATACTCCTCTAGGCAATGCAAAAGTTGAGCAGAGGAGGTTGCAAGAGTGCCCTGCATTTTAGAAAAATCAGGCAGAGTCTTTTCTATTTCTGAAAAACTCGCTTCCCAATGTGAGTCGGAAGGAAACAAATCCTCTGTTTTCCAATGATATACTGGGTCTATCTCGCTGCGCTTGGGCAGGGTATTGGCTTGGTTCATGGAAATCATCCTTTCTGAATTAAAATAGTATAACTGTCCTCTGTGTAAGCACAGGTTAATTTATATTTACTTTTTACATTGCTTGTAGCTTTACGTGAATATTATAGCATTCTATGGCATTATTATGAAGAATATTTACAAATTTTATCCCTTTGTCTAGAATATATGCTTGCCGTAAGGTTAGATTATATAGTAATATGAGATGAAGAGAAAATTTCTGTATGGGAAAGGGTGTGGACTGTGTAATGGAAGAGAAAAAAGATGACAGATGTAAGGTTCTTATGATTTCTTCGGAGGCCGCCCCGTATGCCAAAAGTGGAGGATTGGGGGACGTTTGCGGTTCTTTGCCAAAGGAATTAAAAAAACTTGGAGTGGATATTCAGCTTGTGATTCCCAAGTATCAAGGAATAAAGGAAGAAGATTTGACGTATCTGGGTGAGTTTCAAGTTAGCCTTTCCTGGAGAATACAAACGGCAAAAATATTTTATAAGCATGGAGAAGTGCCGACTTATTTTATAGCAAACGATATGTATTTTAATAGAGAGAACCTATATGGCTACGAAGATGACCAGGAGCGGTTTACCTTTTTTTGCAAGGCAGCACTGGATATGCTGATATTTTTAGAGTATTATCCCGATGTGATTCATTGCAATGACTGGCAGACAGGTCCTATTTGTATGTATTTAAAAGAGCTTTACAAAAAAGTAATTTGCTATGCACCAATTAAAACCCTTTTCACCATTCATAACTTACAGTATCAAGGCAATTTTCCAAAAGAAACTATGGAGATGCTGGGTGTACCCTATGACTGTTATAATAATGGAACGGTGGAATTTTACGGCAATGTCAGTTATATGAAAATGGGCCTTATGTATGCCGACAGAATCAGTACTGTCAGCGAAACCTATGCCCAAGAAATACAAACGCCAGAGTATGGATATGGTATGGATGGTATACTGCGCAGCAGAAGTAATGTGCTAAGCGGTATAGTAAACGGAATTGATTATTTAGCAAATAATCCACAAACAGATTCGGAACTTCCATTCCATTATAGTTTAAAAAGTATTGCAAGAAAGAAAAAAAATAAAACACAATTACAAAATGACCTTGGTTTGGAAGAAAAAGATGTACCTATGATTACCATGATTACCCGTTTGGCAGACCAGAAGGGATTGGATATTTTAGCCCAATGTATGGAAGAACTGCTTAGGGAAGATATTCAATTTGTATTATTGGGAACAGGAGAACAAAAATATCAAGATATGTTTTATGAAATGGTTCAAAGATATCCGCAAAAGGTAAGTGCCAATTTTAAATTTGATGATACAATGGCCAAAAAGATATATGCCGCTGGGGATATATTTTTAATGCCGTCTTTATTTGAGCCTTGTGGTCTTGGTCAGATGTTTAGCTTACGCTACGGCAATATACCTGTGGTGCGTAAAACTGGAGGCTTAGCGGATACCATAGAGCACTATAACATCCAGACCAAAACAGGAAATGGTTTTGTGTTTGAAACCTATGACAGCAATGGGTTATTATGGGGTATCAGAGAGGCATTAAAGGTATATGCTATGGGGAAAAAAGAATGGAACCAGATTATAAAAAATGCAATGACCTCTGATTATTCCTGGACAAAATCGGCAAAAAAATATAGTATGCTATATCATGAGCTTTGCAATACAGCAAAAAGGTAGGGAATTCCTTACCTTTTTCTAAATAGTTTTGAAAACAAAGGAGGAAAAGCAATGTCCTTATTTCAATGCAGTTTTTTTTCCAAGATATTGTGTACCACTACCAAGGTGTTGGTATCTTTGCCCTCCTATGGTAGTGCAAAATCTTTGGAGCTGCCAGTAGAACAAGTGCATAACAGGCGAGAAAAAAAGGTACTTTACCTACTCCACGGGATGTTTGAAGATGAAACCATTTGGTTAAGGCGAAGCAATGTGGAGCGGTATGCAACCGAATATGAAGTTGCTTTGGTTATGCCCTATGGTGAAAATAGTTATTACACCGACATGGCTCATGGTCTTCCTTATTTTACGTATTTAACAGAAGAACTGCCAAGATTTATTCAAAATAGCTTTGGTATTATGCAAAATCCTAACAATACTGCCATTGCAGGGCTTTCCATGGGTGGATACGGTGCGTGTAAGGCTGCTTTTTTACGTCCTGATTTATTTGGTGCTTTTGCCAGTATCTCTGGTGCGGTGGATATGCAGCAGCTTGCCGATATGGCAGAGCAGGTGGGTATGGCATCTTTGGTGAAAAATATTGTGGGGCATCCCGAAAAAATCCCAAGTTCGGATACGGACATCTTTTACTTAGCACAGCAGTGTATGGAACGTAATGTGGATGTACCCAAGGGATATATTTCTTGTGGGTTAGAAGATGAAGCTTGCTACCCCATGAATCAAAAGTTAAAAGAGCATTTAGAGAAAATCGGGTATCCGTTTCAATACCATGAATCTCATGGTGCTCATGAATGGAATTTTTGGGATGCGGAAATTCAAAAAATAGTAAAATGGCTTAGAGAAGTATAAATCAAAAAAGTATTTAAGAATAAACCATATTGCAGATGGTTTACTTTATTTGGTATGATAGAAGTGAAAAAATTTGAATCAATGAGGATAAGTTATGGCCGCAGGAGGAATAAATAATATGAAAGCAAAGTATGAAACCCCTTTAAATGCAAGATATGCCAGTGCAGAAATGTCCTATCTGTTTTCACCCGATAAAAAGTTTAAAACTTGGAGAAAATTATGGATTGCTTTGGCGGAAGCGGAAAAAGAGTTGGGGTTAGATATTACAGAGGAGCAGATTGCTCAAATGAAGGAGTATCAAGAGGATATCAATTATGAAGTGGCAGAAGCCAGAGAAAAAGTTGTTCGCCATGATGTAATGAGCCATGTATATGCCTATGGACAGCAGGCACCCAAGGCGGAGCCGATTATCCATTTAGGTGCCACTAGCTGTTATGTAGGCGATAATACAGATATTATCATTATGACAGAAGCAATGCACTTAATCCGCAAGAAATTATTGCAAGTAATCAAAGAATTATCACAGTTTGCTTTAGAATATAAAGATATGCCGACACTGGGCTTTACGCATTTTCAGCCGGCGCAAACCACTACCGTGGGAAAAAGAGCATCCCTTTGGATTCAAGATTTGATGATGGATTTGGAAGATATTGAATACCAAATTTCCAAAGCAAAGCTCCTTGGCTCAAAGGGAACAACGGGAACGCAGGCTAGTTTTTTAGAGTTATTTGATGGTGACCATGAGAAAGTAAAAAAATTAGACGCTATTATAGCTGAAAAGATGGGATTCACAGATTGGTTTCAAGTTTCAGGACAAACTTACCCAAGAAAGTTGGATGCGCAGATTTTAAATGTGTTATCATCCATTGCTCAAAGTGCGTATAAATTTAGCAATGATATGCGTTTATTACAGCATTTAAAAGAAGTGGAGGAGCCTTTTGAAAAGAATCAAATTGGTTCTTCTGCCATGGCGTACAAAAGAAACCCTATGCGTTGTGAAAGAATTGGGGCATTGGCAAGGTATGTGATTGCAGATGCCATAAACCCTGCTATTACGGCTTCTACTCAATGGTTTGAAAGAACACTGGATGATTCTGCCAATAAAAGAATCAGTATTCCTGAGGCATTTTTATGTGTAGATGCTATTTTGATACTGTATCGCAATGTTGTGGATGGCTTGGTGGTATATCCAAAAGTGATTGAGCGTCATTTGCAAGAGGAGCTTCCTTTTATGGCTACCGAAAATATTATGATGGATGCAGTGAAAAAAGGCGGAAATAGGCAAGAACTTCACGAACGGATTCGTATCCATTCTATGGAAGCGGGTAAGATGGTGAAATCAGAAGGAAAAAGTAACGATTTGCTTCAAAGAATTGCCCAAGATGATATGTTTGGCCTTACCATAGAAGAACTCAATGCCATTATGGTTCCTAAAAACTTTGTAGGACGTGCGCCACAGCAAGTGGAGGAGTATATTCGAGACTATGTTCAGCCGATTCTTGAAAAAAATAAAGACTTGCTGACAGAAAAACAAGATAGCCTTCATGTGTAAAGTTGGAAATATCCCTTGCATTTTGGGATAGCAGATGTTATACTTTGAAATAAGTACTGGAATAGATTTTTGACAAAAGAGTGGGTGATGCACCCACTCTTACTATTTGTATCGAATTTATTGCATAGAAAATTGTTTGATTAGATAGATGATAGAAAGAAAAAATGAGGTGAGTGAATGATAAAGGGAAATCAAACGGAAAAAAAGGTGACAGAACTTTTACTTCCTATTTTGGAAAAAGAAAATTTTGAACTGGTAGATGTAGAGTTTGTAAAAGAAGGCCCAA
>JAAYQI010000186.1 GCA_012519385.1 Candidatus Epulonipiscium sp.
ATTTGCATTAAGTTAGCATAGATTAACTTTTGCGAATGTTATTTGTTCTAAATTTATATTTTTTTGCTATCTTGTTAGCTTGCACTAACATTAGGAGGTGTTTTGATATGACAGAGTTTGAAAGCCAATTAATACAACATTGCTCTCCTACACTTTTGGGGCTTAAGCAAGCAAACCTTTTTTCTTTTGAAAAAGAAAAGATACATAATTATGCCACAGAAATACAAAACTACAACCAGTGTTTAAATCCATTGGATATTTATATAGAAGCACTGTACTGCTGTCCTGAGCGTATTTTTTTATTGGTGTATCATAAAGAAAAAATGCTTCAGTACCTGCAAACTCCAGCCGTTAGTCTTTTTTTAGAAAAAGAAGGCTATCCAGCACAGCCAGGGGTTGCGTCTAATTTTCGCAAAGTGATGGCTCACCTCAAACAACGTACCAATAACTATAGTGAATTTCCCCATGAAATTGGATTTTTCCTCGGATATCCATTAGAGGACGTCTTTGGTTTTATTCATCAAAAAGGGAAAAACTATAAGTGTTTTGGTTATTGGAAGGTATATGGAAATGAGTCCAAGTCAAAAAAATTATTCCAACAATATGAATCCTGCCGAGATATTCTATGGAAAAAGGCAACATCAGGTGTGCCCATTCTCACATTATTGGGTGCAGCTTAATAATATTTTATATTACATGAAGGAGGTACATTTTCATATGGAAAAAATCGCAGTAATTTATTGGAGCGGCACAGGCAATACTGCCATGATGGCAAAAGCGGTAGCTCAAGGTATCACAGATGCAGGTGCAGAAGCAGAAGTTTTTAGCGTAGATAAGTTCCCTGTAGGTGATATTGACAAATATTCTAAGCTTGCATTTGGTTGCCCTTCTATGGGAGATGAGGTTTTGGAAGAAAGTGAATTTGACCCATTCTTCGAAGCCATTGAAGGTAAACTTAGCGGCAAAAAAGTTGCCTTGTTTGGCTCCTATGGCTGGGGCGATGGCAAATGGATGAAAGACTGGCAAGACCGAGTAGAATCCAAGGGTGCAAAACTGTATGGAGAAGGCTTAATCATTAACGGTTCCCCCGACGCCGATGGAAAAGCCCTTTGCAATAACCTAGGAAAAGGACTTGTTTCTTTCTAAAAAAGTAGTTTCTTATTTGCTTCTTATCTTATATAAATAATGTTTCGCTCATTCCTTATGATATCAACAAAATCCCCATAAATATTACAAACAAAAAGAACCTGCTCTCTTAAATCTTGAGAGCAGGTTCTTTTGTTATTTACGATTCATCTGCATAAATTTTTACAACTTTTCCGTCTTCTAATGTTAATTTAACTTCAATATCTTCCCCATCATCATAAGCAATCTCTAATTCCCGTGTACTGCTCCAGTCACCAGTACAATCCACGTTACTGCTTTTTAATTTATAGGTGATTTTTTCTCCTGCGCCTGTTTTGATTTTAATTTCCTTATCATTTCTGTCGATACCCACTAAATCACCCTCAGCAGAAACGGTGTATGCCACAATTTTTGTAACCTCTCCGCCTTTGGTAGTCAGCTTTGCTTCAAATTTTCTGTCATCATCATCCACTGCCTCCACCATCTTAGATACGCTTATATCCTCATCATCCAGTCTAATATCAACATCTTTGCTTAAATCCCTTTCTCCTCCACTGGATAACTTAATGGTATTTTTTGTCATAGATTTTATTTTACCTGATGTAGCGGAGTTATCCTCATCCTCGCTAACTTCTACTTTTGTAACCTCACCATCAGAGTTTAGATATAAGGTAACATATAATTCATCAACGCCAGCATCTTGTAAGGCTCTATCAATGGCTTTAACACTGGAGCTCTTTCCATTCAAATAGTAATCAACATCATCTGATATTTCATCATAGGTTTTTTTGCTGCTTCCATCTTTCACACGGATGGAATCAGAAGTGATAGAATACAGCGTTCCATCTATTATTTTCTTATAAGACTTGCCGTCCAAATTATTTTTATCGGTAGATGCATATAATTTTCTTACTTTATCGCTGGAATTTAATTCTACTTTTACATAGAAGTTTTTGCCTTTATCTTCTGCTGCTTCGTAAGCAGAATTTACTTTTTTATAAGTAGTTTCTTCTCCATCCAGATAATAGGTAATAGTGGAATAAAAGTTAAAGGTTTCGGTTTCTTTAGTATCCGAACGTTTTATTCTTACCTTGTCACTAGATAAGGTGCTTACAGTACCTGTAATTTCATCATCATCAGTCTTGGTAAATTTATCTTCAGACACCATAAGTTTCTTCACTTGTTTTTTGGAATTCAGGAAAAACTTCACATAAAGTGTTTTTTCCTTATTTTTGCTCTTTACTCTGCTGATAGTAGTAGAACTATTTTCCAATGTAATGGTATAATCGCTGGCCCATTCATAATATTTAGTAGTGGAGCCACTTTTTTCTTTGTATGCGATTTCGTCATCATTAATACTTACTAAAATACCAGTGTAAGCGCTATCTCCATCCTTCGTAAAGTTAGCCTCTTGCACATAGTTGGCACCATCCAGTTTTAAGGTTACTTTTAAGTTATTTTCATCAAAGGCGTCAAAAGCTCCTTTCATGGTAACGGTTTTGCCATCTAATGTAAATTTACAATTCGTAGCATAATAATAGCTTTCTATCTTACCATCAGAATTTAAAATATATATCTTGGTATTGGCAATTTCATCCACAGTTCCCTTAACCTCAATGTTGCTTTGAATATCGCTCATGATACGGATTACCTTTACCTGCTGTCCTTCATAAGTTACTGCAACAGTGGTTCCCTGGGTAATGTATCCAATATTAAGCTGCTCGGTAGTATTTCCTTTCAATACATATGTAGTGTTATTAATCAAAAATCCCTGTAATTGTCCAGTGCTTGTCATTACTCCCATAAGCTTATTGTCACCATATTGCTCCAAGGAAGAAACAACACCTGTCATCTCTTGGGTAACTGCTGTTGTAGGAGGAACTGCACTTCCTCCAGAGCCGCCTAACACATCATAGGTTTTGGAGGCAACAACAGCCATTTCTGCTCTGTTGATATAAGCCTTAGGAGTAAAATTATTATCCGTATCTCCTACCAAAATGCCCAATCTGGAAAGTAAATCCACATAAGGCACAGAGGAAGATGCTATACTGCCTTTATCCAAAAATGATAAGGATGCATTGTTATCCACTGTGTATAAATGCCCTAGCATTTTTCCAAAGATAACCGCAACACTTTCCCTGCTGGCATGATTATCCTGCACAG
>JAAYQI010000187.1 GCA_012519385.1 Candidatus Epulonipiscium sp.
ACATCTTGTAATATTTATATAATTTTAACACAATATAACGCTTACCACTGTGACTAAGTCACATGTGGATTACTCAATAACACCATATCCAAATTTGCTGTATTGATATTTAACTCTACGGCTGCCATTATTAATTTACTCACCGGTAAGCCCTAAGCGCTTAAACCTCGGGTTTTGGGGTACTATCGGCTCTATCCGCCAGCGGAATGTAATCCTGCCGTTTTGCTACGCTGATGTATGCCGGTCGAATAATTTTGCTTCCATTAATCAGCTCTTCTAAGCGATGAGCACTCCATCCGGAGATGCGGGCAATGGCAAAAATGGGTGTAAAAAGCTCTAACGGCAAGCCCAGCATATGGTAGACAAGACCGCTGTAAAAATCGACATTAGCGCTGACACCTTTGTAAATCTTGCGCTCTTCTGCAATAACTTCAGGAGCCAGCTTTTCAACCATTGAATAGAACTGAAACTCCTCCTCCAATCCTTTTTCCTCAGATAATTTTTTTACAAAGGATTTGAGAATATTAGCTCTCGGGTCTGACAGAGAGTAGACTGCATGTCCCATACCATATATGAGTCCGGCTTTATCAAACGCCTTCTTATTCAAAAGCGCCAAGAGGTACTCCCTCACCTCCCGTTCATTCTTCCAGTCGGATATATTTCTCTTCATATCCTCAAACATTTGAATGACCTTGATATTTGCGCCCCCGTGTTTCGGACCTTTGAGCGAGCTCAGAGCTGCTGCAATGGTCGAATAGGTATCAGAGCCGCTTGAAGTTACAACATGGGTTGTGAAAGTAGAGTTGTTGCCGCCGCCATGCTCTGCATGAAGAATCAAGGCCACATCAAGAATATGCGCTTCCGTTTCTGTATACTTGCTGTCCTGACGGAGCATCTGCAATATATTCTCAGCAGTAGACAGTTCCGGTTTCGGCTTGTGGATAATCAAGCTGTTTCCCTTAATATAATGGCTGTAAGCCTGATATCCGTATACTGAAAGAACAGGAAAATTGGCGATAAGCTGAAGGCACTGCCGCATTACATTTGGTAAGGATATATCATTTGCGTTTTTATCATATGCAAATAAGGTAAGTACACTACGCATCAGCATATTCATCATGTCGCTGTTGGGGGCTTTCATGATTACATCTCGGACAAAATTCGTCGGTAAGGTTCGATATCCCGCAAGAATTTTATTGAATTTTTTCAATTGATTTTCTGAAGGAAGTGTACCGTAAAGCAGAAGGTAAGTTACTTCTTCGAACCCAAATCGTTTTTCTTTTATGATGCCGGAGATAATTTGCTCTACATCAATGCCTCTGTAGAAGAGTTTCCCCTCTGCAGGCACCGATTTATCCCCATCTTGTATAAAAGCTTGAATCTCGGAAATCTCGGTAAGCCCTGTGGGAACACCTTTACCATTAATATCACGCAGCCCTCGTTTTACATCATATTTTTCGTAAAGCTCCTGATTTATTCTGCTCATGTTACAGGCGAGTTCCGTCAGTTCAACTATATCTTGTGTAATTTTAGAATACTGATTATTACTTCTATACATAGCATTTCCTCTCTTTGTATTATTCTTATATAGCCTCCAAATCTGTGCAGTTGCACTATCAGTTATAGCTACTCATAATAAAACAGTTTACCACATAATCGGGCCCCCGGCAATCGTTTTGGGTAATTTGCACAATCGATATAAGCGCTCATCAGATTACAGATTGCGAAAGAAAAAGCGGTCCTATATACGATAAGCCTGTGATTTTCTCTTCGGAGATTATCACAGGCATTTTTTGCTTTAAACGAAATTTCCGGTGATTGGGCTATAAAGCTCAGAAAGCTTAACCCTTCAACGATAATAGAGTTATCCAATGACAGGCAAATGGCAATACTTGGGGGACTTTTTTTACAGTTTACATACATTTAACGAAGATGCTGTTTCAGACTTTACAAAAATACAGTATATTTATCTTATAATTGAAAGAAAATATCAGGATTACAGTTGAGTGGAGAATAGTCTATGAAGAAAGTTTTTGCATTGGCAGCTGCTTTGCAGCTAAAACGAAAGAAGGTCTGATTTCAAATTATGAGTATAACAGTCTTCATTAGTCAAGTAATCGGTAACCCAATGCTGATGGTATCGTCTCTGCTTACATTGTGTGTTATTTTAGTGAACGGGTGGACAGATGCACCGAATGCTATTGCCACATGCGTTTCCACAAGAGCAATTGCTGTGCGCAAAGCGGTTATTATGGCTGCTATATTCAACTTCTTGGGTGTCCTTGTAATGACATCCATCAACGCCTCAGTTGCTTTTACTATCTACAATATGGTTGACTTCGGAGGTGACTCGCACCTTGCCTTAATTGCACTTTGTGCAGCGATGGCAGCGATTGTTATATGGGCAACGGCGGCTTGGTATTTTGGCATTCCAACAAGTGAGAGCCATGCTCTTATTGCGGGAATTTCCGGTGCTGCTGTGGCTATTCAGAACAGTTTCTCCGGAATTAACGGTGCAGAATGGGTAAAAGTTATTTACGGTATTTTTCTTTCTACCATTATGGGATTTGTGCTTGGCTTTGTTTCTTCTAAACTTACGGTATTACTATTCCGTAATTTGAACCGCTCAAAGTCTGAACGCTTCTTTTCAAGAGCGCAGGTAGCTGGCGGAGCAGCAATGGCATTTATGCACGGTGCGCAGGACGGTCAGAAGTTTATGGCTATTTTCCTGCTCGGTGCAGCGATGGCAAACGGACAAGCAGATGCCTCTACTTTTGTAGTTCCTATTTGGCTTATGGTTCTCTGCTCAGCCGTGATGGGACTGGGTACCTCTATCGGCGGATATAGAATCATCAAATCCGTTGGAATGGATATGGTGAAACTAAAACCCTATCAGGGCTTTGCGGCGGATTTTTCCGCAACGATTTGCTTGCTTTTATCCTCGCTTACAGGTATTCCTGTAAGCACCACACATACCAAAACCACAGCAATTATGGGTGTCGGTGCGGCTCGCAGGATGAGCAATGTAAACTGGAGCGTTGTAAAAGAATTAGTGCTGACCTGGGTATTCACATTCCCTGGCTGCTGTCTTTTAGGCTTTGGAATGGCAAAATTGTTTTTGATGATATTTGCGTAAGGAGAAATGAAAAATGGCTAAGAAAAACAACGATTATTTTGAATTAATCAAAAAACAGACCGCTTACTGTGTAGAGGCTTCAAATTTGCTGGAGAAGATCCTGTGTAATTTTAATTCAGAAAGCATTAATGCTTATAAAACACAGATGCACGAGATAGAGCACACAGCCGATGAGGTTCATCATGATATCCTGAAAAAGCTCTCTGCTGAGTTTATTACGCCTATTGACCAGGAGGATATTCTGCACTTGGTACAGATCATTGATGACATCACTGATGCTTTGGACGAGGTAATCATGGATATCTATATGTACCATATTGATGTTATTCCCGGAAGAGCCGTCGAACTTTCAGAGGTTGTGAATAAGTGTGTAAAGTCGTTGGATGAAGCGGCTGAGAATTTGAGAAATTTCAAAAAACCGGAGAAACTCCATGCACTTCTTATCAAGGTAAACGATATTGAAATCGAAGCGGATAAAATATATATGGATGCGATTCATGAGCTCTTTGGCTCTGATGTTAATTGGAAGACTCTGATTGGTGTAAAGGCAGTGTATGAAGGTCTGGAGAATTGTTGTGACCTGTGCGAGCATGCTGCCGATGTGATTGAGCAGGTTATTATAAAAAACAGATAATCCAAACTGTGTTACATTATATCTGTCATTCTTACAATTGAGCCGAAAGCGGGCTATTGGGGCCTCCTTTTTCATGGTTTTGACGGATATTCGGTCTAAAATCATCAGAACAGCGAATATATCTTGCCTAAAAGTAAAGACCCGTTACCGAATTTGGCAACGGGCCTTTGTTCATTATAAGGTGGACCTGTCAAGATAAGTGCAGTCGGTAAACGCACAAATTTTGCAGTATA
>JAAYQI010000188.1 GCA_012519385.1 Candidatus Epulonipiscium sp.
AGGGTTATTTCATAATAATTGGAAAAACGTAATTGAAAATGCAAATGTGTCAGTTATTAAGAATTGGCATATGGAAGGTTCAGATGCTGTGTGTATACTTAAGTTGAAGGGGTTATGTTTATACAGAATCAGGTTTATGGCATTTGAATTATATAAGAATAAAAGGCAGATTGAAATATATGATGTTTCAATGAGTGAAAAGCCAATCGCTGTTTTTGATGCAAACAACTCAACATCATTTAGGAACGATAGTGAGGAATTGGTAATAAAGCTTGTTGTAAAGGATGGGTTTGTGGGAATTCCCTGGTGTATGCTTCAGTATAGTAAAGATGAGATTTTGCTGCAAGTTGATAATTGCAAATTAGGGAAACAATTAGTGAGTACATATAAGCGGCTTCAAGAATTTCCATATTATGATGAAGACTACACAGTTCTTAATACTATGCGTGACTGTGAGGGGACTATTCTTGATGTAGGGGCAAATTATGGACAAAGTATGTATGCATTTTATAATGTTTTAAGATGTAATATCATTTCATTTGAAGTTGTACCAGATTTGTACGAAGTACTGAAGATAATGAAACAGCTGATTGATTGTGAGGATAGAGTACGTATTATTAATTCTGGGATTTCTGATAAGGAAGAGGAGATTGTATGGTATGAGCCTTCAAATCCAGTTATGTCGGGAAGTTTTGACAAGCAGTTTATAAGTGGCAGAAAACTTGGAGTTGATATTGCTGAAAAAATAATGAAGTGCAAACCGTTAGATGATTTGATTGATTCGTACGAGAATATCTGGTTCATAAAGATGGATGTAGAAGGGTTTGAGTTTGAGGCGTTAAAAGGAGCAAAAAGAATCATAAAAGAAAATCATCCGGTTATTTTGATTGAACAAAATGAGAAAATTGAGTCCATTCAGGAACTGTTAGGTGATGAATATGAGCTTTGGTACTATGATTTATATGCAGATAGATTTTCTGAAAAACGTGTGAGCAAATTGAATTGTTGGTTAATACCCAAGGAAGGTTTTAGAAGTGATAATGTCAAAAAGTTAATCGCAGGTAGAGTATCATCAGGGGGACATTGAGATATGGGAATGATGAAATATGAGATTGTTTCATTAGCAAGTTTGATTACAGAAAAAAATCTTTCTTCATGCTTAATGATTGGCGTACAGAGCATTTTGGCAACACCGAATGAAATTGAAAAAGGGTTTATAGATTATCATGTAAAGTATAATCGAGAGCAGTTCAAAGCATTAAAAACTAAAAAAGAAATAAATGCAATAGATATTTTTCATACATTAGATAGTATAACCAAAATAGATGCGTTGGATTATTCTGATTATGAAGGTGCAAATATAATATATGATTTAAACACACAAGGTGCGGATGATTCCTTATTCAAGTTAAAATATGATCTTGTTATAGATGGTGGAACATTAGAGCATATTTACAACGTTTCAGCAGCTATTAACAATATGAATCATTTTGTTTCAGAGAATGGCTTTATTTATCATATGCTGCCATGTGCAGGATGGGTTAACCATGGGTTTTATAGTTTTTCACCGACCTTTTTTATTGATACCTATTGTTTAGAGAATGGTTTTGAATTGCAAGAGTGTAAACTATGCTTTAAGCAACCTAAGGGGCAACGGGACAGATTGATGTTTTCGTCAGACTGCAGATTGTTAAATGACTCCGAGATTAATACTTTAATTGCGGATAATATAACATCGGGGGGAGTACTGCTTGAGTGTTTGGCAAGAAAAAATAGCAACAATATTCATGGGTATGAACCTAATCAAAGTGCTTATAAATCAAATTTGTGGAATAACAAGAAAGAACCATTAGAAATAGATAATAAAAAGTTGATTTCATTTATAAACGAGTATGATATGGGTGTATATTTGTATGGTACTGGTGTATGGGGTGACAGAATTATAAATGAGTTAATAAAGCATGACCTTTATAGCCATATTGATGGCCTTTTTGATTCTGATATAAGTAAAGCAGAGACAACATTAAGAGGTAAAAAGGTGGTTTATCCAAGCAGAAAAAACTTAGAAAGAGCAAAATGTATCATAATTACTTCATTCAGATACGAATCGGAGATATACGAGAGGCTGATAAAGGAAGGATTTCAGTATAGGATTGTTAAATTTTCAGAACTAGTATGATAGATGTAGGTGGGATAATCACTATGATTGATTTAACTATAATTATTCCAGTGTATAATGTTGAAGATTATCTTGAAGAATGTTTAGATAGTGTTGTTCAAATTAGTGATGTTAGTATGCAAGTGATATGCATTGATGATTGTTCAACGGATTCTTCGTATTATATATTGCAAAGATATAGAGAACAATACCCTATTGAAATATACGTAAATGAACAAAATAGAGGGTTAGCATATACACGCAATGTGGGATTACAATATGCTATTGGTAGATATGTAATGTTTGTTGATTCAGATGATTATATTAATCCCAGCGTAATAAGTAGTTTTATTAAAAAAATGAAATCAGATGAATTGGATTTACTCTATTTTGATGTAGAGGAGTTTATCAATGGCAACCGAAATATTGAAGTGATTACTAAAAGAAAAAGAAAGTATTCTTATCCAATAAAATGCGGACTGGATATCTTTGATCTTATGGTAAAAAAAGGGGAGATGTTTGGATGTGTTTGGGATGGAATGTATAGGAAAGAGTTCCTCTCAAAACATAATTTACAATTTTTGGATGGAATTCTTCATGAGGATATACCATTTACATTTGCTGCTCTTTTAAATGCATCAAAAGTAGGAGTAATGCTAGAAACAGGATATTATTATAGGCAAAGAAGCGGCTCAATATTACACCAACCCAATTATTTAAAAAGAGCCAGAGGTCTGATCATTGGATATGCTCAAATGATTTGTACATGGAATTATATTTCTACAAAAATGGATTTGTCAGAATATGAATCAAGTATTAACCGCTATCTAGATTCTATTGTATCTATGATAGAAACAAATTATTTAGAAGGATGCTCTGGTGATTGTGAGGACGCAATCGTAAATCACTTTATGACTAACTTTAGGATTAATACCTATCGGAAGCTAAAGGAAATAGTTGGAAGCGGGTTGTTGCAGGAAATGGAAAAGTACAAAAGGGTATCATTGTATGGAGCTGGCAATATTGCGAAAAAGGTTCTGCCATTTCTAGCATCAGAAGGTATTGAGGTTTCCGCAATATTTGTAACAGATATAGAAAATAACCCAAACACAATGAATGGTATCCCTGTTTTGCAATATGAAACGAAATATGGTAATGAATATGATGCAATAGTAGTTGCTGTATCACAACAATTACAGAAAGCAATAGTGGATAGATTGTTGGAATTGAATTATCAAGGAAAGATTATAACACTTACAGTATAGCGTGAAAAGAAGGATGACAAAATGGATATATCACATAGCGTGGGGTTTTTAGATTTTGTCCTTATCAATGGACGTATGTGGTTTTGCAATATATTTACAGGAAGCATTATAAGCTTAAACTTAGAAACGAACGAGTTTTTTTATGAAGTGAATACGGATATAAATAGTATTAATTCTAAAACGCAATACGGTTCAGTAGAACTAGTAGGAAATGAGCTTTACTTTGTGCCAAGAAATGCGACACAAATATTTGTTTTTAACATCAAAGATAAATCAACTAGGTTTATAGAACTTGAAGCAATCAATGATACATATACAAAACCGTTATTTTTAAGTGTGTGTAAAAAAAATGCAGACCTATATTTGATTCCCGGAAGGTATCCGAGTTTGGTACGATTGGATACGAAAACAAAAGAAGTTAGATATGAAAGCATTGTTGACAGAAAACCAAATGAACTTCTGGGTAGCAATGCGGTTTTGGTGGGCGATGAGTTGATTATTGGTAGAAGTGATAGAAAATCATGCCTTATTTTTGATTTATCAACAGGAGAACAACACACTTATTCTCTAGAACACGAAGAACTTGTCCCGCTTACGGCTTTGGCCATAAGGGATAAAGTAATGTTTGCTGGATTTGGAAACAAAATAGCAGTATTTGATATACGTCAAAAAGAGATTCATTGGATAGATGAGTATTGTGATTCTATTATACCGAAAGAAGGAATAGGCCAATTACTTTGCTATGATAATCAAATATTTGCAGTATCGATGAATCAGCCAGTTATCTATGAGGTTTCCCTTGAAAGTAATTGTATCAATAAATGGGTAGAATTTGAGTGGGGAAATGGCAAAAACTCTGTTTTTGATAGCTTTACAAAGTGCGATGTGATAGGAGCAAAAGTAATAGAGGAAAAAATGGTGCTTTATAGCACAGTTAGAAATTCTATTATTGAAATTAACATGAAAACAAAAGAAATAAAATATCATGATGAATTTATTTGGGATGCCAAAAGTAGACAAGGTTATGTAAATGAGTACTTGAGCAACAATCAGTTTATGATTGAAGGCGAAATTACACTAAAAGATTTTATTGATTCTTTGAAAGATTAAATAGAGGATTTATATTTTACAAAATAAGGATGTGAAATATAAGATATGGCTGAGATATCCGTAATTGTTCCGATTTATAATATAGAAAAATATGTTAGAAAATGTATTGAAAGTATTTGTACGCAATCGTTTGTAGAATTAGAAATTATTTTGGTAGATGATGGTTCTACTGATAGTAGCGGAAAAATATGCGATGAATTTAGAGAAAAAGATAGCAGAATAAAAGTTATCCACAAAGAAAATGGAGGCCTTGTCAGTGCAAGAAAGGCAGGCCTTATGGCAGCTACCAGTGCTTTTGTTACTTATGTGGATGGAGATGATTGGATTGAAAAGGATGCCTATGATTGTATGTACCATGATATATGCAATTATAATGTGGATGCCGTTTTTTATGGTCACTTCGAAACAGTAGGCCAGAAGGATAGGGTAGTACTGCATAATGTGCCAAAGGGATACCATGATAAGGAGTCGCTTATTAAAAATGTATATCCACAAATGATAGCAGGAGAAGAGTTCTTTTCTTGGGGGTTATTTCCTTCGGTTTGGGATGCAATGTATAGACGTGAAGTGTTGCTACAATCACAAATGGATGTTCCAAATGAGATTCGTATGGGAGAAGATGCTGCGTGTATTTATCCAATGCTGTTACAAATAAATAGTATATTTGTTTCGGATGAGTGTTTTTATCATTATAGGCAGACTGGGGATTCCATGATAAAGACCACAAAGAGCAAGAGTATAGAGCAACGAGAGTTTTATTTGTTATATAAAAATGGGAATGAAAAGTTTAGTCGTCTTTCTCATGTATACGATGTGAGAAGTCAGTGGTTATATTATATGCTGTTTATGATGATTCCACGTGCAGATCATTTGTATAATGGATATGAGGAGTTACCTTATCTATTTCCATATTCAAATGCAAAAAAGGGGATGGCAGTAGCTATTTATGGTGCAGGAACGTTTGGAAGAAGGTTATATAGCTACTTGAAGAAGTCTGGGGTTTGTGATGTGGTGGCTTGGTTTGATAGAAATTATTCAGAATTACAGGAGGAAGGACTTTGCGTTATTTCTCCAGAAGAACTCCCAAACTATAAATTTGATATTATTTTGATTGCAAATATGTTTGCAAATGCTAGAAAACAAATATATGAGGCTATTTTAAAAAAATGCCCTAAAGCAACGATAGGGGTAATAGAGGATACATTTATTACTGAAAAAGAAACGCTAAAGGCATTTGGATTGCTACAAGAAGGCGAGGATATCAGTATATGAGCATCAGAAAAATAGCTGTATACGGACTTAGCACAGAAACCCAAAAAGAATTGCCACACCTTTCGGCAGAGTACGAAATAGTGGGATTACTGGATGGTTTTAAAACGGATGGAGCAATATATGGTTATCCCATTATTCCATTGGAAAATGCTATGCAGCAAGGTGCTGAAAGAATTATCGTAGTAGCACGTCCAGGCTCCTGCAAGGCAATAGCAAAAAGAATTGGCGATGCATGTAGGGAAAACAATGTAGAATTATTGGATATTAGAGGTAAGAATCTGCTTGAATCCAATAAAGTAGTATATGATTTCAAAAATGTGAAAGGTTATACAAGGGCTGAAGTAATAGATTCTATCAGGAAAGCTGATGTAGTAAGCTTTGACTTATTTGATACTTTAATTATGAGAAATATTGCGTATCCCACTGATGTAATAGAACTTGTTGATGAAAAGTTAAAAGAAAAAGGATATGCCATTGATGATTTTTCAAATAAAAGAATAGCAGTTGAAAAAAACATATCACAAGGATATGCACCTAAGCTTTCTGAAATCTATGCAGATATTGTTTCTGATGGTTGTGAGATATCTGGGGAGGAGTTAGCAAATATTGAGTTTCAGGTGGATTTTGATTTGTTAGTACCAAGACTTGACAGTATCAAACTGATATCGGAGGCAAAAAAGCTTGGAAAGAAGGTTTACATAACAACAGATAGCTATTATCGAAGGAATCAGATGAAAGAGATTCTATCTTTATGCAAAATAGAAGGATATGATGATGTTCTAATTTCATGTGAGTATGGAATAGGCAAAGCCGATGGATTGTTGGAGGAGCTGATTAGAGTTGCAGGTACAAAGAATATACTTCACATAGGAGACGATGATATATCTGATATAAAAGCTGCAGATAATAGCGGTATAGCTAGTTTTCAATTATATTCTGGAATGATGCTTTTAGATTTTCTTGGAGGTTTGGAAATAGAAGACTTGGTTAGCAGTTTATCGGATAAGATTAAGCTTGGAATGTTTGTTGCAAAGATTTTTAATAGCCCTTTCCAATTTGAGGATGAGGAAAGAAAACTGTCAGTGGCGGATGTTTCTGGGATTGGATATTTATTCTGTGCTCCTATGATAACTGACTTCGTCAAATGGTATGGTGAAGTGGTGGCAGAAAAGGTATGCAGAAATATATGGTTTTGTGCAAGGGATGGATACCTTATCCAGAAGTTGTATCATAAATTTTATCCTGAACAGCATACAGACTACTTTTTGACATCTAGAATAGCTGCAATTCGAGCAGGAGTAGAAAATATTAAAGATATTCAATACGTTGACAGCATGAAGTTTTCAGGTAGTGTTGCGGATAATCTGAAATGTCGTTTTGGGATAGATGCTTGGGAAGTCAATGCAGATGATATTACACAATCAAAAGAGGGATTGGTAAAGTATTCCGAGGGTATTTTGAAAAGAGCGGTTATTCAAAAGAAAAATACTAGGAATTACATCCAAAAGCTGGGTGTTGAGAAGGGAAACATTGCTTTTTTTGATTTTGTGGCCAAAGGAACCAATCAGATGTATGCACAACGCTTGATAGACAACCATATAATTGGGGTTTATTTCCTGCAGTTAGAACCTGATTTTATGAAGGATAAGAATTTAGAGATATATCCTTTTTTTACTGAGGAAGAACGAAGCAACAGTGCAATATTTGATAATTATTATATTCTTGAAACACTGCTTACATCTCCAGAACCATCCTTAGATGAGTTTGACTCCCAAGGAAATCCAGTATATGCATCTGAAACTCGCTCTGAAAAGGATATTGCCTGCTTTATGCGAGCCCAAGAAGGAATACTGGAATATGTTGATACATACTTAAAAATATGCCCGAAATCAGAAAGGAAAATAAATAAAAAGTTAGACGAGAAATTTTTAATGCTGATTCATAATGTGGCGATTAGGGATAAGGATTTCTTGAATTTAAGGATAGAGGACCCATTTTTTAACAGGGTTACAGATATTGCAGATGTTTTGTGATGGTTATAAATAGTTCCAAGTAGAAGGGCAGAACCGGTTTATTGGTTCTGCCCTTTTCAGATATATTTTTAACTAAGAATGGAATTGCCTATGGTCTTTAGTGGTCTATGCCATTGTTAAGTTGCCTGCTCCAATAACTACTTTCACATGGATTGCTCCAATTCTTCTAGTATTTTTTTTGCTCCAACATCATTTGGACAAATTGCTAGATACTTTGTTAAAAGCTCTAGAGCATTTTGTTTTTTGCCCTCGGCTAATAGTTCTTTAATGCTTTTCATTACTTGTTTTGCCAATACTTCAAATTCATTGGTATGAGTTTGTTCTTTTTCAAAATCGTTAATAAGAAGTTGTACCAATTTTTTTGTATAAGGGCTTTGCTTTAATGCATGATGCAGTATACGAATATATGCCACAGAATCCCCTTGCTCTTTTGCAGAGAGAGCTTTTTTGTAGTAATATCCGAACTGGTGGTTAGAAGGTAATATCCCAATGGTATCGTCATTAAGAATATGGGGTTGATATAATTGCATTACATAAGATGCCATACAACTACCATACTCTTTACAAAGCTGTAATTGTGCCTCTTCCTCCAAGGACGCAATGAGCTGTAAGGAAGTTTGCAATAAGTTGGTTTTCCATGCTAACAGAGGGATATTATCTTGCGTATTTAGTTGGTATGCATATTCTAGACACTGAAAAAGATTGTTGGCTTTATTGCATAAAATAGAACTTAAAATTTCTATTTGTCTCTCTGCAGAAATCAAAAAAGCTTCTTGCGGCAAGGGGTGATGATAACAAATGCAATAGTAATACAAAATAGAAGAAGCAGTATTCCAATCTGAAACATTTTCAATCAGTGTTTGCAGTTTTTCATGAAAATCCTTTTCATTTTCCTCGGAAGCGATATGTAATATCCCCGCCAAGGTGTCTTCGGGATAGGTGCGATAAATGGTGTTAAATTCTGCACCAATTTCTTTTTGTTTCTCTTTATGATTTAAGAAATACACTTCAAGCATTTTTTGAAACAAAGGAAAGATATCTGATTGCTCCCTGCTTTGTATACTGTGTATTTTCATGGTATCGTAATACTTTGACAAAATAACATAAGAGTCTTTTTCTTCCAGAAGGTCAAATAATAAATGAATTAGTGTTTTGTCTAGCTCGAAGGTATGGTCTTTCATTGGAAAGGATAAAGCTTTATCTAATGCTTCCTGTGCTTTATCATATTGTTTGGTTTCCATACAGCATTTTATTTCAAGGATTCCAATTTCTTTCATATTAATAGTTGTTCCAAAAAACATTGTATGACAGAGGAAGTCTTCTGTATTTAATTTATTTTCTTTTAGAAGCCAGAGGGCATTCCAATATTGATTACAAAACTCCAGTACTTTTTCTAAATTTTTCATTTCCAGATAGCTATAAAGAATCAGTGCATAGATATCTATATGAACCAGTGTAGTGTTAGGGAAAACTTCTAAGTATTCCAGAGCTTTTTCTAACGAATCCTGATATCTTTTTTCTGTGTAATAATAAAGTACAGTTAGAAAATATGCTCTTTTTGCAAAGTTATGGGTGGGTTGAGCTTTGCTTAAAGAGACTGCTTTTAATAAAAAACTCTCTTTTTCCTCTAAATTTAAGGTGGAGTCAGCTGCATATAATAAGTTGTTGATGCTATGAGGGTCTTTTTCTAATTCTTTATAAAGTAAATCCAAGTTCCTGTTGCATTTTTGCATCATTTCTGCATCACTTTCATAAATGTAGCCATCATGATGCAGTATGGTAGCAATATACTCAATCGGTTTTATGATAGATAGGGATTCATGAATTGCGCCTTGGAATCGATTTCCTGTGCTGAGTTTGCAAAGCTGAAGAACAAATACCTCATAATAAGCGGTATTATCCTCTTTTTCTGTATAATTATAAATTTTAATAGCAGCAGTATTAGCAATATCTTTTTTGTTACTTTTAAAAAAATTTACAAGTTCGGTGATATCCTCATCCAGATACTGGTCTGCATCCATAGAAAAATACCACTGCCCCCTTGCTTTGTCCATTGCAAAATTACGAGCCGCCGAAAAGTCATTGCACCATTCAAAATAAAATACATTTTCTGTATATTCTTTGGCGATTTCTACAGTTTTATCCGTAGAGCCAGTATCTACAATGATTAGCTCAGATGGAACTTGTTGTAATAAAGGTTTTAGGCACTCCAAGCAACGCCTTAATTTTTTTTCTTCATTTTTCACAATCATACCTACGGATAATAGGAGGGTTTTCTTTTTCATAGGGAATTTGCATCCTTTCATAAGATATCACTAGAAAAATTTCCTAGGAAATACTGTTGTGTAGAAATATGTAATTTCAGTTGAATTTTGTATTTTTATGATACCATTTCAAAAAAACAAATTCAATAGACTTAAAGTTTTTGAATGTGCAAGGGGACTTAACGTTTCCAATTATGATGAACCTATATTATATATAATTTATCTTTTTTAAAAATTAGCCCAATGCCCATTAAAATACAGCAAAACAAAATATGCACCACTACAATTTTAAATGTATTAGGGAATTTTGTTACACCTATGGAAGATGCCGTACGACAGGCAGTATAATAAAAGGTAAGATGGCGTATTGCAATATAGGATAAAGCAGATATTATGTTAGGAATAACTATAAGTTTTTTGATAGTGGGAAAAGAATATAGTTTTATCATAATGTAGCAAAGAGAGCCTTGCTGTAAAAACAAGCCTAGATAGGAAAATAGAGGATACTCGCAATGATAAACCAAGCACCAATAACAGTATCCAAAAGAAACGTAAATAAGAATGATAAGGCTGACAAAAGGGATAATTTTATGTTTGCAGGCCAAGATGAAGCACTCCTTTTGTTCGAATATAGAAAAAATCACTTTTATTTTCTCAGCAAAAGTATGATGACACCAAAAATAATATAAAGGATACACATAAAAGAGATATTGCTTTGAATACGCTTAATATCGTGATGGATTCCGTATTTAAGCTGATATAGGTATGAGTAAGTAAACAAAAAACACAGCGCTAGGCCATATAATACTAACATTACCTTTTGTATAAATGGATTGGAAATAAGGATAATGCCTAGTATGATGGCTGGCATATGGTACAAAGTTCTTTGATTGCTGTCGGAGTTGTTAAGATTGATATTTTTTATAATGCGACGATACTGGTAAACGGAAATGGCAGCTATCATAATGATACAAAGAATGTCCTTTAATTGGTGCAAATAATGCATGGCAATTATTCCTCCTGATGTGGTATCAATATAGAAACTTTGGAATGATTGCATTATACCATAAAAAAAGCACCATATATGAAAATGGTAAAAGCCATAGCGAAAATGGTAAAATTAAATGAAAAAAATTAATTTCGGAATTCCTTTTTTGAAAAAAGGAATATATTTCGAATAAAAAGATGATACGGATGTATAAATAAAGAACAAACTTCTGAAAATTGCTGCAAAAACCATCAAGAAAGTTTGCTCTTATTTATTCATACAGTTATTGTTTTATCCTCGGCATTAGGGAAAACTTCGGCACTTATTTGGTGTGTTTGTCCAATACAGTGTATCGGTAGCATTTTGAATTTTTACAGAGTTAGCAAAACCGCCGTATAGGGACAATATCCATTGGAATGCAGGTGAGCGGGATATCCTCCACAGTGATAATGATAATAGCCTAAGCCGCTAACATTTTTGTTATCTCGATGCCCGCCGCTGCCATCTGTTCTGCCAGAATGGCCCATAGCGGTCATAGGTAGAAGCATCATACAAAGGGCTAAAATAAGCAGGGAAGGTGCCACTTTTTTTAGAAATTTCATAGTTACCATCCTTTCTTATGAAATAAACATCACAAATTATGACGGATGATGCTTTTATTATGCACGAACGTAAATAAATGTACAGTTTATTTCACATTCGATGGGGTAGAGGCGTTTGATAAGAACTACCTGTGAAAACGTTTTTTGTTATGTATAGAAAAATGAACATAGCTATTGTATTTTTTTAAATACAATGTTATGATGAAACTTGTTTGCACAAACAATGTAACTGCGACAGAATTTATGACAAAAAGAGGGGACTTTTTATGAATCAGAAATTATCATTTTCATCTTATCTTATGATAGGCTCTATGTTATTTGGCTTATTTTTTGGTGCGGGAAATTTGATTTTTCCTGTGCATTTGGGACAAGAATCAGGAAGCGCTGTTTTTCTTGCTACGCTTGGATTTTTGGTTACGGCAACAGGCCTTCCCTTTTTAGGTGTAATTGCAATGGGCTTTTCTCAAAGTAGTGGGTTATTTGAGTTATCCAGCCGTGTTCATCCTGCCTTTGGTTATATGATGACGGTGTTATTATATTTAACCATTGGACCTTTTTTTGCACTTCCTAGAACTGGTACGGTTTCTTTTGAAATAGGATTTGCTCCATACATAGCTCCCGAGTATAAATCCATAGGCCTTGCGTGTTTTACCATTGCATTTTTTGGTACGGCATTATTTTTTTCCATGAGACCCAGTAAAATTTTGGTTTGGGTTGGGAAAATTTTGAATCCATTATTTTTGATTTTTTTAGCAGTATTGATAATGATTAGTTTTGTAAATCCTATGGGGGTAGCGGCAGAAGCACCCATACAGGAAGCATACACTACTGCTCCGTTTTTTAAAGGCTTTACAGAAGGATATAACACTATGGATGCACTGGCATCCTTAGCATTTGCTATTATTGTCATTCGTACCATCAAAGACCTAGGGCTGAAAGAACCCAAAGACATTGCACTGGGTACCGTTAAGGCTGGTATTGTTGTTGTGGTATTGATGGCAGTAATTTATAGCTGTTTGGCTTATATTGGTGCAAGCAGTATCGGCAAGTTTGAGTTATCTGCCAATGGAGGTATTGCTCTTAGACAAGTGGCACAATATTACTTTGGTACCAAAGGAAGCGTACTTCTGGCAATTATTGTAACCCTTGCCTGCTTGAAAACTGCCATTGGTTTAATCACCGCTTGTGCGGAAACATTTCATGGCTTATTTCCTAATGTAATGGA
>JAAYQI010000189.1 GCA_012519385.1 Candidatus Epulonipiscium sp.
ACATACGGAGAAAAAAATAAGAAACATCTTCCCCAAGAGCGAAAAAGGAGAAAAGCTAGGAGGCTGTTTTTTGGTTTTTATTGTGCTATTTGTTTCTACGGCAATTCCTTACAGTATACTTTGGGGAGCAAAGCAGGTGAATGCTTGGGTGTACTTTTTTTTGCAGGTACTTTTTTGTTATCAGCTTTTGGCTATGAAATCCTTAAAAACAGAAAGCATGAAGGTATATCATGAACTGCAACAAAAGGATTTGCAAAAGGCACGATATGCCGTCAGTATGATTGTTGGCAGGGATACCCAGAACTTAACGGAAGAAGGCGTTACCAAAGCCGCCGTGGAAACCGTTGCAGAAAATTCATCAGACGGAGTGATAGCACCCTTATTTTACATGATATTGGGTGGGCCGGTGCTGTGTTTTTTTTATAAGGCGGTAAATACCATGGATTCGATGATAGGGTATAAAAATGAAAAGTATCTTTTTTTTGGAAGGTGTGCCGCAAGGCTTGATGATGTGCTGAATTATATTCCTGCAAGAATAGCGGCGGCATGCTTTATTTTGGCAGCTTATTTATTAGGCTATGATGGGAAAAATGCCTATACTATTTTCCGCCAAGATCGATACCAGCACCAAAGCCCCAACTCTGCCCAGACAGAAGCGGCTTGTGCGGGGGCATTACGGATACAACTGGCAGGAGATGCTTGGTATTTTGGAAAATTGCATCATAAGCCTTTTATCGGGGATGCATTACGTCCCATTGAGGCGGAGGATATCAAAAGAGCCAATAAACTGATGATAACAGCATCGTTATTGGCGGCGGCAATCATGAGTTTGGTAAAAGTGGCGGTTTGTATGATTTTATAGGAGGAATTTGCAAATGTATCAGCATGGCGGAGATATTTATGGAAACAAGGTAGAGCTGGATTTTTCTGCCAATATTAATCCCTTAGGTATGCCAAAAGGGGTACACCAAAGCATTGCCCAAGCCATAGAACACTGTATTCATTATCCTGATGCCCAGTGCCGCAAGCTGATTACAGAAATTGCTAAAAAAGAACAAATTTTACCTCAATACATCATTTGCGGCAATGGTGCGGCAGATTTGATTTTTCGGTTTGTATTGGCGGCAAAGCCTAAAAAAGCACTGCTCCTAGCCCCAACCTTTTCAGAGTATGAAGATGCGTTACGCATGGTAGAGTGTGAAAATAAGTTTTATACCTTGCAGGAATCAAAGCATTTTTTACTGCAGGAGGATTTTTTGGAGCAGGTTGAGGATGATATGGATGTGATTTTTTTATGCAACCCCAATAATCCTACAGGAAAGCTGATTCCCTTAACCATACTAGAAAGGCTTCAGCAAATCTGCAAGGAAAAAAAGATTATTTTGTTTTTGGATGAATGTTTTCTTGATTTTGTACGAAACGGGGATAAATTTAGCCCCAAAAAGAATCTGCCTAACAACCCATGGATTTTTATTTTGCGTGCCTTTACCAAAATGTATGGCATGGCAGGGGTAAGGTTAGGGTATGGGTTTAGCTCGGATACGGATTTGATAGAAAAAATGAAGAAATGCAGCCAAAGTTGGCCAGTATCTACCTTGGCACAAGCAGCAGGGGTTGCTGCCTTAAAAGAAGTGGAATTTCTGGAGAAAACAATAGAATATGTGGATAAACAGCGAAGTTATTTACTCCATGAGCTAAAAAAACTGGGGATACTTTGTTGGAGAGGTTCAGCAAATTATATTTTTTTGAAATACAACTATGGAGATTTGTATGAGCAATTACTGGAAAAGAGAATATTAATACGCAGCTGCCACAACTATCGTGGACTTACAAAGGGATATTACCGCATTGCTGTAAAAAAAGAAGAAGAAAATAAAAAGCTGATACAAGCCTTGAAAGAACTAAAGAAAGAGGTATAGCCAATGGCAAAAGCAATTATGATACAAGGAACCATGTCCAACGTGGGAAAAAGCCTGATTGTTGCAGGGCTTTGCCGTGTGTTTTGGCAGGATGGCTACCGTGTGGCACCTTTTAAGTCCCAGAATATGGCATTAAACTCCTTTATCACCAAGGAGGGGAAGGAAATGGGCAGGGCACAGGTGGTGCAGTGCGAAGCGGCTAAGATAGAGCCTTCTGTGCGGATGAATCCTATTTTACTAAAGCCAACCAATGACATAGGCTCTCAAGTAATTGTAAAAGGAGAACCCATTGGGGTGATGAAGGCAAAAGAATATTTTCAGTTTAAAAAGAAGCTGATTCCTGTGATACAAGAGTGTTATGATTCTCTGGATAAGGAGTATGATATCATTGTGCTGGAAGGAGCGGGAAGCCCTGCAGAAATTAATTTAAAACAGGAAGATATTGTAAATATGGGAATGGCAAAAATGGCTAAGGCTCCTGTGCTTTTGGTAGGGGATATTGATAGAGGTGGTGTATTTGCCCAACTGCTTGGTACCTTACTTTTATTGGAGGATGACGAAAAAAAACGCATCAAAGGCCTTTTGGTGAATAAATTTCGTGGGGATAAAACCATTTTGGAACCGGGGTTACGGATGTTGGAGCAAAAAGGCAATAAGCCTGTGCTTGGGGCAATCCCTTATCTTACTGTGGATATTGAAGAAGAAGATAGCCTGACAGAACGCTTTCATACTCACCATGGGCAAGGGTTACTGGATATTGCAGTGATTCGTTTTCCTAGAATTTCCAACTACACGGATTTTGCGGTGCTGGAAGCAAGGAAGGAGATAACACTGCGATATGTATCTACCCCAAAAGAGCTGGGAAACCCTGATATGATTCTTTTGCCGGGAAGCAAAAATACTATGGAGGATTTATTGTGGATGCGTCAAAATGGTTTGGAAGCATTGCTTCACAAGGAAGCGGGGAAAGGAACCATTCTTTTTGGCATTTGCGGAGGGTATCAGATGATGGGAGAAATACTGCATGACCCTTACGCAGTGGAGCATGGCGGAAGCCTAAAAGGCATGGGAATATTCCCTATGGATACCATATTTCAAAAAGAAAAAATTACAACTCAAGTAAGTGGAAAATTTCAAGAGATACAGGGAAGTTTGGCATCCTTATCCCATAAAAGTGTAGAGGGGTACGAGATTCATATGGGAGTCAGCACTGCCCACAAAGATTCCCCTATGACACAGATAACAGCAGATGGAACGGCTTTTAAAACAGAAGGCTTTCAAAACGGAAACTGCTATGGAACGTATATCCATGGAATTTTTGACCACCAAGAAGTTTCTTTGGCATTGGTAGCTGATTTGCTCCAAAAAAAAGGGCTATCTCAGAAAGCCGCAGAGGAGTTTTCCTGGAAAGACTACAAAGAAAAACAATATGACCTACTGGCTGATGCCTTGCGGGAACACTTAGATATGGAAAAAATTTATGAAATACTGTGGAAGGGGGAGGGTTAAATGCTACCCATTGAAAAGGTTTTGCCTTGGGAAATAGAAAAAAGGAGCTTTGAAATCATTACGGAGGAATTGGGAGATATCAAACTAGATGAGGAGCAGGCTCCCATTATCAAGCGGGTGATTCATACCACGGCAGATTTTGAGTATGCCAAAACCCTTACTTTTTCAGAAAGTGCTATTACAAGGGCGAAGGATGTCCTAAGAAAAGGTGCCTGCATTGTAACCGATACTCAAATGGGAAAGTCGGGGATTAATAAAGCATTGTTGGCGCAAATGGGCGGTGAGGTATTTTGCTTTATGTCGGATGAGGATGTGGCTTTAGAAGCAAAAGAAAGAGGAGTTACCCGTGCTGTTGTGAGTATGGAGCGGGGGGCAAAGCTAAAT
>JAAYQI010000190.1 GCA_012519385.1 Candidatus Epulonipiscium sp.
AATATGTAGTACCGCTTGAAGACTGTCGGAAAGGAGGAAAAAATGAATATTAACAGACAGTCTTTTACTACTGCGAAGAATGATAACAAGATTACAGCCCTTTACTGCCGCCTCTCACGCGATGACGAGCTGCAGGGCGATAGTAACAGCATTAAGAACCAGAAGGCCATACTCCAAAAGTACGCTGACGACAATGGATTCGGCAATACGCAGTTTTTCGTTGATGACGGGTACAGTGGCACAAACTTCGACCGTCCGGACTGGCAGCGCTTGATTGCGCTTGCGGAGGAAGGCAGTATCGGCACCATCATTGTAAAGGACATGAGCCGCCTTGGGCGCGATTACCTCAAGGTCGGATATTATACCGAAGTTTTCTTTCCCGGCTCCGACATCCGCTTTATTGCCATTAACAACGGCGTAGACAGCGCCAATCAGCAGGACAGCGATTTTACGCCATTCCTCAACATTATTAACGAATGGTACGCCAAGGACACCAGCAAGAAAATACGCGCTGTGTTTAAGGCCAAAGGTCAGAATGGTAAGCCACTCTGCACGAATCCTCCCTACGGCTACATAAAGGACCCAGAGGATAAGGACCACTGGATTGTTGACGAGGAAGCCGCTAAAGTTGTCCGTGAAGTATTCCATCTTTGTGTCTGCGGTTATGGGCCACAGCAGATAGGCCGGGAAATGATGAAACGAGGCTACATGAATCCTACAGCTTATGCGAAAGCAAACGGCATAGGTAAGCCGGATACCCGGACTGTCGGTGACGATTACACTTGGCAGGACAGCACCGTTTCACACATGCTTGGCCGGATGGAGTATTTAGGGCACACGGTAAATTTCAAGACCTATCGCAAATCCTACAAGAACAAAAAGCAGCTAAAGAACGATCCGTCTGAATGGCAGATTTTCGAGAATACGCACGAGGCCATTATTGACCAAGAAACCTTTGACATTGTGCAGCGCATCCGTGATGGCAGACGCAGACTTACGCCAATGGGCGAGATGCCATTGCTCTCCGGAATGGTGTTCTGTGCGGACTGCGGAAAGAAGCTCTACCAAGTGCGTGGCAGGAACCTCCCACAAAAGGAATACATGGTCTGCTCAACCTACCGGAAGATTAAAGGCGGCTGTAGCTCTCACCAGATACGTAACGAGGTAATTGAAGAACTGCTCCTTGACGGAATCCAGACTGTGACCGCTTATGCCAGAGAGCACGAGGCAGAGTTCGTAGAACTTGTTACGAAGAAGTCACAGGCCGAGCTTGAACGGAACCTCAAGGATGGAAAGCGTGAGCTTGAACAGGCACAGAACCGCATCCGCAAGCTGGACGAGATTATTCAGCGGCTTTACGAGGATAACATTGAGGGTAAAATTTCCGATGAGCGTTTTGCCAAGATGAGCGCCAACTACGAGGAAGAACAGCGCACACTCAGTGACCGGGTAAAAGAGCTGAAAAGGCTCATTGATTCTGAAAAAGAAAGCTCCATCAATGTTGACCGCTTCCTCAATCTTGTGCGTAAGTACACTGATGTCAAAGAGCTCACAGCCGAGATTATACGCGAGTTTGTTGAGAAAATCTACGTTCACCAGATGTAGCGCATAGGTGGCCAGAAGGTACAGCGCATCCGAATCGTATGGAACTGCATAGGCGAGTTTACATCACCAGCTATTACAGAAAAGGAAAAATCGGCATAGCCGGTAAATACATACCAAACTATGCCGATATTTTTTCCGGGATTATATATCCCTAATTTGCATCCTCTAAACGGGTGGTTTTATTTTTTTATAAATAGATATAAATAAATTAATCAAATTGTATTTGTGGCCGAAAATTTTTAAGTTTTAAGAAGTTAATAATACTGATATATGCCGCACCATATAAAATAGCATCATCGTTCATTTTTGATAAACGAATAGAGTCAGCTATTTCCATTCTAGGCAGCAGCAAAGCCTTAATTTGATCTAATAATTCAGGAAATTCAGCGGTAAATCTACTATTTAGTAGGATGACTTCAGGATTATATAGATTAAGCAAATTATTGATGCCTGCAGACATATTTTTGACAAATTGAGCAATAATATATTGCGCATCTACATCTTTTTTTCGATAGAGGCTAGCAAATTCTTCAAATGAAATCTTTGCTTTACCTTTACGCTGTGCTAATTCCTTCAATAAAGCTCGCTGTGAAGCATACTGTTCCAGACAACCCTTATTTCCGCAAGGACACTGCCGTCCATTGATTTCAATAATGGTATGCCCTAACTCGCCTGCGTATCCATTGGCTCCTGCGTAAAGATGATTATTTAGTATCATACCTAGACCGATACCACTATACACGTAAATGGAAGCAATGTTTTCCACCTTTGTAGAAAATATATTTTCGCCCATAACGGCCAAGTTAGAGTCATTGTATAGAAAAACTGGGACATGATATTTTTGTTCTAAAATGGTTGCCAAATCAATAGAAGGCAAATTATAGTAAGGAGTAAAAATAATTTGATTATCATGGGTTACTCCATGAATGGCAATGGTAATGCCAATTAAGTTATAAGGGTTAAATTGTGTATGGGGAAGACAAGTATCAATTATACTTTCCAATACATCAACAACATTATTTTTATAGCCATCTCCAAATTCGATGACATTATGCAAAATTTGGTTACCTAACAAATCTGTAATCATATAGCGGACACTTTGGATGCCTAAGTCAATACATAAAGCACAGCCAGCTTTTTCATTCATAGTAAGCATGGTGGGCTTTCGACCGATGGAGGTATCACCGCTACCTATTTCAATAACTAGGCTATTTTGAATTAAATCTTGCACGATGGAAGATATGGTAGCTTTTGTTAGCCCTAATGTTTTAGATAAGTCTGCACGTGAAATAGGCGCCTTTTCTATAATCGTTTCTAAAACTAAGTGGCTATTAATATCACGAATCAATTCTTTGCTCCCAATCGTCACGGGAACACATCCTTTCTGAATCAATTTCAACTAAATTGATTATACCTATACTTTTAAAAAAAAACAACTATTTCTATAAAATACCAAATAAATATAAAATAATACAGCAAAATGAATGAAATATATTTCATTCAATAAAAGAAATAAGGGTGAATGGACAAGAATGTTTATATCGATAAATTAAACAAAAATGGAATTTAGTATTTATATAAAATAAACAAAATATATAAAATAAACAATACCTCACCACAAATGTATTATTTTGCATACAAATAGATTGCGTGCAAAATGATTCGTAAAAACGTGATAGAACTGGTAAAAACGCTGATAGTCATTTTTTAACTATGATTTTAATTTAACAATAAGAATTGGGTTGGATTCTTTTTATTTTTGAGTGAAATAAGTAAATGTTGACAAAAGAAGCGAATTCATCTATTATTTATAGTATAAAGAATGATTTTTTAGCGGCATAACTTGTGAAAGTTATGTGATATCTAGATAAAGCTGTGGCATATATTGTGGCATATATTGTGGACAAAGGAGTTTTCTTGTTATATTGTTTAGAAATCAAAAAGAGGTATCACTGAAAGTTTTTTTAGGAGCCTGTTTTTTTTTAAAAAAACATTATGTTATTACTTTAACAAGTGATATGAAACCTGTTTTATAAAAGTTGCACATAGTAATTTTTAAAATAGGTTACCATATAAAATTGCAAAGAGTAAGAGAGGTGATTGATATGGCTTTTGAAATTATAAAAAGTATTATTGAGGCTGAAAAGAAAGCAGAAACTATGAAACAGGAAGCTCTAGCACAAGCAGAAGAAATGAAAGCGGAAGCTTTGGAAAAGAGCAAGGAAATTATGCTTCAAACAAAACAAAAAGCAAAGCAGGATATGCAGGAAAAAATCCAACAGGCAATTACTGATATCCAACCAAAGAGAAATGAAATTCTCGCAGATGCACAGGATAAATGTGAGACGATTCAAAAAACAGCATTGCAACGAATGGATAAAGCTGCAGTTGCGGTGATTGGAAAGGTAGTGGGTTAGTATGGCAATAGTAAATATGAGCAAATTATCAATTATTGGCCTTGAGGCGGAAAAACGCCAACTCTTAAACCTTATCATGAAACGTGGCTTTGTACAAATTGATGACAGCTCCTTCCTAACAGAGGAAGAAGAAGTGGGGGAAATGCTGGAAAGAGATGGGTTGGAAAGAGAAGTAATTGAAATTGAACAAAAAATTTCTATCATTAATCAGTCTCTAGAAAGTATCAAAAGCTATGTAAAAGTAAAAAAACCAATGCTTGCTCCGAAAAGTGACTATGAGTTTTTCTCAGTGAAACAAGCAGACGATATGTTTGAAACTGCACTGAAGATTAATGTATTGTATAAAGACTTAGAATCGGTAAAAAGCAAGGAAAATATGTTAAAACTAAACCGAGAGATATTTAATCCATGGATATCCTTGGATATTCCTTCGGAAAGCATGGAAACAAAGTGCAGCAAGACGGTCTTGGGGACATTTGCAGCAAGTGCAAATATGGATCAGATTCGCCAAAGGTTAGACGAAGAAGGGGCAGAAAGCTTACTAGGGGTTGTGAGCAGCGATAAACAATTAATCTATTCTTATATGATATCGCATCTAGATACATATGAGGCAGCTATGGCTGTGGTAAAAGATTTTGGATTTGTACCTCTAACACTGCCGGAAAGTGTTGGAACTCCGCAGCAAGCAGTTGCTGCTATTGATTTACAGCTTGCTTCCTTGGCACGTGAGGAAGAAAAACTGGTGGTTGCCATTCAAGATTATGCTGAAAAAATTCCTAGCCTTGAGAATTTGTATGACTACTATACCATCAAGCGTGATGAAAGAAAAACCTATGAAAAACTAGTAAAAACCAAATCCACATTTTTATTAAATGGATGGATACCAACGCAAAAGGCGGATGCTTTGGTTAAAGAACTATCAGAAAACTTTACTTGTCATATTGAAACAGAAAAAGGCGATGCGGAAGTAGGATTTCCTATCCTTCTGGAAAACAATAGGTTGATTACACCTTTTGAGAGCATTACCAATATGTACAGTTGCCCAAGTAGTAAAGATATTGACCCCAATATCATTATGGCATTTTTCTATATCATATTCTTTGGTATGATGCTTAGTGATGCAGGTTATGGAATCGTCATTGCCATTGCGGCTTTCATTATTGTAAAGAAAGGCAAAATGAGAAAAGGTGAAGGAAACTTATTTAAGCTTTTGGGTATCTGCGGTATTTCTACTACAGTATGGGGTCTGGTTTTTGGTGGCATTTTTGGAGATTTGATACCTATTAAGCCAATTGTGAATCCATTGGATGACGTTATGGTATTGATGGGAATGTCACTGTTATTTGGTATCTTGCATATTTATGTTGGTCTTGGTGTGAAAGCATATAACCTCATCAGAAGAGGCGCTGTGATGGATGCCATTTTTGATGTAATACTGTGGTATGTGTTTATTACAGGCGTTTGTCTTCTTATTATACCTGTAGTGGCAGGCCCTATTGGCATTTATAGTACTATTGGCAAGTATTTGGCGATTGCAGGAGCAATCGGCTTGGTTTTAACACAAGGAAGAAGCCAAAAAAATATTTTTATGAAAGGTTTTAAGGGAGTTTCCAGCTTATACGGCATTACAGGGTATTTTGCGGATATTCTTTCCTATACCAGATTAATGGCTCTTTGTTTATCTACAGGTGTTATTGGTCAGGTTATTAACTTATTAGGAGATATTGCAGGTCCAATTCCTGCCATCATTATTGGTATCGTTGGCCATACAGCAAATCTTTTGATTAATGCATTGGGTGCTTATGTGCATACCAGCAGATTGCAGTATGTTGAATTTTTTGGAAAGTTTTATGAAGGCGGCGGAATTCCATTTTCACCGTTTCAATATAAAACAAAGTATACAAGAATCAATGCGGACAATGAATAAAAAAGATAAAATAAAGAGGAGATGTTACGTATGGAATTTTTAAGCGCTATTTCTAATGGACAATTTTTAGCAATTGCGGGAGCTGCTATCGCAGCATTATTTGCTGGCATGGGTTCAGCAAAGGGTACTTCTATCGCAGGTCAGGCGGCTGCAGGTGTTGTAACAGAGGACCCTGGAAAATTTGGTCAGCTCTTAGTATTGCAGTTACTTCCTGGTACACAGGGCCTTTATGGATTTATTATTGCATTCTTAATTTTATCTAAAGCAGGTATTATCGGTGGAGGAGCAGCCCCTACATCAGCACAAGGCTTCCAGCTTTTGGCAGCAGGTTTACCTATTGGTTTGGTAGGCTATATTTCTGGTGTAGCTCAAGGTAAAGCAGCAGCAGCAGGTGTTGGTATTGTTGCGAAAAAGCCTGAGGAACTTGGTAAAGCGATTACATTTGCCGCTATTGTTGAAACATATGCTTTGTTAGGCTTATTGGTTTCTTTCCTTGCTTACAACGGAATCCAGATTGGTTAATGGGTGCAGCATTATAGAATTTAAATAGAAGGAGGAAGCACTCCTATGAGTAATGAACAAAAAATTATTGATAAAATTATGGCTGATGCAGAGCGAGAAAAGAATGTTATCCTAAATAGGGCACAAGGCGAGGCAGATGCAACCATACGAAAAGCTAATGAGCAAGCTGCTAAGGAATTAGAGCAGGCTGCAATACTTGCAGAAGCGGAAGCAGAAAAAGCAGTAGCCAAGGTGATTTCCAGTGCGGAAATGGAAGCCAAAAAAATGATATTGGCTCAAAAACAAAGCTGCTTGGAACAAACATTGGAATTGGTGAAAAAAAAGTTGCACACTCAAAGTGCCGAGGAGTATGAAAAAACAATACTTTCCATGCTTGCCAAAGCGGAGCAGGGAGAAGAAATTATTTTTTCCCCAAAAGACCGTAAAGCACTGCAAAAAGCAGTGGCTGAAGCAGGCTATACTGTATCGGAAGAAACTCGGGATATTAGCGGCGGATTTATTGTAAAAAAAGGTGATATTGAATTTAATTATTCTTTTGAAGCCATGATGGCAGTTGAGAAAGAGCAGATAGAACAGATGATTGCCGAAATACTATTTGAGTAAGGGGGGATAAATATGGCGAAAGAACAGATTTATCCTTATGCAGTGGCACGCATCCGTGTTCTGGAAAAAAATCTGCTTTCTAATCAGGTTTTAAACCAGATGACAGAAGAAAGAGAGATATCCGGATGTTTTCGTACCTTGGCAGAACATGGCTATGATTATCCTGAAGAACCAAACTCTATTGGAATAGAAAAAATGCTTTCTGCCGAAACAGAAAAAACTTACAGCATCATTAGAGATTTGGTACCGACTGAAAAGTTTATAGATGTATTTTTATATAAAAATGATTATCACAACTTAAAGGTACTGATTAAGTCTGAGGTTTCCGGAATAAACGGTGAACATTTTTTGATTGATGGAGGTACTGTGCCTGTCAGCAAGCTGAAAAAATCATTGTTAGATCGCAATTACAGCGATTTACCTGTAATTATGGGTAAGGCAATCGCAGAGGCATTTTCTTCATACAGCAAAACCCAAAGCGGACGCATGATAGATACGATACTGGATAAAGCTGCGTTTCGACAGATGAAAGAAGGCGCTTGCGAAAGCAAAAATCAATTTGTAATTGATTATGTATCTAAGATGTGTGATTTGACAAACTTAAAGAGTTTTTTACGCATTAAAAAAATGAATAAGGATTTTACGGCATTTTCTTCCGTATTTGTGGAGGGAGGCATTCTTTCTTTAAATTATTTCCTCAATGCATTTAGTATGGATAATCCCATCAATAGCTTTAAGGCAACTGCATATGGTTGGGTTTGTGAAGAGGGTATGCACAAAGGCTTTACGGAATTTGAAAAGCTATGCGATAATTACATGATGAATTATGTGAAGGATGCTAAGTTTAAAGCACTTACATTAGAACCTTTGGTTGCGTACTTATATGCCAAGGAGTCTGAAATTAAAACCGTTCGCATTATTACATCGGGTAAATTAAATCATATTGATTCCAAAATTATTAAAGAAAGGGTGAGAGAGGCTTATGCATAAAGTAGGTATTGTTGGTGACAAAGATACTATTTTGGGCTTTCTTGCTCTGGGAATCGATATTTTTCCGGCATATGAACCAGATGAAATTAAAAAGACAATTCAAAGTTTGGTGGAAAAAGAATATGCCATTATCTATATTACGGAACGGGCGAGCCTTTTGGCAAAAGAAACCATTTCCCGATATAAAGATTTTCAGCTTCCGGCTATCATTGTAATTCCCGGAATAGAAGGCAATCTGGGAATTGGTATGAATGAAGTGAGAGAATCAGCAAAACGCGCTATCGGTGCAGATATATTGTTTAAGGAATAACGACTAGATGATTGTGGGTGAGAGATATATGAAAACAGGTACAGTGGTAAAGGTGTCTGGCCCCCTTGTAATAGCGGAGGGGATGAGAGATGCCAATATGTTTGACGTTGTTCGTGTATCCAGCAAACGTCTCATTGGTGAAATTATTGAGATGCATGGAGATAGAGCTTCTATTCAGGTATATGAGGAGACTTCTGGCTTAGGTCCAGGAGAAGAAGTAGTATCTCAAGGAATGCCTATGAGCGTTGAGTTGGGTCCAGGCTTAATTTCAACAATTTATGACGGAATCCAAAGACCGTTGGAAAAACTATATGAGGCTTCTGGTACCAATATTCAAAAAGGTATTGAGGTACCCTCTTTGGATAGAGACAAAAAGTGGAAGTTTGAGTCCAAAAGACAGGTTGGCGACCAGCTTGTAGCAGGCGATGTTATTGGCATTGTGCAAGAAACACCTGTAGTAACCTGTAAAATTATGGTTCCCTATGGAGTTTCCGGTACGATAAAGGAAATTTATAGCGGCGAATTTACTGTTGAAGAAACAGTTTGTATTATTACAGATGCTAAGGGTAAAGATATCCCTGTTCAGATGATGCAAAAATGGCCTGTTCGTAAAGAACGTCCTTATAAAGTAAAAGAAACACCAGACTCCCCTTTGGTAACAGGTCAAAGGGTTGTGGATACCTTTTTCCCTATCACAAAGGGAGGAGTAGCAGCTATCCCTGGTCCTTTCGGAAGCGGCAAAACAGTAACGCAGCATCAGCTTGCAAAATGGGCTGATGCGGATATCGTAGTTTATATTGGCTGTGGTGAGCGTGGAAACGAAATGACAGACGTTTTGAATGAGTTCCCTGAATTGAAAGACCCTCGTACAGGAGAGTCCTTGATGCAAAGAACTGTTTTGATTGCCAACACCTCCGATATGCCTGTTGCTGCTCGTGAGGCATCCATTTATACAGGAATTACCATTGCGGAATTTTTCCGTGATATGGGTTATAGCGTTGCTTTAATGGCGGACTCTACCTCCAGATGGGCAGAGGCATTGCGTGAAATGTCCGGACGTTTGGAAGAAATGCCTGGTGAGGAAGGATATCCTGCCTATCTTGGAAGCCGTTTGGCACAATTCTATGAAAGAGCGGGAAGGGTAGTATGCCTTGGTTCTGAGGGACGTATGGGTACTTTAACTGCTATTGGTGCGGTATCCCCTCCTGGTGGTGATACTTCAGAGCCTGTATCTCAGGCAACGCTGCGTATTGTAAAGGTTTTCTGGGGTCTGGACGCTTCTTTGGCGTATAAGCGTCACTTCCCTGCGATTAACTGGCTCTCCAGCTACTCCTTGTATCAAGACAAGGTGGATGTGTGGGCTGATAAAAACGTACATGAAGATTTTTCCGCACAAAGAACAGAGGCAATGCGTTTGCTTCAGTTAGAGGCGGAATTACAAGAAATTGTGCAGTTGGTTGGTGTGGATTCCCTTTCAGACAGCGATAGATTAATATTGGAAGTAACACGTTCTATTCGTGAGGACTTCTTGCACCAAAACTCTTTCCATGAGGTAGATACTTATACTTCATTGCATAAGCAATATCGTATGCTGAAGCTGATTTTAACCTTCTATCATATGGCAGGCGAAGCTATCGAGCAGAAAGTTAGCATACACAAAATCATTAAGATGAATGTAATTGAAAGAATCGGCCGTGCAAAATATGTGGAAGAACAAAATGTGGATAAGGCATATGACGAAATAGAACAAGAAATTCAAGACGAAATTGAGGAATTAATCAAAAAGGGGGCAGATGAATTATGATAAAGGAATATAGATCAATTCAGGAAGTTGCCGGCCCTCTTATGGTAATTACTGGTGTTGAAGGCGTAAAATATGATGAACTGGGGGAAATCGAGCTTTCCAGTGGAGAAATTAGAAGATGTAAGGTATTGGAAGTAAACGGTGATACTGCTTTGGTACAGTTGTTTGAAAGTTCAACAGGTATTAACTTAGCAGAAAGCAAGGTTCGCTTCTTAGGCAAAAGTTTGGACTTTGGCGTATCCCCTGACATCTTAGGCCGTGTATTTAACGGAATGGGTAAGCCTATCGACCAAGGCCCTGATATTATCCCTACAAAGCGTTTGGATATTAACGGTGCGCCAATTAACCCTGCCGCAAGAGAATATCCTGCGGAGTTTATTCAGACAGGTGTTTCTGCCATTGATGGTTTGAACACATTGGTTAGAGGACAAAAGCTTCCTATCTTCTCTGGCTCTGGTTTGCCTCATGCTAACTTAGCAGTTCAGATTGCAAGACAGGCAAAAGTACGTGGAACAGATTCCAAGTTTGCGGTTGTGTTTGCTGCAGTAGGTATTACATTTGAAGATGCGGAATTTTTCATCAGTGATTTTAAAGCAACAGGAGCCATCGACCGTTCTGTTGTGTTTGTAAACTTGGCAAATGACCCTGCGGTTGAGCGTGTTTGTACCCCTCGTATGGCACTTACCGCTGCGGAATATTTGGCTTTTGAACAGGGAATGCACGTATTGGTTATTATTACAGATATTACCAACTATGCAGAGGCATTGCGTGAGATTTCCGCTGCGAAAAAAGAAGTTCCTGGCCGTCGCGGATACCCTGGCTATTTATATACCGACCTTGCAACCATGTATGAAAGAGCAGGGCGTATGAAAGGCCATGAAGGTTCTATTACCATGATTCCTATTTTAACTATGCCTGAGGATGATAAAACACACCCTATCCCTGACTTAACAGGATATATTACAGAAGGTCAGATTATTTTGAACCGTGAGCTGTATAAAAAAGGTATTCAACCTCCTATCGACGTACTGCCTTCCCTTTCTCGTTTGAAGGATAAAGGTATCGGTAAAGGAAAAACCCGTGAAGACCATGCAGATACTATGAACCAGTTGTTTGCTGCATACTCCAGAGGTAAAGATGCCTAAGAGTTAATGGCAATTTTGGGTGAATCAGCGCTTTCAGATATTGACTTAATTTATGCAAAGTTTGCAGATGAATTTGAGAAAAAATATGTATCCCAAGGCTTTAGAACAGATAGAACCATTGAGCAAACACTGGAAATCGGCTGGAAGCTTCTGCGTATGCTACCAAAGAGTGAATTGAAGCGTATTCGTGATGAATATCTGGAGAAATATTTGCCAGAGGGGGAGTGATGAGCTTTGGCAAAACTAAATGTTAACCCAACACGTATGGAAATGACAAGGCTCAAAAGACAGCTGAAAACAGCTACTCGTGGGCATAAGCTTTTGAAAGACAAATTGGATGAACTTATGAAGCAATTCCTAGAAATTGTGCGGGAAAATAAAAGATTACGTGAAGCGGCAGAGGCATCTTTAGGCAGAGCGTATGAAAACTTTATTATTGCCCGTGCTGTAATGAGCGAGGAATATTTAGGAGAAGCTTTGATGATGCCAAGGCAGTCTGTTACGGTGGATGTATCTCGCAGAAACATTATGAGTGTAAATGTTCCTATATTTGATTTTCAAACAGGGGATAATGAGGCAGATATTTATCCTTATGGTTTAGCATTTACATCTGGTGAGTTAGATAGTGCTATGGAAGCTTTTTCTTCGGCAATGGAGCCATTATTAAGACTGGCAGAGAGCGAAAAATCTGCACAGTTATTAGCACAGGAAATTGAAAAAACTCGTCGCCGTGTAAATGCATTGGAAAACGTAATGATTCCAAACTATAAAGAAACGATTAAGTATATTACCATGAAGTTGGAAGAAAACGAAAGGGCAAGCACAACCAGATTAATGAAAGTAAAAGAATTGTGCTATGCTAGAGATTTAGAAAGAAAGCAAAAAATCGAGGAAGAAAAAAGCGTAGGATGACTTACCCTTTGTGAGGAATCGTTCTAAAAAAATAATAAAATAGCCTTCTGTGATAATTTAATTTTATCACAGAAGGCTATTTTTCCGTACAAAAGGGATATTCTGAAAATACTATTTTTTTAATTTGCTGATGATGTCGCCATAAAATTTTACGGCACCTTGAATCTCATCTTCCGTAGGATTTGCCTTATTCATTCCTCCGATAAGTTTTAGAGGTCCATAGGTGTTATAGCCTGTGCAGCCATAAGTTCCAAGGACGGTACATTTTTTGGAAGAAAGAGTTTTGGTTATGCTTTTTGTAACATCTTGACCCAGCTTTCCGCAGGTATACATAAGAAAGATATTTTTTCCTTCTGGCATTTTCTCTTTGGTTATTTGTTCAATTTCTTTATAGAATTTTCCATAAGCAATACCAGATGCAATTCCGATAAGGTCATATTCCTCCAGTGCAATAGCATCCTCTTTTGCATTAAGAAGTACCACATCATTATATTCCTTTTTTATTGCTTCACATAGCTTTTTTGTATTTCCATGATGCCAAGATTCATATAGTATTGCTGTTTTCATTGTTATTCTCCTTTGCTTTTATATTTTATCAAGTACCATTTCAAAAGAGCAGAAGTTCATTTATTTTAATTATATCCTATCTCCTATATATAAAACAATTTTTTCTGGAATATGCTTCATGTTCCTATATACGCATTTTGGTTCTTTAGTTCAAGTAGCTAAAGTTGAATATAATT
>JAAYQI010000191.1 GCA_012519385.1 Candidatus Epulonipiscium sp.
ATTGGGGTGAGGCTTTAGATGGCAAGAAAAAAGAAGGTTCAAGAGGGTGGCGCAAACTGGATGGATACCTATGGGGATATGGTAACCTTACTTTTATGTTTTTTTGTGCTACTACTCTCTATGTCTAGTGTCGATGCGGCAAAGTGGGAGATACTGGTAAAAAGTTTTAACCCAAAAGCGGAAGAGATTTCTCAAATTGTTATTGGAGAAACGGAAACAGATGGGGATACGGAAGTGGTTGGCGGAACAGAAAAAACCTTGGATCAAGTGGAAACATTTGACGACTTATTCTACGCCCTTGTAGAATATGTACAAGACAAAGATCTTACAGGAGATGTAGAAATTTCCAAAGGGGATGGATTTACTTTTATTACATTTCGTAATAATATATTTTTTGATGGAGATAGTTATGTCCTCAAAGAAAATGGAAAAGCAGTTTTGGATGATTTGGCGGTGGCTCTTGGAAAGATGAATGACAGCATTGCTGAAATTCAAGTATTGGGGCATACCTCACAGGCAGACCCGAATGAACCCAATGAGGTGGTAAGTGACAGGTTTCTTTCCTCGAATCGTGCTACAGTAGTTTTGGTTTATTTACAGCAAAAAAATGTGGTGGACGCTGCAAAGCTAGTCTCCAGTGGATATGGTCAATTTCGCCCTATCAGCCCTTTTGCTACATCAGAACAAAGGGCTAAAAATAGGCGTGTTGAAATATTAATTACAAAGAGTGATGGTGTGGTTCGAAGTCTGGATGAATATTATGAACAGGCGGTTCAATTTACCACAGAAGCACCTAATTAAATTAAATTATTCCAGAAGGGGGGAAGACTGGTAAATGGCAGAAGTATTATCGCAAAGCCAAATAGATGCACTGCTTAATTCTGTGATGCAACAGGGATTTTCTGATCAGAATTCAAAAGAGGCTGAGCCAGATAAAAAATATCGTAAATATGACTTCTATAGTCCCAAGAAGTTTACCAAGGACAGACTGAAGTTTTTATCTAGTATTTATGAAAACTATGCAAGGATGATTTCTTCCAGATTAAATGCATTGTTGCGTATCAACAGTGAAGTGGAAGTAGTGAATGTGGAAGAACAAAGATACTATGAATTTAGCAATGCCTTAAGTGATAACGATGTATTGACCATTGTGAACGCAAGTTTACCGGATGACTCCGAAAACGATCCCATCATTATGCATATTAGCACACAGCTTATGTTGAGCATGATAGACAGAAGATTGGGAAGCAGCGACAATGATATAGAAAATATTTCATTGGATTATTCTTATACAGACTTGGAGCTTTCTTTATATAGTAACATTGTCAACTATATTATTCGCTCTATGAAGGATGGATGGGCCAATTATTTAGACGTGGATTTTGAGATGCAAAGAGTTGAGATTAATCCTAGCTTGATGCAAAACATTAGTCCAGATGAAATCATTGTAATCATTGTAATGGATGTATCCTTTTCTTCAGTAAAGGGTCAGATTAATATTTGTCTTCCTGTAAATTTATTGGAATCCATATTTGCTGTCTTTGATAAGAGAATGATGATGGCAGGCAAAGGTTCTAATAAAGATGAGGATTTGCCAGACGAAATTATGACAAGTATCAAATCCTCTATGCTTGAAGTTACAGCACAACTTGGCAAAGCACAGGTGTTTTTAAGAGACATTTATGGCTTGCATGTAGGAGATGTAATTAATCTGAACAAACCGAAAGATTCAGAAGTTGCTCTTTATATCGGAGAAAAACCATGGTTTAAGGGGAAATTGGGAGTGCAAAATAAAAATATGGCGGTAAAAATTAGTGGTATTTATGAAAGTATTTGATGGTCGAAGGGGCGAAAAGGATGAGTTCTAATGTTTTTAGTTCATTAGAGATAGATGCAATTGGCGAAATATTAAATATCAGCTTGGGAGCATCTGCTACCGCAGTTTCGACTATGTTGAGCAGAAGAGTTGATATTACTACACCGAGGGTTAGTATTGTATCTTATGATGAATTTGAATTTACAAAGCTAGAGCCAGCGATTGGTGTTGAAATAACATACATATCAGGCTTAAGCGGAAGCAACATCATGTTGTTAAAAAGACGTGATGTGAAATCTATTGTAGAAATTTTAATGAGCACCGAAATTCCTGATGAAGAATTTGAAATGAATGATTTATACATCAGTGCGGTGTGTGAAGTGATGAATCAGATGATGGGTGCATCATCAACAGCACTTTCGGAATTTTTGGGGGAAATGGTAAACATATCCACTCCGAATTCATTTCCGATTGATGATGTAGAAAATTTTAAATTATCTCATTTTACAGAAGATGAGATGATGGTGGTGGTAAGTTTTGATTTAAAAATTGAAAACACCATGGAAAGTGAGTTCATAAATGTAATGCCCACCAGTTTGGCGAAAAAGCTGATTGCGGCATTTGGACTGGATATCAGCGAAGAAGAGCAGCAACAGGAAGAACCTGCACAACAATCACAAAGCAGCAACAGCGGCGGCGGAGTACTTTCTCAAGAAGAAATAGAAAAGCTATTGCAAAGCAGTACACCTGCACCTGCACCAGCTCCACAGCCGACACAATCACAGGGGGGCGGCGGAGTGCTTTCTCAAGAAGAAATAGAAAAGTTATTACAAGGTGGTACGGGTGCATCAACTCCACAGGCGGCTGCTACACCAACTCCACAGGTGACACAACCACAAGGCGACACTGCTACACCAAATCCACAGATGGCACAACCGCAGATGCAGCCTAATATGTATGCACCACAGATGCAGCCCAATATGTATGCGCCACAGATGATGCAACCAAATATGTATGCACCACAGATGATGCAACCGCAGATGTATGCACAGGAGCCAAGAGTGATTAATGTTCAGCCGATTCAGCCACAAAGCTTAGGCTCGGCGGCTAGCCAAATAGGCGAGGAACAAGCAGAAAACTTGAATTTGATTATGGGAGTTCCACTGGAGATTTCAGTTGAAATCGGACGCACTAGAAAAATGGTAAAGGATATACTAGAATTTACCCAAGGTTCATTGGTAGTGCTGGATAAACTTGCGGGAGAACAAGTTGATTTGTTTGTAAATGGCCAGTGCGTAGCCAAGGGCGATGTGGTGGTAGTGGATGATAACTTCGGTATACGTATTACGGAAATTATAAAAAAATCTGAAATATTGCAGCTTGGAAAAGGATAAAGCAAGCAGATGCAAAATAGAATGATTTTTTATGGGAAAGGCAGATGATTCCCCATAAAAAGAATTGTTTGTGATGTATGTATGGGTATTAAAATTATAATAAGTAAATAAGGAAGGTATGATGAAATGGCTAAGATTTTGTTGGTTGACGATGCAGCATTTATGAGAATGATGGTAAAGGATACATTAACAAAGAATGGATATACTGATATATACGAAGCAGCAGATGGTGTGCAGGCAGTAGAAAAATACAACGAAGTTCATCCTGATTTGGTAATTATGGATATTACAATGCCTAACATGGATGGTCTTGAGGCATTAAAAGCAATCAGAACAATAGATGCAAATGCGTCTGTAGTAATGTGTTCCGCTATGGGTCAGGAAGCAATGGTAATTGAAGCAATTAAATCCGGTGCAAAGGACTTTATTGTAAAACCTTTTAAACCTGATAGAATATTAAAAACAGTAACGACAATACTAGGATAATAAGAATCGTTTAGGAGGCTTGAGCATTATTTTGGACGGAACATTACCCATGATAATTACACTTTTTGTAGTGGTTCTATTGATTTTATACGGAAGCCATATTGCAAGCAAGTGGGCAGCAATGGGAACCATGAGAGCTGTTAAGTCCAGGCAGATGCAACTTATTGACCGGATGGCGATAGGGCAGGACCGAATGCTCATGATTGTACAGGTAGGAGAACGTTTTTTTCTGATTGGCTCCACAGGTTCGGAAATATCTTTGATTTCCGAGCTTTCTTCTACGGATATCCTACCTCCCGACGGCGAGGAGCTTACACATACTATAAATTTTAAGGAAACTTTTTTAGAGCATATAAAGCCGAAATTCAAAAGATAAAAGAGGGTTTTGGCGGGCTACGAGGTGTTGATTATGGGAAATGCATTAGTGAATGTTAACGGAAACAGTATCCAGACACTTGAAGTATTGTTTATGTTGACAACTGTGGCACTACTGCCATCCATTTTGATGTTAATGACTTCTTTTACAAGAATTATCATTACATTATCTTTTTTACGAAATGCTTTGGGAATTCAGCAAACGCCTCCTAATACGGTGTTGGTGGGAATTGCACTGTTTCTCACATTTTTTATTATGTCACCGGTGATTGATAACATCAATCAAAATGCATATATACCTTATAAAAACGAAGAAATTACACAACAAGAGGCTTTGAAAAGAGCAGAAAAGCCCATGAAGGAGTTTATGCTACGACAAACAGAGGTGGAATCCTTAAATATGTACTTGGATATGGCAAAGCTAGAAGCCCCCAAAGATACTATGGAACTTCCACTTCGGGTAGTGATTCCAGCGTTTATGACAAGTGAACTAAAAAGAGCATTTATGATTGGATTTTTGTTATTTATTCCATTTTTGCTCATTGATATTGTGGTTTCCAGTACATTGATGTCTATGGGTATGATTATGTTGCCTCCGGCAACCATAGCCTTACCCTTTAAGTTATTATTATTTATTACAGTAGACGGATGGCAGTTATTATTTTCTACCTTGGTCAAAGGATTTAATTAATGCAGGAGGGGTCGCCCATGACAAATTCTCAAATAATGGAAGTAATGCAGGCAGCGGTAGTCATTGGAATTAAGCTGGCAGGCCCTATTTTGCTCTTAAGTATGTTTGTGGGTGTTTTGATTTCTATTTTTCAGGCGGCAACACAAATCCATGAACAAACCATTACCTTTGTGCCAAAGCTAATCCTTATTGTAGTTGTATGTATGGTTACAGGAGGCTGGATGCTGGAAACACTGAAAGACTACACCAAGCAATTATTTTTATTGATGCTTCAATAAAAACCCACAGGTGACACTTTGCGGTACAGGGTTAAAGGAGTTTTTGGCACATGATAGAGACACAGAGGTTTTTCTTTTTTACATTGGTATTAATGAGGATGTTTGGATTTGTTTTTTTTAATCCTATTTTTGGAAGAAGAAACATCCCAGCAATTGTAAAAGCGGGTCTGGCTATGGTGCTTACCGTGGTGGTTTATACCTTTACCGATGAAAGCCTCCTTATGCCGACAACTACCTTGGAATACGGTGTGCTTTTGCTAAAAGAAGCAGCGATTGGCTATGTACTGGGCTTTGCAATAAGTTTGTTTTTATACGTTATTATTTTTGCAGGAGAATTTATAGATATGCAGATGGGGTTATCTATGTCCAAGATATATGACCCCCAAAGTAATACCTCTATTTCTCTCAGTGCAACGTTTTATAATGCATTGTTTTTGATGTTGTTTTTTGCCTCTGGGGCTCACCTTACACTTTTGAAGGTGATACTGACCTCGGCGGAGGTAGTTCCTTATGGCAGTGTTGTAATTCATTCAGGAATTTCTCAGAGTATCATAGATTTATTTTCTACTTGCACAGTGATGGCTATGCGGTTTGCTTTTCCCATTTTTGCGGCAGAGCTACTGTGTGAAGTGGGTGTAGGAATTTTAATGAAAACAATTCCGCAAATCAACGTATTTGTGGTAAATATTCAGCTTAAAGTTTTTTTGGGACTGATGTTGATGCTACTTATGTTTTCGCCAATGGCGGAATATCTGGGAAAGATGATTGGGACGATGCTGGAAAATTTAGGTGCTATTTTAGCAATGTTAGGTTAGAAGAATTTATGATATGTGTAAAACAAGGGGGGAACAACATTGGCTGGAGATTCTAAAACCGAAAAGGCCACCCCCAAGAAGCGGCGGGACGAACGAAAGAAGGGTAATATTTTTGTCAGTAAAGATGTGACGGTTGTAATATCTTTGCTGAGTATGTTTTTTATCCTACGCCTGCTGCTTCCCCGAATGTATAGTACGATAAAGGAATTTTTGCTGCAAATCATATGGTATACTGCAGAAAAACCTGAATTAACCATGGATTTTGCAGCGGATTTACAAAAAAAATTTATTGTAACACTGCTTTCGGTGGCGTTACCTATTTTGATGATGGCTGCAATGATTGCCATTGTGGTTACTATGGCACAAACAAGGATGCTTTTTTCTGCGGATAGCTTAAAACCCAAGTTTAGCAGACTAAACCCATTACAAGGTATAAAAAAGCTATTTTCATTAAAAAGCTTGGTAGAAGTCATTAAAGCCTGCATTAAAATCAGCATATTGCTGGCAATTATTTATCGTTTTTTTGTTGGCCAAATTTCTAATTTTGCAAGAACATTGTCGATGGATTTAGTGCCTGCCACTATTTTCATTCTAAATGATTGTATGAAATTGGTACTTCGAATCGGTATTGCTTTTATTGCAATCTCTATACTGGATTATTTTTATCAATGGTGGGAGTATGAGCGTCAGTTAAAAATGTCCAAGCAAGAGATTAAAGAAGAATATAAGCAACTGGAAGGTGACCCTCAAATTAAGGGGAAAATCAAAGAAAATCAAAGGCGAATGGCTATGTCCCGTATGATGCAGGCTGTACCTTCGGCAGATGTAATTATTAAAAATCCAACCCACTTTGCGGTTGCACTGCGCTATGATACAGACAAAGATGCAGCACCCGTTGTGGTTGCCAAAGGACAAGATGAACTGGCACTGCGAATCATAAAAACGGCGGAAGATAACCATGTGCATGTAATTGAAAATAAGCCTTTGGCCAGAGCTTTGTATGCAACTACAGAACTAAATCGGGAGATACCTGCAGAATTTTATGGTACCATTGCTGAAATTTTAGTATATGTATACAAGCTCAACAACAAAAAGATATTATAAGTATGAATAATAGAATGGTTTGTTTCTATCAAAAAAACCATATTTAGATAGAAAGGAACATCTTGAGATATATGAAAACAAGCAGAACTGGTGGTTTAATGCAATATTACTATTTTTCGCAGGGGAAACGGTGAATCAATATGAGACGACTTTTTGATAATGCTATATCTTTATTTGTAATCGTGATTGTACTGCTATTGATTATACCCCTTAACCCCTTTGTTTTGGATATGATGTTTATATTAAACATCTCTATTTCTCTGATTATTTTGCTGATTACTATGCGTATCAGCGAGTCATTGGAGTTTTCCATATTCCCCTCCTTGCTGTTGATTACTACTTTATTGCGGTTGGGGTTAAACATTTCTTCTACCCGTTTGATTTTAACAAAACAGGGCGAAGCGGGCCAAGTAATTAAAACCTTTGGTACTTTTGTGCTACAAGGAAACGTGGTTGTCGGGGTTATTATCTTCTTGATTATTGTATTGGTGCAATTCATTGTTATTACCAAGGGCGCAGAACGTGTGGCAGAGGTTGCTGCAAGGTTCACATTGGATGCTATGCCAGGAAAGCAAATGGCGATAGATGCCGATTTAAGCTCTGGTTTGATTGATGAGCAAGAAGCAAGAGGCAGACGGTATAAAATTCAAAAAGAGGCGGATTTTTATGGTGCTATGGATGGTGCCACAAAGATTGTAAAAGGCGATGCCATCATGTCTATCATTATTACGGTGATTAACTTTGTGGCGGGTACTATTATAGGTGTGATACAAACGGGAATGCCTTTTTCTCAAGTGCTTCAGGTATATTCCATTGCTACCATTGGAGATGGACTAGTATCTCAGATTCCTGCATTATTGATTTCCACCTCTACGGGTATGATTGTTACCCGTTCGGTATCTGATGGCAGCTTAAACCAAGACGTTGCAAAACAGTTTATGGCACAGCCTCAAGCTTTAATGATAGCAGGCGGAATTATGGCAGTATTATCTGTGATACCTGGGGCACCTCATATTCCATTGGCTATTTTGGGTGGAGGACTGATTGGGCTTGGACTACAGGCATCTAGAGCGATGAAACGGGCAGGCCTAGAGGAGGCTGCTGCTCAAGAGGAAGCCTTAGCCAAAGAGCTGCAGGCACAGCAGCCCATGGATGAAAATGAATATTATAAAGACATCAACAACGTATATAATTTGCTCAATGTAGAGCCTATCGAGATGGAGTTTGGCTACAGCTTGATTCCGCTGGTGGATGAAAGCAGCGGCGGAAAGTTGATTAACCGTATTGTTATTTTCCGCAGGCAGTATGCACAGGATATGGGCTTTGTTATTCCCTCCATTCGTCTTAGAGATAGCTCTAATTTGAACACCAATCAATATGTGATTAAAATAAAGGGAGAGGAAGTTGCTAAGGGAGAGATTTTGGTGGACTACTACTTGGCGTTGGAGCCTCCAACCCCTGCAGGAGAGGTGGATGGTATAGAAACCATTGAGCCTGCCTACGGTATCCCAAGCAAGTGGATTCTTCCTGAAAATAAGGAATTGGCGGAGATTTATGGGTATACTGTAATTGACCCTCTTTCCGTTATGCTGACTCATTTATCGGAAACTGTGAAAAAACACGCACACGAGCTTTTGATTCGCAGCGAAGTAATGCAGTTAATTGAAAATGTGAAGAAAACAGCCCCCGAATTGGTGGAGGAGGTTTTTCCAAACCTTATGTCCTACGGCAGTTTTCAAAAAATACTGGGTAACCTCTTGAAAGAAAATGTACCCATTAAAGATATGGAAACCATACTGGAGAGCATTGCAGACTCTATGGCGACCACAAGAGATATTGATACCATAACAGAAAACATCCGTATTGCATTAAAACGTACCATTACCAGAAAGTTCTGCGAAGGCGGACAGATGAAGGTGGTTACATTAGATGCGGAAGTGGAAAAAACCATTATCTCCAGCTTAACCAAAGGAGAGCAGGGTATTTATATTTCTATGAGTCCTGATATTATGCAAAGCATTATCAGCCAATTAGGAGAGCAGGTGAAGAAGTTTAATGAGCTTGCTCAAAGCCCTATTATACTTACCAGCAATGTAGTAAGAATTTATTTTTATCGATTAATAGAACAATTTTACCCTAATATCAATGTGTTATCATTCAACGAGATTGCGAATAATGTACAGATACAAGCAATCGGAAATATTGTGCTGGAAAAATGAGTACAGCGGATGTTTTGAGATATGGGGGGGATCGTATGTCTGAGCAAAGGGAATATGAAAGCAAAACAAGTGAAGAATTGCTACAGGAGTACGCTAAAACAAAAAATCATAAAATCAAGCAAGAATTGGCTTTGCGATATATACACATTGTAAGAAGTATTGCGATGCAAATGAGGGGAGTATACCTTAGCTTTGCACAGATTGATGATATTATTAATGAAGGCATTATTGCAATTATGGCCGCCATTGATAAATTTGATGTGGATAAAAACATTAAGTTTGAAACATATATCTCAAAAAGAATACGTGGATTGATTATTGATATTGCACGAAAGCAGGATTGGGTTCCCAGAAGCATAAGAAAGCAAGCTAAGGATATTGATGAGGCAAACACCGTGTTATACAGCCAGTTAGGCAGGTTCCCCACAGAGCAGGAAGTAGCAGATTATATGCAGATTAGTATTGAAAAATACAAAGAGGGTCTGATGAAAACCAACGTATATAATTTGCTTTCTTTAGAAAAGGTGCTGGAAGAAGACAGTGGAAATCGCATGAGAGAGCAGTTGGTGAGTGGTGGGTCGGATAGTTTGCCAGAATATTGCCTGCAAAACAAAGAAACAGCCCAGATACTAAAACAGGGCTTGGAAACATTACGGGAAAATGAACAGATGGTTGTTTCCCTTTATTATGTGAAAGAGCTTAGTATGCGTGAGATAGCAACAGTATTAAAGGTAAGTGAGCCTCGGGTTTCCCAGATTCATTCTAACGCGATACGCAAGCTAAGAATTTATATGAAAAAGTTTATGAGCCAAAATGATTGAAACGGGTGCAAAGGAGAGCTGTGTATGTATAAAGGTTTTTATACGCTGGCATCGGGGATGTTAACGGAAAACAGAAATTTAAATGTAGTGAGTAATAATATGACGAATGTTTCTACCCCTGGGTACAAAAGCAGTACTATGGTTTCTTCCACATTTCAGGAGGAGATGATGTATCGCTACGGTAACAAAAACAGAGCAAACCCTACACAGCTTGGGGAAAGCTCAATGATTGTCACTGCTCAGGAGACAATTACCGATTATACTCAGGCTGGCTTTGAACTTACAGGAGATAAGTATGATTTTGGTCTTTCTAAGCCAGGATTTTTTCAAATACAAGGGGAAAATGGTACTGTATATACCAGAAATGGTTCTTTCATACTAGATGATGAAGGATATTTATCACTGCCAAGGGTCGGCAGAGTCTTAGGGCAAAAAGGCCCTATTCGATTAGAAAAAGATAATTTTCAGGTAGATTCCTCGGGAAATATTATGGATGAAAACAGTGTTGTAATAGACCAGCTGGCGATTGTGGATTTTGCGGACTATACCCAGCTTACTCGGGCGGGAGAAGGTTTATTTCAGACAAATGGTGGAGGCACCCCTGTTGCCAATGCTGTAGTGTGGAAGGCCTTAGAGCACTCTAATGTGGATACTATCCGCGAAATGACCAATATGATGTCTAGCCAAAGAGCACTGCAAAGTGCAGCACAAATTTTAAAAATGTATGACCAAATCATGCAAAAGTCTACAACAGAGATAGGTAGGGTATAAGAATAGGGGGAAATAGCCATGGATATGTCTTTTTACACGGCGGCGGTAGGTGCTAGCGCACATCAATCTAAGCTGGATGTGGTATCAAATAACTTAGCAAATGCCAATACCTACGGATTTAAAGCAAGAAAACCAGTTTTTACCGACTTGCTCTATAGTAATATGAATGCTGCTGAGGGGTCTGATAGCAATCTTAAAGCAGGAAGCGGTATACGGTTGGAAAAGACAGATATTAATCTCGAACAAGGAGCTTTGGATTTTACTGGTGGGGAGTTAGACTTTGCCATTATTGGTTCTGGATTTTTTGGACTCATTAACCCTGAAACCAAAGAGGTGACTTATACTAGAGAGGGAAGCTTCCGTTTATCTCAAGTGGGAAATGACTTTTATCTGGCATCGGCTACAGGCAAATGGGTAATGGGTGCGGATAAAAATCCTATTGTAGTAAAAAAAGCTGGAAGCGTGGAAGAAGATGATGAAGGTGTTTTTTTTAATACCAGCGGCAGCGAAATGGAAGATATTTTGAAGCAGATTGTGGATGAAATCGAAAGAGAAATGGATGACGGCAAAAAGTTAAACATTGGACTTTTTGATTTTGCCAATACCAACGGATTGCAAAATGTGGGAAGTAATGAATATATCCCTGTAGGAAAAAATGGTGAGCCTATTACAATAGAAGCTACTCAGGAAAATGTATATCGTGGTGCCTTGGAGCATTCTAATGTAGATATTGCAGACCAATTTGCCAAGGTGATTGAAGCCCAAAGAGCATATCAATATGCCCTTAGAATGGTTCAAACATCGGATGAAACAGTGGCCACAATTAACGCTCTCCGTACATCATAATATAGAAAAGAGGTGGATTGGATGAAACGCTATGAAGATATGGGCAGCATGGAAATGGATGTCATGCGTGAGATAGGCAGTATCGGCACAGGTAATGCAGCTACTGCTTTGGCAGAGGTTATCTCCAGCAAAATACAAATGACCATTCCTGAGGTGGAGATACTGGGCTACAACGAGGCCATCAAAAAAATGGGCGGCCCTGAGTCTATTGTTGCAGGTGTACTGGTGCAGATGTCCGGCGAGATAGAAGGTATGATGCTTTATATCCAGAGACTTGATTTTATCAACTTGGTTTTAGAAAAACTTCTCTCAGGGAGAATTACGGGATATGAGCAGTTGGGCGAGATGGAGATGTCTGCATTGGTGGAGATTGGTAATATCATGATTTCCAGTTATATTAATGCAGTATCCAAGTTAACAGGAATATCTATCAATCTTTCTGTTCCTGGAATAGCTGTTAATATGCTGGGTGGAATACTGACAGTACCAATGATTGAATTTGGACATCAGACAGATAAGATTATGGCAATTAACGGAAAGTTTGTTTGTGACAACAAAGAAGTATATAGCAATTTGCTGATGTTGCCAAATGTAGACTCGTTAAACTATCTATTGAAAAAGCTGGGTGTATACCATGAATGAAAAACAACTGGTAGTAGGAATTGCAGATATGAAAATATGCAGGCTATCCGGAGTATTGATTACATATGCATTGGGTTCTTGCGTGGGTGTGTGCCTATATGACCCAGTGATTCGGCTGGCAGGCATGGTACATATTATGTTGCCCAATAATATGGATAGCAAATCTACAAATTTATTTAAATATGCAGATACAGGTATTGCAGAAACCATTCGTAAGATGGAGGTATTTGGTGCGGTTAGGTCACGTATGGTCGCCAAAATAGCTGGTGGAGCAAGGATGTTCGACATACAAGGCGGAGGTTCTATCGGTAATATCGGGCAGAGAAATATTGAAAGTGTCCGCAAGGTGCTGGCAAAGGAAAGAATACGTTTATTGGCGGAGGATGTGGGGCAAAATTATGCCAGAACATTATTGTTTGATGCCAGTAATGGTGAAGGGCGAATACGCTCTTTTGGAAAAAAAGAAGTCATTTTTTAATAATATTATACAGCAGAAGATGAAGGATACTAGAGTAGCGGTTATGGGAGAAAAATAACTGCTACTCTATTTTACATTTTTTGTAAAAATGATTGAAATTTCGCATAAAATAAAATATGATAATAATAGAATGTATTTTTATTATAATTAGCTTTGCATTCATTTTCCCCAATTTTCTTCCAGAAATTTATGGGAAAGATAGCTAGCGTAAAAAGGGTTTTGTTGGAAATATTGTTGCTTAATTTGTTTTAAATCCTTATTTTTTTAATATTTTTGCCGATATATGCATTAAGGGTGTTTTTGGATAAATAAGGAATGAAACCAATTTTTTGGTGAGGCTTTAGTGAATTCATAGGGAGGGCGTGTAGTAAGTATGAGTCGTATAATGAAAAGTGAAATTTTACTGGAATCAGGTACGAATGAAATAGAAATCATGGAGTTTACTATTTATGGAAGCCTTTATGGTATTAATGTTGCAAAGGTAAGAGAAATTATGATGTCGGATGAAGTAAAGCCGATGCCTCATGCACACCCTGTAATCGAAGGTATTTTTAAACCAAGAGATATCGTGCTTACAGTTGTGGATTTACCAAAGTATCTAAGCGGTACACCCACAGAAAAACAACCGAAAGATTTATTTATAGTAACTAATTTCAATAAGTTGCACGTTGCATTTCGGGTGCATACGGTGGTGGGTATTAGCCGTATTTCATGGGCAGATATCCAAAAGCCAGATAAAACCATCAGCGGAAGAAGCGAAAGTATTGCAACAGGTATTGCTCACTGCAACGGAGAGCTGGTAACCATACTGGATTTTGAAAAAATTGTTGCCGAAATCGCTCCAGAAACAGGAATACAGCTCGATGATATTGAAAAGATGGGAAAAAGAGAAAAAAATAATGCAACTATTTTAGTAGCGGAAGATTCCATTTTATTATCCAAAATGATTCGGGAATCTCTCCAAAAGGCAGGTTACGAAAATATCATAAGAATGGATAATGGTCAGGAAGCTTGGGATTACTTATCTTCCATAAAAGATGAACCAGACCTTGAAGAAAGGGTTTCCCTTATTATTACAGATATTGAGATGCCTTCTATGGATGGTCACAGACTTACAAAATTAGTAAAAGATGATCCTATTTTGAGGAAAATCCCAGTAGTTATTTTCTCATCTCTTATCAATGAAGAAATGAGAATCAAAGGAAAGCAGTTGGGTGCCGATGAGCAGCTTTCTAAGCCAGAGATAGCACATTTGGTTGAGGTGATTGACCACTTATTAGAACAAAAAAGACGTTAATTTTCTCTAATAGCTTTATACTCGATTAGGCAAAGAAAGTAGTCAGAATATGCATAAAGGTTGTGTGACAGTTTGAGAGAACAAAATTTTGCTGAAGAGTTAGAACAAATTGTTTTTATCAGTGATTTACAAACAAATGAAATTTTATACATGAATCGCAAAGGAAGAGAAGTTGTAGGAATAGAAAACTATCGTAAAAAGAAATGCTATGAAATTTTCCGAGGAAAAACAAATATATGCGAATTTTGCAATGGTCAAAACCTGGATAAAACAAAATCTTCCCTATGGTACAGTAAAAATACTTATACCAACAAACATTATGTTGTATGGGATAAAGTAATTCTTTGGGGAAATCGTTTTGTTCGCATGGAAATAGCATTTGATATTACGGAACAGAAAAAAATTGATGAAAATAACGAGCAGAATTTTGAAGACATTTTAATGAAATACATCACAGAAGTAACTGATTGCACTGATTTTTTTGTAAGCATTCCTAGGATACTTTCGAAGCTTGGCGAATATTATGGCGGAGAAAAGATATATGTTTCAAACTTGAGTCAAGATGCTTATTTGCAAAAATGCTATGGCTGGGATATGCAAAAAAAAAGGGCGCTGCAGGATAAGGAGTTTTGCTGGGAAACAGAGGTTTTGGAGCAATGGATAGAGTTATTTCAAAACAATGAAAAGGTAATCATTGAAGATATAGAAGAGTTGCGCTATATCGATGAAAAGAAATATACTTCCTTAAAAAATAAGGGCGTTAAAACAATGCTTGCCATTCCTATGAAAATAGCAAATAAAGTCATAGGAATGCTAGCCATTACCAATATTACAAATTTTCCTAAACAGTATGCCCTTTTGGAAGCGATTTCATTTTTTATTGTATTAGAGTGGAATAAGGGGTTTTTTGAACAGCAACTTAGCTTGCTAAGTTATTACGATGCATTGACAGGGTTGCCTAATAAAGCATTTTTAGAAAAGAAAATTAAAGACTTTTCTAAGTGCAATATTATGAGCATAGGTGTTTTATATGCGGATATTAAAAACCTAAATAATATCAATAAAACTGTTGGTTATGAAGCTGGAGACTTTTTTTTAACCTCTGTAAGCGAGGTATTGAAAAAGGTGTTTGGCCATCATTGTGTGTACCGTGTGGAGGAAGATGAATTTGTAGTATTAAGTATCGATATTTCTTACAGTGAATTTATGTCTAAGGTAAAAGAGATTAGCATCATTGTAAAAAATGCCGATGAAAATAGTGTATCTACCGGACATATTTGGACGGATGAAGTAACGGATATTTATGGTTTGATTCATGATACAAAAAAAAGAATGTATCTGGAAAAGAAAATTTACAGTAAGGGGGATTTCTCCCGCAAAATGTATAACCTTGCTCTAGATAAAATGAAAAAAGAAATACAAGAGGGCAGGCGTACAGCCAAGGACAATACAAAATATTCCTTTTGGGAGGATGAAACCTATCATAAAAGAATACTGGAATATGATTTCATTGTTCGCCAAAGTTATGATGAAATCTATGAATTAAACTTATCCCGAAATCAGGTACACAGGGTTTATATGGAGAATAACGATTTTCGAATGGGACCCAAGACCCAAACCATACAGGAGGCTATATATGCAGAGGCGGAACAAATACATCCCCAAGACAAAGGGAAGTTTTACAGGGCATATGCCCAAGAAGTGCTGGAAGAATGTATCAGCGGCAGAAGGGATCATCTCTATTTTGAATATAGACGCAAAAATAAAGATGGAACATATTATTGGGTTGCCAACAGGGGTCAGAGAGTGACTTATCCCAGATTTATCTCTCAAAACCATGATATTGTTTTTTTGGTGGCAATTAAAAACATCAATTTAAAAATAAAGGAACAAGAACAGGTACGGCAGGCGGAAAGAAAGAATTACCTAGCTATGCTGAAATCCTGTGATTACATTTGCGATATTGATATCCAAAGCAATCGATACAAATTAATACTCAATGATACTGCTGGTATGCGTGATATCCCCTTAGAAGGAGAATATCATACCCAGATGGAGTGGATTAGGGATAAGCTTTTGCACAAGGAAGATGTGGCAAAATGGAATGCCGTGATGAAGCTGGAGAATTTATTAGAACAGTTTCAATTTGGCAAGAAAGAAGTATCCTTGGATTGCCGCATGAAAAGTGAATCCGATGAGTATATTTGGAGAAATGTAGCGGTATTGTTTATTGATGGAAATAATGTTTGGCCTGACTCTATTATGATGATTGCCCGCAATGTGCAAGAGCAGAAGGATTTGGAGCAAAACCTTAACAATCAGCTTTTGCGGCAGGAGAGAGAGCATCAAAAAGAAATTAATTATAAAAATGATTTATACAAAATTGTGGTAGAGCAAACAGGCATTGGTGTATCAGAATGGTATAGGCCAATTTCTGCTTGTGAAAAGTTTGATACACACCGAGAAAAAACCGTATTTGTTTCGGAAAAGATTGCAGAGGAATTTGAATTTTCCGACAGGTACATTGGATTTTTTTATTACCTTTTGGAGGATAAAAGAATTCATACGGAAGACCGAGAGGCATTTCAAAGATTTTTGGAAGATGATAATGTTTCTTTTCGGGAAATTACTTGCAGAGTTACCAAGGACAGGGTCTGCTATTTATGGTATAAATTTACCATTCATGTGATAGATGATGAAGAAGGTCAGCGCATTGTAGGAACAATGCTAGATGTGGATAAAGATAGAAAAGCCACAGAGCTTTTTAAGATGAAAGCTGAGCTAGATGGCTTAACGGGGATTGCCAATCAAGAAACCTTTTATTTTAGAGCCAAACAAAAGATGGACCAGTATCCCAATAAAAAATATGCCGTCATTATCATGGATATTGATAAATTCAAGGTTATCAATGACTTATATTCTATGAATGGCGGAAATCGTGCCTTGGTTCAAATTGCCAATGCGATTCTAAACTGCATTGGTGAAGATGCCATTTGCGCACGTATTTATGCGGATGTATTTTATATACTGACAGATTATCAAGAGGACAGCGATATTATCCAGTTGGTAAATGATATCACAAAGAAAATTTCAGGGTTGGAATATGGGCCTATGCTGCGTCCTTGCTTTGGAATTAGCCGAGGGGAGGAATGCGAAAATTCTATTACGCTACTTTGCGAATTAGCAGCCTTTGCTCACAAATACGGCAAAGGAAAGAGCCTTACTACTTGGACATTTTATAATGCCGCAATCCGTGAGGATATCATTGAAGAAAAGCAACTGGAAAGTGAAATGGAGTTTGCCCTAAGAAGCGGTCAGTTTAAAGTATTTCTTCAGCCTCAATACGTCATAGGTACACGGGAGGTAGTGGGCGCTGAGGCACTGGTTCGATGGGAGCATCCCGAAAAAGGCATGGTTTATCCCAGTAAGTTTATCCCCTTATTTGAAAAAAATGAGTTTATATTAAAGCTGGATGAGTATGTGTGGGAAAGAGTTTGTATGCTCTTAAAACGATGGGAAAGGCTTGGGATGAAACAAATACCCATCGCTGTCAATATGTCCAGACTACATCTACGAAGTCCTGATTTAAAAGAAAAACTGAATTATATTTTAGAAAAATATCAAATCCCCAAAAGTGGCCTTGAGCTAGAACTGACGGAAAACCTTCTGTTTGAAGATTTGGACAATGCCATTCGTATTTTGGCGGGATTACGGGACGAAGGCTTTACATTAAATATGGATGACTTTGGTTCTGGATATTCTTCTTTAAATATGCTTCGTAATATACCGATTGATGTGTTAAAGATAGATCGAAATTTTTTTGATGAGAAAATTTTAACACCAAGAGGAAAAATAATTGTAAAATATGTGGTATCTATGGCAAAGGAACTTAATATGAGAATTGTGGCGGAGGGAGTGGAAACGGCGGCGCAAGAATCCTTTTTAAAAGAAATTGGCTGCGATGTAGCACAGGGATATTATTTTTCCCGTCCAATTTCCATTGAGGAGTTTGAAAAGAAATTTTGCCTGAAGGTTCCGTCGCAAGAAAGAGGTGCAGAAGATGATAAATAAATATGTGGTGAGACAGCCTATTAAAGATGTGAATAATCAAATTTTGGGGTACGAGATACTATATGATGCAGAGAAGGATAGCCTTTATAATCCATCCAGTGATTATGCAGCAGCAGATTCTATCTCAGGTTTTTTAGCACAAAACAACGAGAAAATCTTTAATGAAAAAATTACATTTATGAATTTTACTTCCAATCTGTTATTTAAAAATACACCTATGATTTTTTCTAGAAGAAATCTAGTGATACAGATTGAAGATAATGTGATTATGCATCCGTTATCCATGACATTAATACAGAAATTTCGCAAGGTAGGATATCAATTTGCTATCAATGATTTCCAGTTTGCACCGCGCTATTTTGGATTAATGGAATATATTGACTATATACGATTAAACTTTAAAGATGGGCATAAATCCTCTTTGAGTAACATTGTAAAAATGGGCAAGGGATTCCAAAAAACCTGTATTGCCTATGGTATTGATACAAAAGAAAAGTATGATATGGCAGTAGAGATGGGCGTGGATTATTTCCAAGGAAGCTATGTAGCGGGAATTCTGACGACCAAGGCACATAAGGCTGATTATTTGCAGAGCAACTTCTTCCAGTTAGTGGTAGAAATAACAAAGGATGAGCCAGATGTAACAGCCATAGAGGAAATTATATCCCGTGATGCTTCTTTATCCTATGCATTGTTAAAGATGGTAAACTCAGCGTATTTTGCACAGAGAAAAAGAACATCTTCCATACGTCAAGCATTGGTTACGGTAGGATTGGGTCAGTTGAAGCAGTGGATTTATCTATTGAGCTTTAATCAGAATGAAGACCCTTCTGCATCGGAGGAGATATTAAAGGTATCTTTCTTGCGTGCTAATTTTTGTGCAGAACTTTGGGAATATACAAAAGATATGCCCATTGCGAAATCTGAGGCATATCTTATGGGTATGTTCTCCACATTGGGCAATTTGATGAATGCACCTTTGACGGATATTATGAAAGAAATTCCTGTTGCGGATGAGGTAAAGGCGGCATTATTGTATCATGAGGGAAAATGTGGCCTGCTGTATGACTTGGTATTAAGCTATGAAAAGGCAGACTGGAAGTATATTACAGAGTGTGCACAGCAGCTTGGAATTCCAACCCATGTAATTGCCCAAATTTATTTTGACTGTGTGGATGATGTCAATGTTATTTGGGAAAGCCTGCTCAACCCTTATGAAAAGGATGATTTGTTGGGAGAAGCTATAGAAGAAAGTGCAGGAATTTCCCAGGTGGGTCTGAATAAGCTACAAAAAAGTATGTAAATATTATGAAATTTAAGAAGCCCCTTACATTTTCTATATAAGAAATGTAAGGGGCTTTGTAATGTTATTTATCATGGTGAGGATTTTCGCTTACCACCATACAAGCTTTTGTTAGCTCAGAAATGATGGAAATATTATATTTTAAGGTATAATAATTCATCAAAGCAAAGGAATCCTCTCTGCTTGTTACAATGTATTTGGCAGGCAGATGGGTGAGGGCAAGGGCAATGGTATCCACCACACATCTATCACAGGTACACATATTGAAACGCTTCATATATTCCAATACTTTTTCTGTGACAGCCTTCTCTGCAATGTTAATGTAAGCATATTTAAAATCCGGATGCATTAAGATGTTTTCCAAAGGACTTGTTGGTATACTAAAATCCGATGGCTGAAAATCTGTAACAACAGAAACTTTCTTAGGTTTTGGTGTGGAAATATCTAACATCTCGGAATGGTTGGAATCTTCTATTATTGGCTCGGCTTCTGAAGCCTGAAAAAAGTCCTCAAGAGCGGTCTGTATTTCCTTCTGAATAGAGGCATTTTTCTGCTCACTTTCTATAGAAAGATTCGTTGCTTCCTCCAAAGAGGAATCTTCCAAAGCTACTTGTTCTGTTATCGGTGCGGAAGGGTTCATAACATCCTCGGTAGGCAAAGCCGTGCTAGCAGAAGGGTTCATAACATCCTCAGTAGGCAAAGCCGTGCTAGCAGAAGGGTTCATAACATCCTCAGTAGGCAAAGCCGTGCTAGCAGAAGGGTTCATAACATCCTCAGTAGGCAA
>JAAYQI010000192.1 GCA_012519385.1 Candidatus Epulonipiscium sp.
ACCCTGTAACCTTATCTTTGGAGAGACGGACTACTTCAATCTTTCAGTGAGCATTCAGTCCCTGCCTGTTTCCTCAAATACTTGTATCGAGGGGATGTGTTATGCTCAAAATCGTTTATCCCATCTGCTGTGGAATGGATGTCCACAAGCCCTTTATCGTCTGTTGCATCGCTTCTACCAATGAGCACGGAGTTACTATGTACAAATCAAAGAGGTTTTCTACTTTCACGGGTGATTTGCGCCGCTGTGCCGACTGGCTCGCCGAAAACAATTGCAAGGATGTCTGCATGGAATCCACGGGAAAGTACTGGATCCCCATCTACAATGTTCTGGAAAAGACCTGCAACATCGTTCTTACTCACCCGAAGTATGTGAAGGCGATTCGCGGGAAGAAAACCGATAAGAAGGATGCTAAATGGATCGCTGACATCTTCAAGCATGACCTTGTATCCGGCAGCTTTATCCCTCCGGCAGACATTCGCCAGCTTCGTGACCTGATGCGGTATCGTTGGAAACTTACGAACTTTTCTACCGGCGAAAAGAACCGCGCGCAGAACTGTCTGACCGTTTCCAACTACAAACTGGATGAAGTCTTCTCCGACGTATTTGGCAAAGCAGCAACCGCAATTACGACCCATCTTTTGGATCACCCTGATGAAAAGCTGACCGATGTTTCTGGCTTTCGTACCAAGGGTATGAAAGCAACAGTCGAACAGGTTCTTGCTGCTGTGGACGGAGAGATGTGTGCCCAACAGGCTGAAAAGCTCCGCATTATCCGCTCCCACATGAACAATCTTGACCTTTGCAAAGCAAATTTGGAATCCCTGATTTTGACCACTGCCGAAAAGTATCTTCCCCAGCTCAATCTTGTTCTGACGGTGCCGGGTATCAAGTCATTTTCCGCTATTGCTGTTATTTCGGAAATCGGAATTGATATGTCTGTGTTTCCAAGCTCAAAGCATCTTTGCTCATGGGCTGGTCTTACACCACAGAACAACGAGAGCGCTGGCAAGAAGAAAACAACTCGCATCGGCAGAGCTGGAGCCTACATCAAGCCCTTGCTGGTTCAGTGTGCTTTAGCTGCAATTAAGGCAAAGAAGAAGCATCCTGAGATTTTTAACCGCTACAACAGTCTAAAAAAACGCAGGGGTCACAAAAAAGCTATCATTGCCATTGCAAGGATGCTGCTGACTGCCATCTACAACATTCTCAAGAAGAATGAACCCTATAACGCTACCTTATATCAGCGTTGCAACACTCCGCCGGAGCACAAAGCAGTATCCGTGGAGGAGGCCATCTTCATTTTACAAAGGCAAGGCTATCTCGTGACGCCCTGCGCCACTTAGATTATATAGCCTTTCCGTTCTGTTGAAAAGTCCCTTTTCAGGGGGCTTGGTTTTGTGTACCTTTTTCGGAATTGTGCTTCGACTAAAATGTTTCAACCTTTTCCTCCGTTTATTTAAAATTTCTGTTATGTTCTCAAACCAGTTTCCGTCAGAGAACTCGATCATGCCTATCGCAGGCGGCTAAAATTTGGGGGGGTCTATCGGAAGCTTTGCAAAAACCTTAAGCTTATGCTTTTCTGCAATTCTCTCTATATGACTCTCTTCGATTATTTAATAGTCTTTTCCATTATCTTGGCATTTGGAATAGGACAAGTTATCAACCAATCCGAAAACCAGAATTCTCGTCATCTCCGCCATCTTTACCGCTTTCTATACAATCATCGAAACGAGTTCATGCGGGGAGGCAACTATGATAATTTCATTTAAAGTCAAAAATTGAAATACTGTAAGAGGCACATTGAGCTCGCGCTTTATTGGGTCAGTTTCATCTCTTCTAGGCAAAAATACTGCCTCCTTGCCGATTCCGGCATATGTCCGTTTATATTATTATACAAAGTTACGGCATATGTCAACAACTATTTTCGCTTTTACCATTGATCGATATTAAGATTCATACCAACAAAGAACCGTTTTAATGTAAGATACAAAACTCTTTTCCATTTAATATTTTGCTTAATAAAATATTCGTGTAAGGACAGGATGGGTATATTACCTCAAACTGGTATATATGAAAACCCTTCTCACAACCATAAATGAATGGAAGAGTACAATGCTACGGAATTACATATGAAAAAAGATGAGAGACGATAATGAACAAACGCCGCAAGCTTTGTCTGAATGGAACAACCGAGTTAAACGCAAGGCTAATGTTGAATATAAAAAGACTACCGGCAAGCAGCCGATAGCCCAATCGGGAAATTTGCTATTTAAAAAGAGTTTTTAAAGTAAGCAGAGTATACGTTTTTCCTTGAGTATGGTGCTTCTTTAAAGTCATAAACTGAGCCGATGTGTACCGAATGGTATGCGTGGCGGTCAGAGAAGTCGATTAGTCAACTAGTGTCTGCTCTCCTACTGGATTGGATTTATAACACGCCCATACAGCCGTTTCTCCAACAGTTCTTTCTGCAAGATTTACCTTTACAGGTCTGTTCGCAGACGATATTGTTCGAATGGCAATTCGGGCAGGTGAAATCGCAACCTTTGATGGCTTTAATATTCTCAAAGCTTTCCTTCCAGTATTTACCGCAATCCAGACATTTGACCGGACATATGTTTCGCGTAAAGTTGCCGCCTTCGATATGAATCGTCTTGCCGTTGACAAGACTGTCGGTAATTTTTTCACGTGCCGAAAGCAGTATTCTTTGAAAGGTGGGCCGGGATACCCCCATTTTTGCAGCGCATTCACTCTGCTCAAGACCATCTAAATCCTTAAGGCGAACAGCTTCAAGCTCTTCAAGTTTTAGTATGTTTTCAGGGACTTCCATCACATCACTCGTCGAAGGAACAAAAAAAGGTATGACAGGAATATTCTCAATCTGTCTCCATTTGGTTGGCCTAGCCAATCAAATCAACTCCCAGCATTTCTTTGTTAGGTTATACATTAAAGATATATGTTCTTAAGATATCTGTCAAGCAATGTAACAGAAACTAGTGGTTTGTAACATCTAAAGATTGATAAAAATGCGAAGTTATTTTTGCGTAAGTCGAGGCATATGACGCAGGTAATACTTTGTGTATTGCCAAGTCATTTAACAAAGAATTACACAAAAATAGCAAGTAGATTAACAAGCTTTAGGTGTTACAGACCACTAGTACCAAGGCAGGTGAGCCGCTTTCCTACTAGAGGAAGATTAACACGAAACAACACGATTATTATTCCTTTTACCTTTTTTCCTGCAATCTTCTAACGACAAGGCCGGTGTTTAGCAGAATGTTTACAAAGAAGGGGACAAGCGCGAGCTGGATCAAAATACCAGGTATTGATTTAATAAAAGCACTTGCTAGCCAGATTGTTAGGGAATAGCTACCGGCTTTAAATATGAGAGCGTTCATAATGCCATAGAATACGCGACCGGCCAACATTGCACATACAAGGGAGATATACAAATCAAGAATCCTTTTACCAGTTTGGATTTTATTGAATATTAGACCGGTAATAAAACCATATATGGCAAGCTCGCAAAGCATACCGGGTAGAATTGCAAAAGGCGGCATGCCGGTAAAAAGGCTAGAGAGGAGCGGACCGAAAATACCGCAGACCAAACCATACGGCCAGCCGCATATCAACCCGCACATTAAAACAGGGATATGCATTGGCAATAAAATGCTGCCTGCATTCGGGATGGTGTGGAATGCTATCGGAAGCACAATACACATGGCGATAAATAATGCCGCCAGCGCGAGCTTCTTTGTCTTTGTCATAATTATACCCCCGTTATTTTTTTATACCGGAGACGATATATATTTCGCCATCAACTACACAGTCAACTTGGATAAATGGGCTGAACAGCACAGCAAGTTCACTTGCGGGCATTAACCCTACTGATACAGCATGGGCGCTGCCTTTGTGTCTCTTATCAATTATCTCTCTGCTTTCTGAATGCGCAACGGTTAACCTACCATCTGTTTTTAGTGCTTGCGATAATTTTTCAATTAGGTGTGCCGCATCCTTAAAATGTGGTAAAGCATTAAAAACAACGCAACGGTCATATGTATCGAGCTGCATTTGCTCGACATCACCGACTATTAAATTAATGCGTGGATCTGAAAACTTTTCTTTAGCCCGGGCAATCATACCGGAAGATAAGTCGACTCCGGTAAGAGAACTAAT
>JAAYQI010000017.1 GCA_012519385.1 Candidatus Epulonipiscium sp.
ATGGAGGAAAATATACTTCTGTAGAATCTGCTGTAAACCATGCACGACAGATGATTAACGAAGGAGCAGATATCATTGATGTTGGAGGGGAGTCTACCCGCCCAGGGCATGAGCAAATCTCTATAGAAGAAGAAATCAGGCGTGTGGTACCTGTTATCACCGCTCTAAAAGAGCACTTTCCCCATATCCCTATCTCTATTGATACTTACAAACCTGAAGTTTGTGAAGCCGCCATTTTAGCTGGTGCAGATATGATAAATGATATTTGGGGCTTTCGCTATGATAAAAGAATGGCAGTTTTGGCAGCCAAATACGATCTACCCTGTTGCTTAATGCATAACCGTAATCATACCCGATACACCAATCTTATCGCAGAGATTATTCAGGATTTGGAACAATCCCTGCTCATTGCCCTATCTCATGGCGTAAAGCCAAGCCAAATTATATTAGATCCTGGCATAGGCTTTGGCAAAACTTATGAGCAAAACTTGGAAGTCATGAATCACTTGGATGAGATAAAAGAGGCATTTTACCAGTATCCACTGCTTTTAGCAGCATCACGTAAGTCCATGATTGGAAAATCACTTAATATTGCGGAGCCTGAAAAGCGTATTTATGGCACCCTTGCCACTACCGTAATCGGCATCATGAAAAATTGCGATTTTATCCGTGTACATGATATCAAAGAAAACAAAGATGCCTGTATAATGGCGGATATCATTATCAGAAAAGTGAGGAGAGAACCTATTGGATAACATAATCATTCAAAATCTTGAAATATATGCATACCATGGTGTTTATCCCGAGGAAAATAAACTGGGGCAAAAGTTTATTTTAACATTGGAGCTTTTCAGCGATTTACGTCTGGCAGGAAAAATAGATGACCTTAGCAATAGCATCAGTTATGCAGAGGTTTGCCACTTTGCCGAAACATTTTTATCAAAACATCAATTTCAACTGATTGAAGCTTGTGTAGAGGCCTTAGTGCAAGCTTTATTTCATCAATATCCAAAAGTGAAAAAAATTCATGCAATACTAAAAAAACCTTGGGCGCCCATCGGAAGCCACCTTGAGTATGCCGCTGTAGATATTACCCGCAGTAGGCACACAGTTTATCTCAGCCTTGGTTCCAATCTAGGAAATAAAGAGGAAAACTTACGCACTGCCATACAGGCATTGTACTCAGAAGATACGAAGGTGACCGCTGTTTCTTCTTTTTATGAAACCGAACCTTGGGGCGTAACAGACCAGCCTTCTTTTTTAAACTGTGCTGTTGCTCTTTCCACTTTGCTCACACCTTTTGAGTTGCTGGAAACCATACAAGGCATTGAAGCTTCCTTAAAAAGAGAACGAATTATTCATTGGGGACCTAGAACTATTGATTTGGATATCCTTTTGTATGATGATTTGGTTACAGATACCCCTGAGTGCATTATTCCTCATCCGCATATGCAGTACCGTCTTTTTGTACTAGAACCCTTGGCTGAAATCGCCCCTTGGGTGGTTCATCCTTTACTGCATCAACGTATTATGGATTTAAAAAACACATTGTTGAATACCAAAGAAAGATAGGAGGATGTGAATATGGGTACATTAAAAGAAGATGCATATCAAATTTTACAGCAATCCATTCATTCTGTACTGCCCGATACCGCAGTAAAACGAGCCCTTGAGAAAAAAAGCTTTACCAAGCCCATTACCATCATCGCCATTGGAAAAGCCGCATGGAGTATGGCATCTGCGGCATATGAAGTTCTGGGAAATCAAGTAAAGCAAGGTATTGTTATCACAAAATACCTCCATAGCAAAGGCCCTATTGCAAACCTTCTCATAAAAGAAGCAGGACACCCCATTCCCGATAAAAATTCCATACTAGCAACGGCAGAAGCAGTCGCCATGGCAAAAAGTCTTACAGAAGAGGATGATGTGGTATTTCTGATTTCAGGCGGAGGTTCCTCCTTATTTGAAATGCTTATGCCTGATATTTCCATTGAGGATGTTATGGATATTACATCCCAATTACTGAAAAGTGGTGCAGATATTGTGGAAATGAATACCATACGAAAGCATCTTTCCGCAGTCAAAGGCGGACGCTTTGCAAAACTTTGTGAACCCGCACAAATGTATGCCATTGTTTTAAGCGATGTTTTGGGTGACCGATTAGACACCATTGCCTCTGGGCCTGCTTGTGCCGATACCTCCACTGTGGAAGATGTGCAAGCAATTCTTACAAAATATGAACTGAAGGTTTCTGATGCTCTTATGAGTGCTCTGCAGCAAGAAACACCAAAGGAAATTACAAATTGCGAAATCGTAATCACAGGAAATGTAAGCCATCTATGCAGTGCAGCAGCATCGGCCGCCAAAAATCTAGGCTACCAACCCATGATTTTATCCACATCCGTGGATTCTGAAACAAAAGAAGCAGGTAAATTTTTAGCCTCTATTGCTAAAAGTATTCAGAAGGAAGCTTACCCCCTATCACCTCCCTGTGCCATTATCTGCGGTGGTGAAACAGTAGTAAGAATCACAGGAAAAGGAAAAGGCGGGCGTAATCAGGAGCTAGCCTTAGCCGCCGCCATGGGGATAGAAGGCTTGCCAAATACCATCATCACTGCGGTAGGCTCTGATGGTACTGATGGCCCTACCGATGCCGCAGGAGGATGGGCGGATAAAGATACTGCTTCCCAATTAAGAGAGCTTGGATATGACATTACCTCTGTATTAAAAGACAATAACTCTTACGAAGCCCTCAAAGCCACAGGTAATTTAATCTTTACTGGCCCAACGGGAACCAACGTAAATGACCTTTATTTCATACTTTGCAAATAGGCATGACCAATCATCAACGTCAAATAAAAAAGAACATTCCAAAACTTAAACGGAATGTTCTTTTCTTTTTATTTTATGGCTCTACATAATCTGATGAGGTATCAATAGCAATGGTTTGGGTATTTTCATCCCATGTTACACCAAAATTCAAAAATGATGCAATATCTCTTAATCGGAAGAAGTTATTTCCATTGATATTATAGGCCTTCATTTGAATCTGATAACCATCCATATCTATTCCTTGAGGAGAAAGCACAGCAAATTTATTCTTTCCATCACCAGAGCCCAATTCTCCACCCATTGCGGTGTAAGGAGTATTTCTATAGATATGGATTTGGTTTTCTTCCTCATCCCAAGACACTTCGAATTGCTTTTCTGTTTCGGATAATGCCATTGCAATATCCCTTAATTTAAAATAATTATTATCATTAATATTATAGGCTTCAAAAGGGAGCCTGGCACCGTTGATTAAAATATCGGCAGTGGTTGCCAAAGCAGTAACACTTTGTTTGTTATCTGGCAGAGCAGGTAAGCTGGTTGGCGGTTTTACTGGTGTTTTCTGGGAGTTATTATTTGCATCATCTTTTACTTTGTAGTAGTTTTGAACAGCAGTAGCACATCCCGCCCGATTGCTCAGTAAATCTCTCAAGCTAAAAAACATACTGCCATCTGCTTTGTTTGCTTCATTAATCATCAGTTGCTTTGTTATCTCGCCTGCTACCACATCTTTATAAATACCTTGGCCAATATAAAGCTTTACATTGGTACCCTGTACCTCTTTTTTCCACCATTTCACCAATGTTTCATAGTCTGCGGCTTTATTTCCTGTTTCCCAATAAATTTGGGGAACAATATAATCTACCCAACCTTGCTGTATCCATGTTCTGGAATCACCATACACAGAAAAATACCCTTCATATCCCTTGGTAGCAGAGCCAGAGGGGTCAGAGTCAATATTTTTCCATATACCTACAGGGCTAACGCCAAATTCTACATTGGGTTTTATTTGCTCTATGGTGTCATGCACCAAATGAATCATTTCATTTACATCTTGCCTTCTTTGATTCGCTTCTGTACCCTCTCTTGTCTGCCCTTCTGCCAGAGGATAATCAGAGGGGTAAAAATAATCATCAAAATGGATGGCATCCACATCATAATTTCGCACGATTTCTGCTACGGTGTTTGCAATATGCTCCCGCACTTGAGGTAATGCAGGATTATAATACAAGGCATCCTTATAAGACAGTACCCATTCAGGATGAAGCCTAGCTGGATGATTTGGGGCTAATGCATTTAAATCTGTACCTTTTGTGGTAATGCGGTATGGATTTAGCCATGCATGAAATTCCAAATTTCTTTGATGTGCCTGTGCAATCATAAATTCCATTGGGTCATAGCCAGGATTTTTTCCCTGAGTGCCAGTTAATATCTCCGACCAAGGATTAATGTTGGAAGAATAAAAAGCATCAGCTTTGGGGCGTATCTGTACTACCACTGTATTTAAGCCTAGTTTTTTCACTTCATCTATTTTTGTAATAAACTCTTGTTTTTGTTTTTCCGCATCATTTTTAACAGAAGGATAGTCTGCACTATATACCGTTGAAATCCAAACACCTCTCATGGTTTGCTCCGCAGCTTGGACATGGCTTGGAATGAAGCCGCTACTTAGAAAAAAAACACACACCCACGCTAATATCTTTTTCTTCATGTTATGTTCTCCTTAAAATCCCTATGTAAATATAGTTAACATTCATTTTTGCATTGCTTATAGGAATGAAATACGAAACCATAAGCGGAGAAAATATCAAAAATTCTCCGATTGCAATTTATGACATTATACCATATTTTTTACAGAAAAAAAGTTACGAATTCATTACAAACTTTTCCTCTAAATACAGCAAATAGAATTTCTTTTGTGAAATTCTTGCACAATACCCCTTCTCGTATTATTATTGTATATATATCTATACACATATATGGGAAAGTAGGCGAACAAAATGTACGGACTTATCGGAGAAAAACTAGGACATAGTTTTTCCAAATTGATACACGAACGACTAACAGATTATACATACCATCTTCTTCCTCTTACTAGAGAAGAATTTAGAGATTTTATGGATAAAAAAGCCTTTACTGCTATTAATGTCACCATTCCTTATAAAATTGAAGTTATCCCCTTTTTAGATGAAATGGATGCCCATGCCAAAGCTATTGGTGCTGTAAATACCATTGTCAATCGTAATGGCAAATTATTTGGATATAATACGGATTTTTCAGGTTTTTTATATTTATTACAGCGTCATAATATTGATGTAGCTGATAAAAAAGTTCTAGTTTTAGGAAAAGGCGGTGCTTCCAAAGCCATTATTGCAGTATTACAGTATTTGGGTGCAAAAGAAGTGCTTACTGTGTATTATAAAGAAGCAAAAGATACCATCACCTACGACCGATGCAAAAAATACCATAGTGATGCTCAAGTCATTATCAATACCACCCCTGTTGGGATGTATCCAGAAATAGACAATGTTCCCATTGATTTGGATGACTATAAACACTGTTCCGCAGTGATTGATGTCATTTATAACCCCATCCGCCCTATGCTTATTGTGCAGGCACAAAATAGAGGTATCAAAGCCATTGGCGGGTTAGAGATGCTGATTGCACAAGCAAAATATGCCGTAGAAATTTTTCAGGACAAAAATATTCCTGATTCTGTGATTGATACCATTTATCAAGAAATGCTTTTAGAACGTACCAATTTAGTATTAATCGGTATGCCTAGCTGCGGAAAAAGCTCCATCGGGAAAGAGCTAGGAAAAAAACTAGGGAAAAAAGTAATTGATTCCGATGAAGAAATTGTAAAAGCGATTGGCATGAGTATTGCGGAATACTTTGCCAAGTATGGCGAAGATGCGTTCCGCCAAAAAGAAACTGAAGTCATAAAATCTATTTCAAAAGAAACAGGCATCATACTTTCCACTGGTGGCGGGTGTATCAAAAATCCAAAAAATATAGATTATATGAAACTAAACGGCAAAATACTTTTTGTAGATAGGCCCACACAGTATTTGTCCATTGACCCAAGCCGCCCACTTTCTAAAGATATGGATACACTTCGTCAAATGTATCAAGAACGTTTGCCCTTATACCAAAAATATAGTGATGCAACTATTTTGAATAATGAAACCTTATCCCTTGCCATCCAAAAAACTGAGGAAGCATTTTACGAAACCCTCCAACACGAGGTGTAAGTTTTATAACAAACACACCCATCAAATGGTTGGTTTTGACAGCTTTAAAAGGCTTCTTGCTAGTACAGCAACAGACCCCGATCTACGAGGATTCTTCAAAGAATTTTCTGGTAGTGCTGAATCACTTGTAAAAGGCGGTTATTGTTATTCATAGAACAATTCAAAGAGGATAAAAAGCTAGAAATGACACAAAACCTTTTAGTAAATGATATTGTGCAGCAGATAGTAGCTGATTAAAAAATTTTGTTTGGTTATAAAAAATAGCCAAACAGTTTTATTGCAATCAATGCAACTACATTTTAAATATGTCGAAAAACCTTTGTTAAGTAGTGAAAAGTTGCTGGTATATGAATAAGGGAATGCACGCACCAATGGGTTTTATGTTTAATTCTTAATATCAGTGAATAAGCAAATATAATCATTCTTAGTATTGACTTCTCTCCAAAAACGATTTACACTAAGTATAAACTCAATGATTTGGAGGTTATTAATTGAAATCAAAACGACAATTACAGAAAGAAAATACTAAGATAAAAATATTTAAAACAGCTTATAATATATATTCTGAATATGGCTTTACTGCAACAACTGCTATGATTGCAAAAGAAGCAGGAGTATCTCATGGCACAATATTTGTTCACTTTTCATCGGTCAATGAATTGTTAACCTGTTTAATTGAAAGCTTTGGTGATAATTTGGCTCTTGAAATACATGATTTAGCAGAAAAAAATGATAGTATTAAAAAGTTGCTCGAAACCCATTTGAATATTTTGAGTAAACATGAGAATTTTTATATTCATCTTATAAGTGAAAAAAGTTTGATACCTGAAGATGTGCAGATGGCCCTTGTAAATATACAATCCAATTTTGCTTTTCATTTTAATAGAATAATTGAACGAGAAATTCAACGCCATGCTGTTAAAAGCATACCTATACATATGATATTTAATACATGGATTGGTTTAATTCATTACTATTTACTTAATAAAGATTTATTCTCACCCGATGAACCGCTTTTGAAACGGTATAGTTCAGAACTAATAAAAACTTTTTTGGAATTAATAAAAGATTAGACAGGAGATGAATTAAATGAAAATTTGTATTGCTTGTGGTATGCCAATGAAAGAACTATCAGATTTTGCTGGAGAAGATACCAGTAAAGATTATTGTGTTCATTGCGCTCGTCCTGATGGTTCGATGCAGTCTTTTGAGGAAAGAAAAACAAATATGATTAATTTCATCATCAAAACGCAAGGCTTTGATGAAAAAGCTGCAACTAAAATAGCTGAAAATAATATGAAAAAGCTTCCCGCTTGGAAAGAGTACTTTAATATAGGTGATTAATATGTGCAAATTATCTGAACTACCTAATATAGGTAAGGTTATTGAAAGACGATTAAATACTATCGGAATTCATACATCGGAAGAACTTGTGAATACTGGAAGTAAAAAGGCGTTTTTTCGTATTAAAATGATTGACAATACAGCCTGTTTGCATATGCTATATGCTTTACAATGTGCAATTAAGGGCAAACGCTATACACAACTTTCAGAAAACACAAAAGAAGACCTGAAACAATATTTCAACAAATTATAAAGAAATGTGCTTGTTATGAAAGCTAAGCGTCAAAAAAGGCTCTTTTCTGGAATCAGAAGCGAGCCTTTTTTAAATTTTTGCTACAAAAATCTTATTCTATACGGTTTACATTAAAAAATTCAACCTTTCCGCTGTTATCCTTACATAGCTGTAAATCCGCCACACATCGTTCTCCCGTTTGGGGCAAAGACATAGCTAAACCCCGCAGAGGTTGTTTCAGCAATGTTTTTATCATTTCTGTGGTGAAGGAAATTCCATAAGGAAGAATACTATCTTTCCAAATGGTAAATTTACAGCCCTCCCTCCAGCCTGAACAATAATATGCCTTGCTATTTTCTAATATCTTTTTGCCACAAACAGGGCATTTCCCTAATGTATTCTCCCTTTTTGGTTTGTATTTTGTTTTTTTAGCACTCTTTTCAAAAACAATCTCATGGGCTTGAGGCTTTTTGGCTTCTTCCACCAAAAAATGTACATATCGTTTGATGCTTTCCATAAACCGTTTTTCAGTCATAGTACCTTTTGCTATAGAAGTAAGTCCTTTTTCCCATTTTCCTGTAGTTTGCGGAGTTTTTAGCTCCGCAGGCACAATCTCTATCAATCGCATCCCTTTTTCTGTAGGAATTAAGGATTTTCCTTTTCGCTGAATATACTCAACCGCAATGAGCCTTTCAATGATTGCTGCTCTGGTAGCGGGAGTGCCTAGCCCGCTTTCCTTTAGCTTTTCCCGAATTTCTTCATCCTCCACAAAACGTCCTGAATGTTCCATGGCGGCCAATAGGGTACTTTCTGTGTAATTGGGCGGTGGCTGTGTTTGCTTCTCTAAAATTTGTACGTCTTTTATTTTAAATTCCTGTGCCAACTGCAGTGGTGGCAAGGGGTTTTCTTTATTTTCTTTTTTCGGCTGAAATTCTTTGTATAATTCCGTCCAACCTTCTTTTAATATAGTTTTCCCTGTAGCCAAAAAAGTTTCCTCTTTTGCAGTAAGAACAGCCTCCGTCACAGCATATTGATATGGCGGAAAAAAAGCCGCTAAAAACCGAAGCGCAATAAAATGGTATACTTTCCTTTCCTCTTCTGTCAGAGATTTTTTCTCCCCATTATTTTCTGTAGGGATAATGGCATGGTGGTCTGTTACTTTTGCATTATCTACAATTCTCTTTGTAAAAGCAATGGGAGTTTTACTTAAAATAGCATTGCAGTATTGAGAGTATTTTTCAACTGCCTGTAATTTTTTTAGCGTAACCAAAACCGTATCCTTCATATCATCACTAATATATCGGCTATCCGTACGAGGGTATGTAATTAATTTATGCTTTTCATAAAGGCTCTGGGCAATTTTTAATGTATTATGTGCGGATAATCCTAGCTTTTGATTACATTCTCTTTGCAACTCTGTCAAATCATATAGCAAAGGTGGTAATTGCTGCTTTTTTTCGGTTTTGACATCGGTCACTCTCCCATTGCTTCCTTGCGTTTTGCGGATTATTTCTTCCGCCTGCATTTTGGTTTCTAAACGAGTTATTCTACCTTCTTCCGTTACCCTAAACCATTTCCCCAAAAAATTTCCAAAATCAGCAACCACCTCATAATACTCCTTTGGAATAAAGGAATTGATTTCATTTTGTCGGTTTACTATCATTGCTAAAGTTGGCGTCTGCACCCTACCAATGCTAAGTAAGGTATGATATTGCAGGGTATAGGCACGGCTTGCATTCATACCTACCAGCCAATCTGCTTCGGCTCTGCATTTGGCCGATATATAAAGAGTAGCGTATGCACTGCTATCCTTTAAGTTTTGAAATCCTTCACGGATTGCCACATCTGTCATACTGGAAATCCATAATCGCTGTACCTTCTTTTTACATTTTGCAAATTGATAAATATACCGAAAAATCAATTCCCCTTCTCGCCCGCTATCTGTAGCACATATAATACTGTCGGTTTCTTTATCATTCATTAATTTTTTTAATAACCGAAATTGTGAAGCTGTATTTTTTATAGTTTTCAGCTTCATTTCCTGTGGTATAATGGGCAAGTGAGAAAAATCCCATTTCTTATAAATTTCATCATAATCCTCAGGTTCTGCCAGCGTAATCAGATGTCCCAATGCCCATGAAACGATATAATCTTTTCCCATCAGATAGCCAATTTCCTTCTGGGTGCACCCCAGTACCTTGGCAATGTCTCTGGCTACCGAAGGCTTTTCAGTTATAACTAAAATTCGGCTCACGTAACCTCACCCATTCTTTCTATCGTACCTGTCCAAAATCATTTTGGTATTATACCACGTTTCCTGATGTTGAGCAAACCATTGACATCATAGTGAATACCCGATAAAATGGAAGATATATCCAAGATGTGTATTTATTATGGAGGTTACTATGAGTACTTATAAAATTATTTCCGACAGTTCTTGTGACTTGCCGGAGTCTTACCGAAAAAAGCTTGATATTGGCTTAGTTCCTTACTATGTCACATTAGATAATAAAACCTACCTGAAAGAGATTGTAGAATTACAACCAAGAGAGTTTTATGAAAAAATTATAACAGAGCAGGTTTTTCCAAAAACATCTTTGCCACCTATTCAAGATTATATTGATGTTTTTGAGCCTTATTTAAAACAAGGCATGGATATTATTTGTATGTGTCTTACCAGTAAATTCAGCGGTTCCTATCAAAGTGCGATTAATGCCAAAAATATATTGTTAGAAACATATCCTGATAGCCGTATCGAAGTATTTGATACCATACTGGCAACGGCAGGCCAAGGGCTTATTGTTTATGAAGCAGCACGTATGAAAGCTGCAGGCTATTCTCTGGATCAGCTTATTGAAGCATTGAATCGCTTAAAAGATACTGCAAAAATTAACTTTACTGTAGATTCCTTAGAGCATTTGCAAAAAGGCGGCCGTATTGGAAAAGCCAGTGCATTAGCAGGGATGATTTTAAATATCAAGCCAATCATTGTATTAAAAAATGGAGAATTGATGCCCCATTCCAAAGTTCGTGGGCACAAAAAAGCCATAAAAACTATTCTTGATATGACAGTAGATGAAATAGGCGCTGAAAAAGAAAAATATCATGTTTGCCTAATCAATTCCTATCGTGATGAGGATGCCGCTCAATTACAAAAAACAATAGTTGAGGACTATGGTTTTTCCATATTAGAACCTATCTTTGATATAGGTGTTACAATCGGAACTCATGCAGGCCCTACTGCTATTGGTATTTGCTACATCAAAAAATACGAATATTTAGACTAGAATATTTTTTACTATTTAAAAAAACAAGGTCATTTTGGTGCCTTGTTTTTTTATGCAAAAAAACCCCGAAGGAATATTCCTTCGGGGGATAATCAACAAATTAAATGCTTGGTTTAAATTATACTAAACCTTGAGCCATCATAGCAGCTGCAACTTTCTTGAAGCCTGCGATGTTAGCACCAGCAACTAAGTCATAGCCTAAGCCATATTCTTCAGCAGCTTCTGCAGATACTTTGTGGATGTTTTTCATGATGCTCTTTAATTTTGCATCTACTTCTTCTGCATCCCAACCATATCTCATGGAGTTCTGGCTCATTTCAAGAGCAGAAACAGCAACACCACCAGCGTTAACAGCTTTAGAAGGAGCAACGATTAAGCCTTTTTGAGCCTGAGCATACTCAAGAGCTTCGTTTGTAGTAGGCATGTTAGCAACTTCAATGTAGTATTTTGTTCCGTTTGCAACGATTTTCTTGATTTCATCCATGTTGATTTCGTTTTGTGTTGCACAAGGCATAGCGATATCAACTTTAACTTCCCAAGGTTTTGTTTTAGCTACAAATTTGCAACCAAATTTGTCAGCATAATCCTGAGCTCTGTCACGTCCGGATGTACGCATTTCTACTAAGTAGTCAATTTTTTCTTTTGTTGTGATTCCGTCTGGATCGTATACATATCCGTCAGGACCAGAAATTGTAACTACTTTACCACCTAATTCAGCAACTTTTTGAACAACACCCCAAGCAACGTTACCAAAACCGGAAACAGCTACTGTTTTGCCTTCAAAAGTATCGCCAACGTGTTGCAATACTTCGTTAACATAGTATGTTGCACCGAATCCTGTAGCTTCAGGTCTAATTAAAGAACCACCAAATTCGATGTTCTTTCCTGTAAGAACGCCGTTTTCCCAGCATCCTTTGATTCTCTTATATTGTCCATAGAGGTAACCAATTTCTCTTCCAGCAACACCGATGTCACCAGCAGGAACGTCTACGTCAGGACCGATATGTCTGTAAAGTTCTGTCATGAATGCTTGGCAGAATCTCATGATTTCGCCATTGCTCTTTCCTCTAGGGTCGAAATCAGAACCACCTTTACCACCGCCAATAGGCAGACCTGTTAAGCTGTTTTTGAAAGTTTGTTCAAATCCAAGGAATTTAACAATACCCATGTATACGGATGGATGAAAACGAATACCACCTTTGTAAGGTCCGATTGCACTGTTAAATTGTACTCTGAAACCACGGTTTACCTGTACTTTTCCAGCATCGTCAACCCAAGTGATTCTGAAAGAAATAGATCTTTCAGGCTCAACCATTCTTTCAAGAAGGCCAGCTGCTTCATATTCAGGGTGTTTTTCAATAACTTTTTCCAAAGATTTGAAAACTTCTTCTACTGTCTGAATAAATTCAGGCTCACCTGCATTACGTAATTTAACCTGCTCAATAACTCTTTCCATATAAGCGTTCATAACTTACCTTTACCTCCCACATTTTTTAAAAATCTAATAGTTTTTTTTTGAGATATCTTATGTAATACATAAGTTGTCCCCTTTTACCTAGCATGGTTATTAACCATAGAAAAAGGCTTGTTTGAATTATATCAAATATCAAACAATCTATCCTAAACAACTAGATATTTTTTCCCCTTTCGAGATTATTATAACACAATTTTTATGAATGTGTAGCATTTTTTTGAAGATTGAATGTTTATTTTTAAACAATATTTCCTTTCAAAAA
>JAAYQI010000193.1 GCA_012519385.1 Candidatus Epulonipiscium sp.
AATGCGGTTTTTACCAAATTATCTGTTGCTACAGCCTTTGCCAAACGTCTTGCAGAAGAAACATCCTGTGCACCTTCCACTTGAATCTCCATAAATTTTCCTGCACCTTCGCCATCATGTACCACATCCATGGCTAGCTTGCGGTTTATAAATAAAAGTGCCTCACAAAACTGTTCAAAAAAGATGCTCTCCTCCGCAAAGGGTGGGTTATTGGCCTGCCCGTTTGCCAATATCAATGCCATATCATTGGTACTAACACAACCATCTACAGAAATCATATTATAAGTATCCGCTACGGCTTTTTGTAATGCTTTTTGCAGTAATTCTTGAGAAATCACAATGTCTGTTGTAATAAATGCTAATACCGTAGCCATATTGGGATGCACCATTCCACTACCCTTTGCCATGGCTCCGATACGCACCTTACTGCCTGCAATGGTAAGCTCTACCGCAATTTCCTTTAAAAAAGTATCGGTGGTAAAAATCCCAAAGCCTGCATTTTTTGCTTCCTCGGCGGAAGATGACAGGTAAGGTGCTGTATCTCGTATCCCCGATAAAATAACCTCCATAGGCAAAAGCACTCCAATCACACCTGTGGCGGCAGTTAGTATTTCTCTTTCCTCCACACCCAATGCCTTAGCATATTCTCTTGCCATAGCGGCATTATCCTCCAGCCCCTGTTGGCCTGTGCAGGCATTGGCAACACCGCTTACTGTGACAATGCCTCGAATGGTTTGCTTTTGCCGTATCAATGCTTCATTTCTAATAACAGGAGCCGCCTTTACGGTATTTTGGGTAAAAACTCCTGCCGCCACTGCATCTGTTTGGCTATATAGTAACGAAATATCTTTTTTCACTTTTTTGATTCCAATATGCCTTCCTGTTGCCAAAAAACCTTTTGGAGCATTCACTCCGCCTTCCACTATTTTCACGCATTTTCCTCCCAGTATCATCCAGGGAAAATCGGTGGCATACAAAGACCCGTTTGTTCCTCCAGACCAAATAATAAGTTCATATTTTGTACTGCCTGCCCTGCGGCACCCTTTACCAAGTTATCAATGGCACCAATCACCACAATACGATTGGTTCTTTCATCTATAGTAAAACCGATATCTACGAAATTAGAGCCTTTTACCCATCTTGTTTCAGGAAAAACTCCTTCTGGGAATAGACGGATAAAATATTCCTCGCCGTACCACTTCTGGTATGCTTTTTCTACCTGTGCTCTTGTAACATTAGGTAATAAGGAAGCATAGCAGGTAGCCAATATACCACGATTCATAGGAGTAAGGTGGGGTGTGAAGGATATTACCACATCCTCCTGCCCTGCATAAGAAAGCTGTTCCTCAATTTCTGGTGTATGGCGGTGTGCCGCAATTTTATATGCCTTTATGCTTTCATTACATTCACAAAATAATGTTCCTGTATCCAAGCCCCTGCCTGCCCCACTGACACCAGATTTAGCATCTACAATAATGGTTTTTTTATCCACCAAGCCTTCTGCCACCAAGGGCAAAAGGGAAAGGATACTGCAAGTGGTATAACAACCAGGGTTTGCAATGAGTCTTGCTTTTTTTATTTTTTCCCGATTGATTTCACAAAGACCATACACCGCTTCTGTCAAAAGAGAGGGGCCTCCATGCTCCAAGCCATACCACTTTTCATAAACAAGAGGGTCTTTCAATCGAAAATCTGCCCCAAAATCAATTACTTTTGTTTTTTCCAAAATTTCTTTTGTTACTTTTTTGGCGGCAACCCCATGAGGAAGGGCCATAAAAACCACATCACATTCATCCGCCATTGCCTCAATATCTTCTTCTTTACATACAGCGTCTTGTATCTGTCTAAAATTTGCATAAACCTCATAAAAATTCTTTCCGATATATCTTTGTGAAGTCAGCCCTTGAATCTCCACCTGTGGGTGACTCATTAATAATCTCACTAATTCACTGCCTGCATACCCTGTTGCACCGATTACTCCGACTTTTATCATGATTGTACCTCCTCACATCATAAAATCAATCATTTGCTTAATTATACACATCATGCGAATAATATTCAACAACTAATTTTATTTCCCTTCTATAGAAACTATTCGCTAAATCACTATACTCTTAGCATTATTTTATACCTCATGGGGTTCTATATTAACCAAATGCATATTTATAACAACATATTCATGCATAAAGTTACAACTTTCCTCTGACGTTGGTGATATTTAACAAAAATAAGCCTTTCTTTTCCTCGCATTTTCTGCACAAAAATAAAAATGGTAGAAGTTTTCTCCTGCCATAATATTTCACTTACTTATTTTCAGTTTGTTTTTTACAATAATACGCAACTTTATAATAGGGAATATCATATCCCATATACTGTAAACCCTTAGAAATTTTTCTAGCACCCATGCCCTGCGCCTGCATAATGGCAATTTGCTTTTCCACGACAGGTGTAATTTTATTTTTTACTTCAGGTAGCCGATGCAGGCTTTTTTCTTCCAAGGCATCTGTGATTTCAAAGGGAATATGCTTTAATTCCACAATAGTTGTGATTTCTTTTTTATCCTGAATATCTTCAATCAAAGGAGAGGATGCATCAATACTATAATTAATAACATCCCGAAACTGCCGAATATTTCTGGGATATACAGCACTAAGCAGAGCATCATGTGCTTCGGGGGTAAATATCACATGATAATCAATTTTTCTGGATTTCCACACAGCTTCTTCATATTTTCTTACAAAATAGCGAAAAAGCCCTTCTTTTTCTTCTGGGGAGCGTTCCCTTAAAGCAGGCAGGTACATTTCATACTGACCCAACCTCTGGTACAGTTCGGGCAAAAAAACCTCATTTAGATTTTTTGTGGAGGCGGCAATAATAATTACATTAATATCCACCTCACGAGTATCTCCAATACGGCGGATTTTACCCGATTCTATGGCTTTTAGCAAAAGATTTTGATATTTTTCAATGGTATGTGCCTCATCCAAAAAAAGTACCCCACCGTTGGCCTGCTCAAATAAACCCTTTTTCTTTTTTGAACCTGTATAGGCTCCCTCTACGCTTCCAAAAATCTCCATAGCGGCAATATCAGGATTGGTAAACTGAGCACAGTTCACCTCAATAAACGGGGCATCCTGCCCAATGACACCGATTTTTTTGGCATAGTTATAAATAAGATTGGCAAGCATTGTTTTGCCTGTACCCGATTCTCCTGTGATAATGGAATGTCTTGGCCCTCCCAAGGAGCCGACTATTTTTTTTGCCTGTTTAAAAATATCCCGCATAGTGCCCAAATGCACCACATTATTCATATCCTCCTCAGGTTTATTCAAGCTTACCTGCATCTCTAAATGCTTAATTTTACGGTTTAACTCATCCAACTCTTGAATATCTTTAAACACAGAAAATGCTCCCAAAAATTCCCCGTCTTTAAAAATAGGATAAGAATTTACGGCATATTTCTTGGGTGCCACAAAGTGAATCTTTTTATCCAAAATAGGCTGTCTATTTTTTAATACAGCCAAAAGCACCGCCGCAGGATAAAAATCCGTAATAGGACGCCCCAGCATTTCTTCTCTGGTTAAATTTACATAATTTGCAGAAATTTCATTGACATACACCAGTATTCCATGGGTATCCACCACATTAATACCATCATTGCAATGGTCTAATATATCCTTATATAGATTGAGTTGAAAAAACATTTCTGTTGTCAGTCTCACAAAATATCCCTCTTTTTGTTATAAATTTAATTTTCTAACATAAAATTGTTATTATTATAACAAATTTTCTATCACTTTTCTACTAAAAACAAAAAAATATATGTTTTTTCGTTCATTTTATGGTTTGGCACGTTTCTTGCTCTATTATAGTGATATACACAATCATTCAAACCAAGCAGCCTTGCTTGGCATTCAAAAAAATTTTTTTGATTGATTTACTTAATTTTTTAAGGAGGAACGTTTTATGGATTTTAGCTTATCAAAACAACACCTGCTGTTAAAAGACTTATTCAGTAAATTTGCTGAAAACGAAGTAAAACCTTTAGCAGAGGAACTGGATGAGGAAGAAA
>JAAYQI010000194.1 GCA_012519385.1 Candidatus Epulonipiscium sp.
AGCTGTTGTTATACTTATCACCAATGCAATATTAAAGCCCGTGAAAGAAATTCAAGAGGCATCTCGCTCTATTGCCAATGGAGAGTTGGATGTGGAGATTTTGTATGACGGCAAGGACGAGCTTGGAGATTTAGCCGATCATATGCGGGAAACAACCACTACCTTGCGTGCTGTTATCGGAGATATCAATATGCTTTTGGGCGCCATGGCAGAAGGAGATTTTACAAAACGCAGTGCTTGTAGTGAAAAATATGTAGGTCAATTTCAGAGTTTATTGATGTCACTTCAAAACATTACATTCAGCTTAACGGATACCCTTACACAAATTAATCAATCTGCGCAGCAAGTTGCAAGCGGGTCTGACCAAGTTGCATCTGGAGCGCAGGCTTTAAGCCAAGGTGCTACCGAGCAGGCAAGTTCTATAGAAGAACTTTCTGCTGCTATTAATGAAATTTCCGATAAGGTTAGAAAAACCGCAGGAAATGTAGAAAAAGCACGACAAGAAACACAACACGCAGGTGTTGAAATAGAAAACAGTAACCAAAAGATGCAGGAAATGATACGTGCTATGGAGGTTATCAATGGTAAGTCCGTAGAAATCAGTAAGATTATTAAAACCATTGAGGATATTGCCTTCCAGACTAACATTTTGGCACTTAATGCTGCTGTGGAGGCGGCACGTGCAGGTGCGGCAGGCAAAGGCTTTGCTGTGGTTGCAGATGAAGTTAGAAATCTTGCACAAAAATCTTCCGAGGCTGCAAAGAATACAACTATACTAATTGAAGAAACAGTAAGTGCAGTAAAGGTTGGAAACAAAATTGTTGATGAAACAGCCAAATCTTTGATTTCAGTAGTCCAAGATACATCTGCGGTAATAGAGCTTGTAGATGAAATTGCGGTGGCATCTAGCGAACAGACTTCTTCGATTATTCAGATTACAGAGGGTATTGAACAAATATCTAACGTAGTACAAACAAACTCTGCTACCGCTGAGGAAAGTGCAGCAGCAAGCGAGGAGCTTTCTGGTCAGGCAGAGATGCTCAATCAGCTATGTTCAGAATTTACACTTACTAATTCTACTGATGGAATAGGTACACAGAATAGCAGTGAAAGTCATTTTAATGCTACACCTATAGATTTTGGTTCCAGTGGTTATAATACGATGGATAAATATTAAAAAAAGATAGGATGTTTTCTTCTGGCGAAAAAGAGAGAAGACAATATTGCTTACAGATAGTGGAAAAGGCCGCAGAATATGCGGTCTTTTTTTAGTGTGGGGTTTTCTAAAAGGAGAGGAACAACAAGGAATTGTTTTTTTTACCATATCAAAGTATACTTAATGCAGTAAGGTTTTACAGGTATCATTGCTAGAGATAAAGGTGATGGGGGGAGAATATAGTGACGGAAGTGGTAGCAGCATTGATTTGGCAGCAGGATAGATTTTTGATATGCCAACGGCCTGAGGGTAAAACCTGCCCTTTGTTATGGGAGTTTGTAGGAGGTAAAGTAGAGGCAGGTGAAACAAAAGAAGATGCCTTGGTGAGGGAGTGTAAAGAGGAGTTAGATATTATTGTGGAAGTGGGAGATATTTTTATGGAGGTAGTACATGAATATCCCTTTGATACTATTCATTTAACTCTATATAATGCTGTGATACGAGAAGGAATTCCCAAAAAGATTGTGCATACCAATCTAAACTGGATTACGATAAAGGAAATTCCAAAATATGAATTTTGCCCCGCAGATAGGGATATATTAGAAAAATTAATGAGAAAAGAATAGCCTGTTTTTGGCAAGGCTTTCATTAAGATATAGAAATAAAGAAATAAAGGAGGAAGGACCATGTTGGAAATCGGAACAAAAGCACCTGAATTTACATTATATGATAAAGATGAAAACGCTGTTTCCTTATCGCAGTTTCGGGGAAAAAAAGTGGTGCTCTATTTTTACTCCAGAGATAATACTCCTGGCTGTACCAGACAAGCCCAAGCGTTTGCAGGAGTTTTTCAAGAGCTTCAAGAGAAAAATGTGGTGGTAATTGGAATCAGCAAAGACAGCTCTGCTTCCCATCAAAAATTCGCACAAAAGCATGGATTGCCTTTTATTCTTCTTTCTGACCCAGAGCTGATTGCCATTCAAGCTTATGATGTATGGAAGGAAAAAAAGTTATATGGAAAGGTAAGCATGGGAGTGGTACGCTCTACCTATGTGATTGATGAAGAAGGAAACATAGAGCATGTTATGCCAAAGGTGAAGCCTGATACCAATGCCGTAGAGGTTTTGGCATATTTGAACAAATAAAAAAACCACAGCCATTTCTGTACTGCCATGGCTGTGGTTTTTTTATGTTTTATGACCAGAAAATGCAAAGCCATACGCAAGGAGGTTGGCTACTGGTATAACTTACCCGATGGGATATGTGGGCGGGAATGGTAAGGGTATCTCCTGCAACAAGGTGGGTTTTGGCCATCTTCCCACTCCAACTCGGCTTCTCCTTGCAAAAGAGAAACAAATTCATGTTCCTGCTGACAATACCAAGATGAGGTTTGCCCTGTGCTGATAATACGCTCAATACGCAGGGTGGGGTTATCTACAAGTGTGTCTATCCATTCTTCGTCAAGGGGAGTAGAGGGAAGATGAAACAAGTTTTTGCAGTCCAAGCTGAGAGCACCTCCTTTTTCTATGGTTATGGATTATAAAAATTTTTCAAATACATAGTTTGAAACATCAATGCCATGCAATGTGAGGAAATAGCTATCTTCATGCTTTTGCAGGAGTTGTTGGGATATCAGTTTTTTTAAAGTATCACCATAAACATCTTGCATTTGTAGTTGGAAGCGGTTCCAAAATTCTTTTTCTGAAACGCCTTCTGTCATACGAAGTCCCATAAACATAAATTCTTCATACTGTTGGGTTTTGGTAAGATGCTCGATTTCTTCTATTTGGAGAGAAAAATCATCAATAGCATCAAGATATGTTTTCATGGTACAGGTGTTATGAAAACGAGTGCCATTTAGATAGGAATGGGCACCAAGGCCAAAGCCCATATATTCCTGTGTTTTCCAATAGACTTGATTATGATAACTCTCTTTTCCCTTTTTAGCAAAATTTGAAATTTCATAGCGATGATATCCATGGTGAGACAAAATATCATTGGCAAGGCGATACATTTCTCTATCCAACGTATCATTTGGGAAAAACATCTTTTTTTGATGATAAAGCTCATAAAGGGGGGTATTTGGTTCCACAATCAGGCTATAAGCAGAAATATGTTCAGGCTGTAAGGATATGATATGCTTTAAGGTTTCTTCCCAATGGACAAGGGATTGCTCGGGAAGGGCAAACATTAAATCTAGATTTATATTATCAAATCCAACGCTACGAGCAGCATGATAATTTTCCACAAATTGCTCTATGGTATGGATTCTACCTATTTTCTTTAAAAGATGGTTTTGCCATGCCTGTACACCGATGCTAAGGCGATTTACTCCTAGTTGACGGAGGTCTTTTAAAAAGGAGGAATCTAATGTTCCTGGGTTTGATTCCAAAGTGATTTCGCAGGAAGGGCTGATGGTATAATGGTGATGTAATGCCGAAAAAATAGGCTGAAGTAGTGATATAGGAAGCAGGGAAGGTGTTCCACCACCGAAAAAAATGCTTTGTATGGTATATTCCTGAAGCTGTACTGATTTTTGAATCAACTCCTGCTGTAAGGCTTTGCTATAGACCGACCAAAGTTCCTGTGCATTAGAAAAGGAAAGAAAATCACAATAAAGGCATTTTTGCCTACAAAAAGGAATATGAATATAGATGCTGAGAGGTTTCAAAAAAATCCTTCCTTTCATGTTGTTTTCGGATGAGATGGTTTAAGTGATAGTATAACACAGATTTTTTGGAACGGAAATAAGAAGCCATTTGCAAATACCACTCTGATATAGTATCATAACATGAGAATGGTATGGTGCGGAGGGTTTTATAAAAATGAGTATTCAATCGGGCAGAAAAAAATATTATTTAGCAATTCTTTTGGTATGCCTTTTTGGCATGATTGTTGGTGTGCTTTATATTGATGGAAAATATGGAGGCGGACAGATAAAGGCGTATGTGACCCAGTATGTGATAGATAGAAAACAAGAAAGTAAGGATGGGAAAAAAGAACCTATACAGGAAGAAAATAATATAGATGAGCCAAGTCAGGGAGCAGACGAAGCACAACAACAAGAACAGCCTTCCGACAAGATACGAAATAGCGACATGAAGCAGGAATTTAATTTAAATAGCAAAACCTCTTTTTGTACCTTTGACAAAGAGTTTTTAATGAGTTCCAAAGACGGTGTGAAATATTTTCGTGGAATGAAGGAACAAAAATGGAATGATACCTTTACTATGACGAATCCTTTCTTAATAAAGGAGGGCAATTATGCCGCAGTGGGCGATTTGGGCGGAAGAAGTGTGCAAGTATATAACGAGGAAGGCTTACGGTATAGGATTCAGACAGAAGGAACGCTAGTGTTTTTTTCTATGAATACCAATGGATATCTGGCTGTAATTAGTAAAGATGCTGAGACATATAAAGTAATGATTTATAAAGGGGATGGTTCCCTTTTAAAGGGTAGAGTGGAGGAAACGGAAGGGGTATACCCTTTATCTGTAGATATATCGGATGATAACAAGGTGTTTGCCATTAGTTATTTGGATTCTAGCGACATAGAGCCTATTGCACGAGTGCTATTTTTCTATATAGAGGAAAAAGACGGAGAAAATTACACAGATAGTATGTTTGCTGCAGTAGAAAAGGAAAATCAAGTGATTCCAATGGTTGCTTTTATGGAGGATGGGACTTTAGCGGCGCCGTCTGACCGTGAAGTTTATGGTATCAACCAAAAAGGAAAAGAAATATGGCATAAACAATGGTCCAATTATGTAGATTTTATTCAGATTGAGAAAAAATATATTACAGTGGCATTGGGCGGAGTGCTTCCTAATCAGGAAGGGCAGAAAAACGGCACTGTGGTGTGGATAAATTCAAAAGGAAAAGAAACGGGAAACATGGAAGAAAAAGGTGAGGTAAGCTACCTAAAAAGCTCGGGCGATTACACCGTTATTGGGCGAGGGAAAAAATATTTTGGCACCAACGAAAGTGGCAAGGTTTTATGGGAGTATTCTGCTTCGGAGGATATTTATGATATGTTGCCTTTGGAAAATACCAATGTATTATACGTTACAAAAAGTGCCGCAAAAATTGTGGATATGAAAAATTATGCAGATAAAATTAGTGACAAAAATAAAAAATAAACAAGACTTGGGAGATTTAAGGTTTTTATAAAAGTTTAGGAATAGAAAGGATACCTATTATGGATATGCTTTTATTGAAAGAATATATATTGGATGCAGTTGTAATTGGAATTATACTATGGTGTGCCGTGAAGGCATATCAAAAAGGAGCGGTGCAGGCAGGGCTTGGGTTTTTGCCTATGATTCTTGCCATTGGAGCGGCATATTTTTGCTCGCCGATTTTTAGCAAGGTGTTAAGGGGAACGCCGTTTTTTGCTTTTTTACAAAGCAAGATACAAACCACATTAAAATTGGACGGGGTGCTTGGGGATAGTATATTGGAAACTCAGACCAAGCTGATACAAAACATGGACATCCCCAGTTTTTTGAAAAATTCTCTTTTGGAGAACAATAATCCTGTAGTATACGGAATTTTAAAAGCGGATAAGGTTCAGGATTATATCACTGGCTATTTGGCAAATGTTTGCCTGAACATTATTAGCGTGGTGCTGATTATTGTCATTATATGGTTTGTGGCAAAGCTAATTTTGGGTGCACTGAATTTGGTGATGAAGCTGCCTGG
>JAAYQI010000018.1 GCA_012519385.1 Candidatus Epulonipiscium sp.
CAGGTAAACCAAAAGTGAAAAAAGAGGAAAAAGAACCAGAGAAAGAACAGAATCAAGCAGAACAGCCACAGGATATCCAATACAACTAGGAAAAAGAGAACAATTAGTTTTTAGGTTGCATAGAGTTAGTTATTGCAGTTAGTTTTATACTTGACTGTTTTTTGTATTTATGGTACGCTGACATAAAAATAAGTATGTGAGGTGTAAAGATGATTAATTTTTCTTGCAAATAAAATTAGAATATACAATGATGCTATGGTCTTAAGGTATCATTGTGCCTATTGCAAGAAAGTTAAAAGTCTATTTACTTGATTTGATATATTCATATCACTCTCAATGGGATAATATTATTATGCTATGACGAGCTGTAAGAATTAACTTTCTTGCAGCTCTTATTTTATTTTCTTTGTGTTTTGAACAAAGGAGGAATGAATTATGTCAATGATTCAAGTGGAGAACCTTACATTTTCTTACCCATCGGGTTATGATAATATTTTTGAAAATGTTAGTTTTCAGATTGATACAGATTGGAAGCTTGGCTTTATAGGAAGAAATGGCAGAGGAAAAACAACTTTTTTCAATCTTTTGCTTGGTAAATATGAATATCAAGGGAAAATAAAGTCTTCCGTGCAATTTGACTATTTCCCGTATGTTATTGCTGACAAAAACAGATTAACAGAAGATATTCTTTTTGAAATTTGTCCGTTGGCAGAAAGGTGGGAAATAATTAGAGAATTATCTTACCTAGAAGTTCATGAAGATGTTATTTTAAAACCCTTTTCAATACTTTCGGGTGGAGAACAGACAAAAGTGTTACTTGCAGCACTATTTTTAAATGATAAACATTTTCTGCTCATTGATGAACCAACAAATCATTTAGATGCAAAAGCAAGGGAATTGGTTTCAACATATTTGAAAAACAAAAAAGGTTTCATTTTAGTATCTCATGATCGTTGTTTTTTAGATGGATGTGTTGATCATATTTTATCCATAAATCGAGCCAATATAGAAGTGCAAAAAGGAAATTTTTCTACTTGGTATACCAATTTTCAGCAGCAGCAAGAGTTTGAACTTTCCAAAAATGTAAAGCTAAAAAAGGATATTGCACACATGAAGCAGGCAGCTCAGCAAACAAAAAGCTGGTCTGATGCTGTGGAAAAGACCAAAAATGGTACCCGTATCAGTGGTGTAAAAGCAGATAAGGGATATATTGGTCATAAGGCGGCTAAAATGATGCAAAGAGCAAAAAATATCGAAGCAAGGAAACAGCGAGCAATTGACGAAAAATCCAGTCTTCTTAAAAATTTGGAAACAGCAGAAGATTTAAAAATGAAGCCGTTATTATACTTTAGAGACACTTTAGCTTCTTTCTCTCATGTTACTCCAATTTTCCATGGAAAAGATATTTGTCAGCCCATTTCCTTTGAGATAAAAAGAGGAGAACGCATTGCTCTTGATGGTAAAAATGGGTCTGGTAAAACAAGTATCTTGAAGTTATTGATGGGACAATCTATAGAATTTTGTGGCGAGTTTTCTATTGGCTCAGGGCTGATAGTATCGTATGTTCCACAAGATACTTCAAACCTAACAGGGCTTTTATCCGATTTTGCAGAAAATAATCGGATTGATGAAAGCCTGTTTAAAGCAATATTACGCAAAATGGATTTTACAAGAACACAGTTCGGAAAGAATATAGAAGATTTTTCATCTGGGCAAAAGAAAAAAGTTTTCATTGCAAAAAGTCTCTGTGAACAGGCACATTTATATGTGTGGGACGAACCACTCAACTATATTGATATTTATTCCAGAATGCAGATTGAAAATTTGATCAAAGAATTTTCACCTACAATGATTTTTGTAGAACATGATGCGGCTTTTAGAAACACCATTGCGACAAAAGAAGTACAACTTTATAAAAAGTAATTGTTCCAAAGTAAATAGAAGAAAATGGAAAATCCAATAAACCAAGAATGCAGAAAAAGTAAATAGAGCAAAGTGAAGAAGCTATTGAAACAAAAAAGAGCAGCCGTTATCAGCTGCTTTTTTCTATGAAAAAATGATTAAGAAATAGTCGAAAAATTTCCTGATCCGTTTCTAAATCTCGTGACAGAAAATGTTTTGAGATTTCGATTACGATTCCATAATGAAACAACTGCATCAAGGAACATGGCAGAAAACATTGAATCAGTTTTTGTTGGAACTGTTCCCAGGCATCATTACCGAGAATTTCCATGAGTTTTTGTTCTGTCTGTCTCATATCAACAAGGTCGACAGAAAGGTGATAGGAACGGGTATACGTGTTATAAAACTCTTTCAGTGCTTGATCTAATAAAGAATTTGCCAGTGCTGTCCAGCAAAGTTCTATTTCAGTAGAAGGCTCCTGACAGTCAAATATGGGGATGTAATTGTTGTGGTTTTCTAAATCATCACGTATTTTCTTCTGTAAATCAGAAATGGATTGATAAACTTCATCTTCCAAAGTACAGAAATCCATTTCCGTAATCAAACGAAAAAACATAGACAAATAATGATTGAGAAGATAACTTTTCTGACCAAGAAGATGATGAATTTCTTTTGCGGTGCGAAAAACATCTGAGAACGCTGATGTGTTTTCTAATTGATGCGAAAGAAAATATTGAAACATATCCATAAGTAAAAACCACCTGTTCACTAAAGTCGGCAAAGCCGCTTGTGGTATATAAACTCTGTTGACGAAAGGTGTTAAGTAAAAAGCAGTATATTTCTTGACTAACGCAGAATTTATGGGTATGATTCTAAAAAAGCCAGAGGTGAGGATAGTGGAATTTACATTGATGCATAGAGAAATCAAAGTTGCGGATGTAGAAATGGATTCGTTTTATCACATCAAAAGCATAAAAAATATGTACACAGCAGAACATATGCCAGTAGGAACGATGCAAAAACAAGACGCAGATCAGCAGGCTCTGGCAAAGTGGTGGAGCAGACGAACCATACCAAAAGGTCGACCAAGACTGCAGGAGGTCTTGGATATAAGAAATATGCTTACATCAAAAGAACTGCTCAAAGACAGTTTTGGATTAAGTTTATCAGATCAATATTGGTTAAAACCAAAAGATTCCTCTGTGTCATGGGAGCAAATCCAGTTTTTTACAACGATTTCTCGGAGCAGTTTGGAGAAATGATGCTGGGTAATTTGGAAATCACAGAATGTTTTGACACCATGACACCAGACGTTACGCTGGAAGGTCAGATGACAAAGGCATGGAAAGTGAGAGATGGGAAACGAGTTTTAATCAAAGGCGGAAGTAATCCATACCAGCAGGAACCTTTATGTGAAGTGATTGCTTCTGGGATTGCGGAAAGGTTGTGCATCCCACATACGAAGTATACATTGCTGTGGGAGCATGAAAA
>JAAYQI010000195.1 GCA_012519385.1 Candidatus Epulonipiscium sp.
TCTTTTCCACTAATGCTTGAAAGCATATGCATACAAATTGTTTTTCAGCTGCTTCGGGATCTAAGCTCAGAGCCTGGAACAAATCAAAATAAGATTAGCAAGGATAACAAATACATCAAACAGGCTATCCAGTTTATGCAGGAATACTACAGTGCCAATATAAGCATCAACGATATTTGTAACCTCATTTACCTAAGTCCTTGCCATTTTAAAAGAGTATTCAAGGATTGTACAGGACAAACACCTTATCAATATCTGATGAAGATACGTTTAGAAAAAGCAAAAGAAATATTAAAAGAAAAAGAAAGTTCTATGGAAGAAGTTGCACGACTCTGCGGTTTTGTTAACACAGGACATTTTGCAACGGTTTTCAAACGAAATATTGGGATGTCCCCAAGCGAATACAGAAAACAAGCTCTTTAAAAAGACTGTTCGGCATAGATCGAACAGTCTTTTTGTCTAGAAACAACTAAAGTCAGCACTTTTTGAAACTAAAATGAGATTTTTAAAAACTTTATTCTTTAAGCTTTATGATAGTATATACAAAAAATCAGAAAAGGAGTTGGGAATGATGATCAAAAGAATTCTTACAATAACACTGTGCTTTATAATGTTTGTTACCTCTATGGCATATGTAAATGCCGCTAATGTAAAAAGCGTTGAGGCGCCACAAAACCTGACTGTAGAAGTAAAAAAGGATGGGGACGGATATCCGTATTTCCAGTTGAAAATGCAGGTGCCTAGTTCCGTTAAGGCACTAGCTTCGGAGAATGAGTCTGCCTTATTTTATGAGCCGGAATACAAAGTAGGTAATGGCGACTGGGAAATGGCAGGTTATGTAGACTTCGCTGCGGGATCTACAATTGATATGTATCCATGGGATATGGGCATGAATGGAGATATTGATATAAAGGCAAATACTTACTATTTCCGTGTTAGATTTGGTTATTATGGAATCGCAGGCACAGATGAATATGGAAATAGCATAGCTGCAGACCCTGTTTACTCACCTTATTCCAATACTGCTTCCACAGGCATAGCTGCCTATCAGAAGAAATATGAAGGTGCCAGTGCATGGGCTACCACAGAACTCGACAAGGCTGCAGAGTATGGCTTTATCACCGAAAAGATCAGCGGTCAGATGAATGCCCCAATTACAAGAGAAGAACTCTGTGAAGTCATCATGAAGATGTATGAAAAAATCATCGGTGAAGCAACATATTCGGGTCTTAATGGTTTCAGCGACACAAGAAACCCTGAGGTATATAAGGCATATGAACTGGGTATAGTTAACGGCGTTGGCAATGGCAAATTTGCACCTAAAGCTTTGACCAATAGGGAGCAGGTTGCTGCTATGATGTATCGTGCGGTTGAAGTAATTAATCCAAATGCTGATCTCAGTACCCAAGGAGCAGAAAAATTCTCCGATGAGAAACTAATTTCCGCCTGGGCACTGGACCCGGTTAAGTTTATGAGTAAAAATGGTCTCCTTAAGGGCAACAACGGATATGTAGACCCTAAAGGAACCACTACCAGAGAACAGGCTGTATTAATCGTTCTTAGAACCTATGAAAAATATAAAAAATAAATACTCTTAAGCTATAAAAGCCTGGGGCTTAGGCCGCAGGCTTTTATAATAAAAAGAAAAGGAGGTTTTAGATATGTATAAAAAGATAGCTGTTATTTTTCTTGCTTGTATAATACTGATCACATGCATTACAGCAACACCAGCTCATGCTGCAAGGGTATCCATGTCTGCTCCCGTGGGAGCTACCGTCAGTGTAGAAGGAACGCAATTTATTGTAAAATGGAAAAACCCAGCAGATGTTGTCCAACTTGCCCAATCCGCTTATAAAAATTATGATGGCTTCGTGTCTTTTATCGTTGACTGGAGGGTGAACAATGGACCATGGCACTATGACTATGAAGTACCTGGAGAGCAGGACTTTCTTGTTTACTACTCTTCAATGCCCTATAATTTTTTTGGGAATCTATGTGATGCTTCAGGTAGTATCAGTGTTCCCCAAACCACGATAGATAAAGTGCTGGTGGGCGTTCCTTATAAATCCCCTATTACAGAGTGGTTAAAGAAAAACAATGTGGAGTTTAGAGTGAGGTATTTATATAATTATACTGACCGGAATTCATGGGAACCGGTGAA
>JAAYQI010000196.1 GCA_012519385.1 Candidatus Epulonipiscium sp.
ATTTTACATGATATTGTAACAAACATTCCCAATAATTTCCGCTACCGCCTTCCATACGAATATCTGCCAGTTCCTCCGATGAAAATTTATAAATAGGAGAATGCAGTACACAAAGTAGCGGAATATCCTGCCTTGGATTATCAATAATTTGCAAAAGACTTAATACCGTTACCACTTCTGTTGTATGTAAATATCCCAGAGAGGAATCCATAAAAAAGGGGATTTCTTCCTGTTGAAATATTTTTTCAAAAATGCCGCTCCAAGAACGGATTCCTCTCATAAGTATCGTGATATCACTATATTGTAATGGACGGTAGATTTTTCTTTCTTTATCCCATACATGAAAGCCCTCCTGCATCAGCTGCTGTATTTTTTTTGCAATCATGATGGCTTCCAGTTCTTTTTTGTTCCATTCTTCAAGAACAATATCAGAGTCAGGAGTATCCGCATTTTCCATTAGTAGTATTTCATTGGCACCACCGCATAACTTATCAGTAGGTGAAAATTCTAGCCCAGGATATAATGCGGCATCTGCATCATAGGAGAGTTCTCCCAGTTCTTCCGTCATTATCTGGCGAAACAAAAAATTAATGCCTTTCAATACATTTGCCCTGCTTCTAAAATTTTTGCCTAATATAATTCTTTTCTCTTTGGAATTCTCCTTTGTGGCAAAATCTGAAAACAAATGATATTTTTCTAAAAAAATTTCAGGCATAGCCAAACGAAAACGATAAATACTCTGCTTCACATCCCCTACCATAAAACGATTGTTATTTCCTGAATTTTTACGGGATACAGCAGCTAAAATCATTTCCTGTATCATATTGCTATCTTGATATTCATCAATAAGTACTTCTTCATATTTTTTTTGCAACTCTAATGCAACAGCAGAAGGAATCATATTATACGGGGTGCTTCCTTCTTCCAGCAAAATCTTTAAACAAAGGTGTTCATAGTCGGAAAAATCCAAAATCTGTTTTTCTTTTTTAGCAGCCTGAAAGTTTTCCTGAAAATCAATTACAATTTTAACCAATGCCAAAAGTATGTCATGTGTTTTTTGAATATGCTCTGCCATTTGTTCTGGCCGAAAAAACAGATATTTTTCTTTTATGGAAGTAATGATTTTTTTTGCTTGATTTCTCAATTCTTTGATAGCTTCGGCAGTTTCCGTATCCTCTCCTCGATATGCACTGAGGCGGCCAAACTGAATACGTCCAAATTCTTGGTATAGTTCTTCAAAAGTGACAGTTTCTTCTTTAGGAAAGGCACTTAACATATCCAATTCTTTTTCCAATGTTTTTTGATAGCCTTCAAAACCCACATTGTATTGTGTTAAACGCAGTGCTTCTTGGAGAAGAAAACTCCCCTGTTTTATATCAGAAAAAATGGCTTCTTTTATAATGGGCATCCATGAGGTATTATCCATATCCCCTACAGACTTCACAGCATAACTGCTTACCATCTCCTCTAACCATTTAGCGGGGTTGTAAGAACCTTGTATAAAGCTATATATCTTTAATACAAGGTCTTTCAAGCCCATATCATTTGTTCCGCTGCCAAATTGCTCTACCAGTTGATAAAATTCGGTATTTTCCGTACACTCGTAGTAAGTTTCAAACAATTCCTCCAATACCTCTTTTTGAAGCAACTTCATTTCCGTTTGGTCAGCAGTACGCACAGAAGCATCAATATCTAGCAAATAATAATTTTCCTTAATTACCTGCAAACAAAAAGCATGAATGGTTTTGATATCTGCCCTACTTAATAACGTCATTTGATTTTGTAAATGAACATTGGAAGGGTCTGCTTTTAACTTTTCTGCAATGGCTTGTCCGATTCTCTGGCTCATTTCGGAAGCGGCCGCCTTCGTAAAGGTTACTACCAATAGACGGTCTACATCCACAGGATGATTCTCATCGGTAATCAACGAAATAATCCTCTCCACCAACACCGCTGTTTTTCCTGAACCAGCGGCAGCAGATACCAGTAAATCACAATTTTTTGCAGAGATAGCCCATTCTTGTTCCCTTGTCCACGTCATAATTCCATTCACCCTTTTGCATTTTTAATTTGCAGCTTTTTTCAATCGCATTTTAATAGATAAATATCTCGTAAACGATTCTAAAAAGCTATTATAGGAATTATAACAAAAATTTTCAATAAAAGCCAAAGAAAAGGGTGAAATCGTTTTACTATAAAAAAGATATCTTGCTGTAGCCTTGGAAAATAGTACTGGAAAAGCCACTTCGTGATTACAAGCTCTTTCATATAAGACATCCGCCAGCTTCTTTTCATTTTCGGAAAAGTTATATACGAAAAATAAAGCCTGCCTCATTTCTTCCCAAAAGAGTTCTCTCCTTCTTTTTCGCATCATATATATGCTGTGATGGATGGCCATAATTCTAAAAAACCGAGCTGCCGCCTCTTTGTCTAATTTTTTAATCTGCTGTTGAAAATAATTATTTTCTGTATTGGTTTCCAAAAAAATCTCGTAAGCATCTGCCACTGTGCTTTCAATGCATTGTTCATAGAACGACGCATAAAAAGGATTTTTTAACTCCCCAGCCCTGAATAAATAAGAATATTTTTGTTCTTCAAAAAGTAAATCAATGGTATTATGTTTTTTGTTATATAAGTAATTCATACGCCACACCCTCTCTGATATGTAAATATTTGTCATTTTTGTTTTATTTTACTTGATTTGTGCAAGAAATACAAATATATTCCATCATCAAAAATAGACAAAATATAAGTTTTTTTGCGCCAATAGAAAAAACATATTCATTGTGATAAAACAACATATCCGTTATAATAAGCAAAAGGAGTGGATTCATTTGAAAATTCTTGTAGATGCGGATGCCTGCCCTGTCAAAGAAAACATATTACACATAGCAAATAAATTGCACATACCTGTTGTTCTTGTTGCAGACACCAGCCATATTTTGAATATAACCCAAGAAAATGTAACCGTTGTTACTGTAGATAAAGCATCCGATAGTGCTGATTTTGCCATTGCCAATCGTGCAAACATGGGTGATATTGCTGTAACATCAGATTATGGATTGGCCTCTATGCTTTTGGCAAAGTGCTGTGTTACCGTTCATCCCAATGGTTTTTCCTATACCGATGATAATATGGATAGGTTGCTGTTTGAGCGACATATTTCCAAAGAAGCCAGAAAAAAACATAGAAAAACACCCCACATAAAAAAGCGAACCAAAGAAGATAATGAGCGTTTTGAAAAATATTTCTACTCTATTTGCCTAAAACAACTGCAACTATCATAAATATCCATAAAACCATTGGTTTCGCAATGTTTGAACAATTTGAAAAGACTGTAAAGAATCGTCCTCAGTGTTTATCTTATGAGACAATCTTTACAGTCTATTTTTTTGTTAACTTTATCCCAACATGCAAACAAAGCAATCCCTTCCAAGCCAGTTGTGTCGGGTACTATCATAGCCACAGCAAAGACAAAAATCATTTTCCAAAAAATAAAAAACTGTAATAAATCTATATAGATTTATTACAGTTTTTATCCCCAATGAATGCGTGCAATTAGGCCAATAAACGGCACAGTTCTTCTGCAGCATTACCTTCATCTCTCCCATCGGCTGTAATAACCGCTGTCTGTCCCTCTACAATGCCCAAAGCAATAGTTCCCATAATGCTCTTTGCATTAATCTTTTTGTCTCCAATGGCTACTTGAATATTGCAGTCAAATTTGCTGGCTGTCTGCACAAAAAGTGCTGCCTGTCTTGCATCCAAAGAAGAACCTATTACCACTGTTTTTTCAGTCATCACAATCACCTTTTCCCTCTCTTATTGTTTCTGCGATACTACTGATTTTCCTTAGTCTATGGTTTACTCCCGACTTGCCTACGTTAGGTACAATCAATGTCCCTAATTCTTTTAAGCTAGCTTCGGGATATTGCAAACGTATCCTTGCCATTTCCTCCAGCGGAGGAGATAATTGATGCAGCCCAACCTTTTTTTGAATATACATAATATCCTCTAATTGCTTTACAGAGGCATTTACTGTTTTATTCAAATTCGCTGTTTCGCAATTTACTTTGCGGTTTACATTATTACGCATATCTTTTAAAACTCGTACATTTTCAAACTGCAATAAAGCAACATGTGCTTCCATAATATTCAAAAGGTCAGCAATCTGCTCTCCTTCTTTGATATAAATTACAAAATGCTCTTTTCTCTCCACAATTTTAGCATCCAACCCAAAAGAATTGATGATTTCTTTTAATTGATTGCAGTATTCCAGTGAAGAATGCACAAATTCTAAATGATAATTTTTTTCTGGGTCACTTATGGAACCCGCTGCCAAAAAAGCACCTCTAATATACGCCCTGCGACAACAGATGCTATTTACTGTTACAGGATATATCTTATTATCCATTACACTACGGCCATCATAATGGAGCAAAATTCCTGTTGCCATTAGAACTTTCTCATTGTCCGATGTATCACGTAACATCACAGTATATGTGGCATTCTTTTTTTGCTGAAAACCTGTACGTATGGATACTTCACTTCTTATATTAAAAGTTTTTTGCAGCAATGTAAAGTACTTTCTGGCAATGAATGCATTCTCTGTCTGAATTTTTATACAAATTTTGTGATGAAAAATAGTAATATCACCACACATATTAATAATAGCCGCAAGCTCTGCAATATAACAATGTCTTGCATTTCCAAAGCGGAGAGATAACTCTTGTTTTACATTAGATGAAAATGACAAAAATTCACCCCCCAATGAAAACCATTGCAGTTTTCATTCCATTGTATTTTTTATAATTTTAACAAAATCACACGATAGATTCTTTTATTTTTTATGCCTTGCATCCTTCTCTATGTCAATATGCTTTATTAGCGTATTATGATTATGCTCTTGCAGCTTTTTGCAAAGTGCATTGGCCAACGTAACCGACCTATGCTTGCCACCTGTGCAACCAATGCTGATAATGAGCTGATTTTTTCCCTCTGTAATATATTGCGGAATTAAAAACTCTATCATATCACTTAATTTATCTAAAAAGATGTTGCTTTCTTTAAAACTCATTACATAATCCGATACAGGGGCATCATTTCCCGTCAATTCCTTCAACTCCTGAATGTAAAAGGGATTCGGTAAAAAGCGTACATCAAATACCAAATCACTATCCATAGGGATGCCATATTTAAAACCAAAAGAATTTACAGTGATAATCAAACTTTCAAAATTTTTATTTTCCACAAAAATATGATTAATTTGCTCTTTTAGTTCTCTTGTTAAAATATTGCTTGTGTCAATAATGTATGTTGCTTCACTTTTGACCTTTTCTAGCATTCTTCTTTCCTTGGCGATTCCCTCTGCCAAAGAATCTCCCTTGGATAGTGGGTGATTTCTTCTGGTTTCCTTATATCGTTTGATTAATATATTATCCGAGGCATCCAAAAATACAATTTCATACTCATACCCCTCTTGTTGCAAACGAGATAATACGGAAAATAAATCCGAAAAAAGCTTTCCGCCTCGAATATCAATTCCCATAGCAACCTTATCAATTTCTCCGTCTTGCTCAAAGCATAGCTCCGCAAACTTCGGAATTAACGCTGGCGGGAGATTATCTACGCAAAAGAAATTGATGTCCTCCAAAAATTTTAATACCGTTGATTTTCCTGCTCCCGACATTCCTGTTACTATAACAAATCGCATATTCCCCACCTCGCTTGGTTATTCTCCTATTATTTTTACTTCTGTTTCCAGTAAAACACCAAATTTTTCCTGTACTGTTTTTTGACAATGTGCAATCAAGTCCAAAATATCCTGCGTGGTTGCATTGCCCTTATTTATGATAAAGCCTGCGTGTTTTTCAGATACCTGTGCCCCACCGATAGAATACCCTTTTAATCCTGCATCTTCAATTAATTTCCCTGCAAAATATCCTTCTGGGCGTTTAAAGGTACTACCTGCACTAGGATAATTTAATGGTTGTTTTTCTCGTCTTTGCTGTGCCAAAGACGCCATTTTTTCCTGTATCTGGCGTTTATCTCCTTTTTGCAAAGTAAGAATACCACTTACCACCAAATAGGATTTTTCAGGTATAATACTATGGCGATAGCCTAATTCCAGTTCTTGGGAAGAAAGGGTTATCAGTTCCAACTCTGGTGTCAGCACCTGCACTTGGGATAAGATATCCTTCATCTCCCCGTCATAGGCACCAGCATTCATGCAAACAGCCCCTCCAAATGAGCCAGGGATTCCCGAAGCAAATTCCATACCGCCTAAGCCATGCTCGAAAGCAGTAACCGCTACAGAAGATAGCAACGCTCCTGCCTGCACTTTTATCTGGTTTTCATTCACCGTAATTTCTGACATATTTCTTCCAATCTGTATAACTGTGCCACGTATCCCCTTGTCACTTACCAATACATTGCTTCCATTCCCTAATATGTAATAGGGAGTATTGGCTTG
>JAAYQI010000019.1 GCA_012519385.1 Candidatus Epulonipiscium sp.
CATGCCTGCTTGAGTTTTTTCAATCTGTTTATCAAGGGTATCGAATTGTTTCTGCAAATCACTCAACGGTGTCATTGCTTTTTCAATATCAACTCTTAATTCTGCTATAGTTTTAGGAACCTTACTTCCATCCAAATAACCACCCCTTTCTCATAAAATAAAAAACACCCCTCAAGGAGTGTTGATAGGAAACTATTATTTGTTTTTTAGACAACCTGTTCCAAAAATTCTTCCAACAATTCTTTTACATATTCTTTAGTTAATGGTTCATCATATTTAAACCTAATTAATGTTAATCCGTGTTCAGGAATTCTTTTATTTTTTTCAGCATCATGTATTTGTGTTTTCCTAAACTGCTTGTCCGCATTTTGCCCTTTTAAAAACTTAACCGGCTTGAAGTGTCCAATTCCATCAAATTCAACACATAATTTTAATTTCGGATAGTAAGCATCTACCTTTAACTTGTGTCCAGTAATAGGAGAACGCAACCAATCAAAACTTTTCTCTGCTTTAAATTTAGGATAATTTAATACCTTGTTAAAAATTGAAATACATTGTTTTTGCCATTCAAGCCATGCCCTGTTTCTTTTTCCAAACACTCTTTTCTGCCAATAAGGAAGTCCACCACGTAGGGAATAGGTTGCTGCACTTGGACATAAACCTTGGCTACAATATTCGTTTAACTCCCTTACCGAAGGTATATGTCCTAACCTTTCTGCAAGGTTTTTAAGCATTTCCTCTAAATCTTCATCAGAATATCTTTCCTTGCTATGTGAAAAACTTGAATCCTTGATTTCTATTCCATGTTTTTGTAACCAAAAATAAACTGTTGTAGCGTTTGATTCAAGATGTTCAGCAATATCTATTATAGAATAATTTCTTGTTACATATTGGTGATAAAGCCATTTTTTATCTCTCAACCTTCCAAGAAGAGGGTTTCGCTTCTTGGCTCTTTCAGTGAACCCTCGTATTTTGACATTGGAATCAAGCAACCTCCTGTAAACTGTTTGACAGCTACAATCAAAATGTTCTCCGATTTCCTCTATGTTTAACCCTTGTCTATATAATTTCGGGATCGTTTTACCATCATTGATTAAGTCATTAAACTTGTTTTCCCCCATTTTTGATTCTTGTATATTCCTTTTCTTGATTCCATGAATATCAAGCCATTTTGCTACCAACTTTTGGGATACTTCAAGGCAATCCGACAATTGCTTTATACTCGTAAATTCAGTTATATATTTTTCCCGTAGCCAATCTTTATTTTTTAACAAACTCGATTTTGGATTATCTTCTTCAATTAATTCAGAATAACTTTTCCTTGGTATATTATGCTTGTCCAACCATTGGGATACGGTGCTATTGGAAACATTTAAATTTCTTGCAATCTCTTTGATACTTTTTTTCCCATCAACATATTCTTTTTGCAACCAATCCTTTGATTGCAACAGATTGAGTTTTTTCTTTGGTTGTTGGCAGGAAGAAATGTCTCTAACAGGAATATTTAATTTTCTTAGCCACCTATTAATAGTTCCGCTATGAACATCAACCAATTCAGCAATTTCCCTTGAGGTCATTTTCTTATCTATATAATGTTCGTAAAGCCAATCCTTATTTCTGTAAAAGGGCATTTCCAATCCTCCTGTTTCATTGCCAACAAGCGTAAACATCTATCGCAAAAAAAGGGGGATAAACCCCTTTAAATGGTTTCTTGTAATCCTGTCAAAGTAACTATCCCATCAACAAAGCCCTGCGTGTAGCAACTATCCTGCAACAAAAACTTTTCTTCCCCTACAAGAAGCTCGATCTTGTGTATCATCTCTTTCGCTGATTCAGTATCCGTGGCATACTCCGCAATCTTCTTTTGAAGTTCAATCACGGTTTTGTTTATATTTCTACCGTCCACACTTCCCTCAACGCCTGCCACAACATCACCCTGCCTGCTCCACATCGCCTCTTTCAACAACTTTGCAAAACTGCCTGACATGATTGAAACCTCCCTTTGTAGTATTACTACAACCACTACAAACAGTGTAACATGTAATAATGCCCTTGTCAAGGGCCTTTGTATATGTTATAGTAAATATACTAAATCATTTTCAAGGGAGGAGCATAAACATGAAAAACGAAAAACGAGCATTAAATTTCTTTGTAGAAAAATCTTTATTAAAAAAAATAGACGATTTTCGTTTTGAAAATCGTTTTCAGTCAAGAGCGGCAGCTATTAAGTTTTTAATTGAGGCAGCATTGGAGAAAGGATTGAGACCTAAACAATAAATTATTTATTTTCTATCAAGCACAAACAAAATCTTATCCCCATCATCAATAAAATTGGCTGGCCTTTCAAGTTTTTCGATACCGCCTTCTATAAAAAGAATCAGTTGTTCCCTATAAGAACACATTTGTATTTTATCATCTGTAAGGAAACGAATTATCATCGGCCATACAGTTTCTTCGTTTTCTTCGTAATTTGTCATAATTAAGTCTAAATGTATGGGATCGTTTTTTGAATCAATTTCCCAAGTAACCTTGCCCTTATCCTCATCACCAACAGCAAAATTATCTACTACCATCATTGCAATTTCCTCATTAAAAATAAAAGAAATATCATCATTGCCCCATTCTCCAACCAGTTTATCCTCAATAGACAATGTTTCCGGTTCTGCCTCTACCTTGCTAATGCAACCCGTGGCGATAACAGACAATAACATCAAGCCTACCAGCAATA
>JAAYQI010000197.1 GCA_012519385.1 Candidatus Epulonipiscium sp.
CTTATCAGTTTCACTAATAACCGTTTTAATATTTTCCTTTAGGATAATTAAAAACTCATCCTTTTGCCCCAGTACCCTATTAATTGCATCCATGGCAGCAATGCCTATCATATCCTCCGGCACAGTTCGGGAATGGCATGATAATCCTGTATTTTCAAGCCTGCTGACACATCGCCATACGATTGATTTTTTCCCTCGGTTATTCCAATGGACTCTGCGGTATATTTCACCACACTCTCCGCAGAAAACAATTTGTGAATATACATGGTTTGAGCTGAAGCTTCTTTTCTTTCCACTCGTGGCTATATGACCTCTACTTCTGCGGGCAAGTTCTTCTTGTACCTGCATGAAAATTTCACGCGGAATAATCGGTTCATGATTATTCTCTACATAATACTGAGGTACAATTCCGTTATTAATAACTCTCTTTTTTGTAAGAAAATCTACTGTATAGGTCTTTTGTAAAAGTGCATCTCCCATATATTTTTCATTACTCAGCATCTTTCTGATGGAACTGGTATGCCACTTTTTTCTTCCTGCCCCTGTAAGTATGCCATCGTTCTCAAGTCTTTTTTTAATTTTATCCATGCTGGAACCATCAAGGTATTCTCTGTAAATTCTTTTAACTATTTCAGCCTCCTCAGGCACAATCACAAGTCGCTTATTTTCATCCTTGATGTAACCTAGGAACCTTGAGCAATTTACCATCACTTCTCCCTGTTGGTATCGGTACTGATAACCAAGTTTCACATTTTGACTTAACGACTGACTTTCTTGTTGTGCTAATGATGCCATGATGGTCAGCATAATTTCACCTTTGGCATCTAATGTATTGATATTTTCCTTTTCAAAATATACTGCTATGTTTTTATCTTTTAGTTTTCTGATATACTGCAGACAATCCAATGTATTTCTGGCAAATCGGCTTATTGATTTAGTAATAATCATATCAATATTACCGTCCATGCACTCTTCTATCATACGGTTAAATTCATCACGCTTTTTTGTATTAGTACCGCTTATTCCATCGTCAGCGAAAATACCTGCAAATGTCCACTCTGTATTTCTCTTAATAAATTCAGTATAATGCTCAATTTGCACTTCATAACTACTTGCCTGTTCATCGCTATCTGTGGAGACACGGCAATAAGCGGCAACACGAAGTTTTGGTATTTCATTTTTCTTTTTATTATTTCCAACACGTTTTACTGCAGGAATAATCATTACATTTTTACTGACTGACATCTTGCCTGTCCTCACTTTCTATTAAACTATAAATATACTCAGCTTGTGTAAAAGGATTTGTATATTCCTTAACCGCCTGACTCATAGTAAACCTTGTAAAAACTTCAGGCTTTTCTTCTTTCTTAGGCTCAAATATCCTGCCTAATTTCTCTGCTCTTTTTAATCTTTCATTTTCTGCTTTTTCATAAGTTTCCTCATCAATAATTGCAGGATAATATTCATCTCCAAGATAATATTTATTTCTTAGCATCCTCCCTGCAGTTCCGTGATAAACATCTATTCCTGCTGTCTTAGCTGCTATGGATAATGAATGACCCGATAAATAGCCTTTATATAAATTTCTTATTTTTTCGGCTTTTTCTTCATCAATAACCGCTATACCCTTTTCTATTTTGTAACCATAAGGTATATGTGCCATAATCCTCACATCCTTTCAATTAATGTAATGCCGCATTTCAATACGAAACCAATCTCTTCCCTTGAAAAAACTATTATTTTTTCAACATGTTCATTAAAAAACTCCCCATCAAATGAATGTATCATTTCAGCCTTATTTGTACACTTCATCAATTTGCTTACTTCTTCCACCTTTGATAATTTTCCGTTAAGTGCATGGAGTAATGCTTCTTTTTGTCCGGTATAATTGTCTATTTCCATTTGTAATTGGTTGTTTTCTCTGTTAAAAAGAGACATCTGTAAATACCCCTTTGCCATAAGTTTTAAAAGAACTTCTTTTTGTTCTGTATTTTTTTCAATTTGTTTTTCTAATTCCTGAATTTGTAGAAGATTATCTGAATTGCTCATTTCCTGCAAATCATCTAATAATGGTTTTAAAATAAGTTTCCTGCCGAAAATCAGTTTATTTATCATGGTAACAAAAGCTACCTTTATATTTTCATCCCGAATAAACTGCATGGAACATTCCCTTATCTGTTTTAGGTGTTTGTTGCAACACCATGCCACATACTTTCTTGTACCTGTTGAATGAATTCGTCTTTTAAAGGTGCTTCCACATTCTGAACAGATAATTTTACCGGAGAAAGGATATCTGTTTTGGTACTTATCATTGCGCTTTACTATTCCTTTTTCTTTTGCTCTCTGATTAATAATGGCATCGGCAGTATCAAAGTCTTCTTGGCTGATAATTGCCTCATGATTATTTTCAACTAAATACATATTTTTCTCTCCATAATTGATGTGTCTGTTAAAACGGTGGTCAGTATATGTTTTTTGGAAAATAGCATTGCCGGTGTATTTTTCATTGCTAAGGATACCTCTGATTGTTCCGTCTGACCAATGCCCTCCTCTTTTTGAAGGAATACATTTCTGATTGAGTTCATCTGCAATATGTTGTGCCCCATTACCTGATAGTGACCTTGAAAAGATAAACTTAACAACTTCGGCTTGCTCAGGGTTTATAACCATCTGACCTTCAATATTTTCATAACCGTATGGTGGATAGGAAATTTTGAAAGTCCCATTTTGAAATCTTTTTCGTATTGACCACTTGTTATTTTCCGAGATGGAAATTGATTCACTTTCCGAAAGTCCGCTTAAAATAGAAAGCATCAACTCACTCTCCATAAACTGTGTATTGATATTTTCCTTTTCAAAGATTATATGGATGCCAAGGTCTATCAAATTGCGTACCATTTCTAAACAATCTATAGTGTTTCTGGCAAATCTGCTGATGGACTTTGTAATAATCAGGTCGATCTTCTTATTTTCACAATCAGATATCATTCTAAGAAGCTCCTGTCGCTTTTCCTTTTTAGTGCCACTGATTCCTTCATCATAATATAATCCTGCATATTCCCAATCAGGGTTATCTTTTATGTATTTCTCATAATGTGCCCTTTGTGCTTGCAGACTGGCAAGCTGTTCATCGCTATCTGTGGAAACACGACAGTAAGCAGCTACTCTTAACTTAGGTTTGATTAAATAATCGTTGGTGTTGCTTTCGATTCTTGTTATCTTTTTCACTCTCTCACCTCCTTTTTGTTAGGTCACATGTTACCTCTAAAATCTTTATATATCAACGTTTTTATAGCATTATCTCTGCTAAAAAGGGAGAGAAAGTTTGTCTGTTTAACTTGGTTATTTTACTGAATTCAGCCTCTGTAATAAGACCTTTTTCCAACATCTTATTAAGGATTTTCTCTGATTGAATATAATCAAACTCACGCTGTAACTGCTCCTGAGAAATACTTCTTACTTTAATTCTGCTTTCCTGCATTTCATCAGTGATCTTTATAATTTTTTTATCCTCATTCTGATTCAAAAATATCACCTCCTACCTAATAGCCGCGGAAACAGGTCGAAGTTGAGGATTTGTAAAAATAATTTAAATCAGAGTATAAAAAAAAGAGCCAATGACAGTAACATCATCAGCTCAAATTTATATACTTTTATTCATATTTTATAAAACCTTCAAAGCCAGAACTTTTTAATCTTTTTAACATAGCTTCGGCATTTGACTTTTTAGAATAAGCCCCTACCTGCACCTTATAGTACTTCTTAACTTCAGGAGCACTTTTCCTCGATATATTAAGTGTATTAACCAAGGCATTTACATATGCTCTTGCAATACCATCCTTGTTATCTATTATCCACCGGGCAGTCTTTGGATTGTCATGGAAGTCCGTCTCAACCAATACAGATACAAGTCCAAGCTTTGATGGATTTCTTATTTCTCCGTAGCCTATGTTGTTAAAAGCCTTCATTCCGCTTTCAACAGGAGTGCTCCTGTTTGACGTTATTGGACATATTGCATTAAGCTCCTTGACTGTATTTTCAGCCAGAAATCGCCCCGTTAGGCTGTCCGGATGATAAAATGCAACAGCACCGCTTGCATTTGTTCCACCTCCTGCGTTTGAATGTATAGCAAGATAAATATGACAACCCTTATCTTTTGCTTCTTTAGCCCGTCCATTAATGTCAATATCTA
>JAAYQI010000198.1 GCA_012519385.1 Candidatus Epulonipiscium sp.
TTTCATATTGAGCCTTTTTCTCTTTTTCCTGCTCTATTTCTGCAAGTATTTGTACCTGCTCCTCTTTTAGCTGCAAATATCCTTGATACTGCCCAAATATTCCTACGGATAATGTGACAGCAAATAATACCATGCAGATTACAAAAACGATGAAATCTATTCTTCTGTTTCCCTTTGTTCTTTTCATGCCAAACATCACACCTCCGCTTAACGTATCTATTTTTTGCGAAACAAAATTCTTTTGTTTCGGGCGATTGCCTTTTTATTCATTTTCACATACAACTTGCATAAATGCAACATTTTTTTAAATCTACTTTTTATAAAATACCGTGTTTTTTTGACAGGCCCCCGCAGCGGAAGATATAATAGCCGAAACGGTGTCAATAGTATCGTAATGAAAAGGCAAACAATATACCTTACCACTGCAATCACCCTATCCGATACGGCGTGTACCGCAGGGCTTGCAATCAAAAAATACAAAAGCATTCCCAAAAATGCCCCATATACCGTAAAAAAACGAATTTCACCACTATTTTTAATCATTAACACATAAAACATAAAAAATATAACACAAATCCAGTATAATGCATCCTCGGCCTGTACAAAAATGCCCTTGTGCGGTACGATTCTACGAAAAATACGAAGAGCATCGTAGATAAAACCAATTACCGCACCTGCTACCACTGTGGCAAAAAACAAATTGGCCTGTGCACTGAGGGAAAGTATCATGTTCATTCCCCCTATTTAAATATTCTCGCCATGAGAGAACTTCTTGCTTTTGTAAATTGTCCTCCTTCACTGTATTCCAAGCTTTCCATCAACCCATCGACGCAGACTTCGCCGTTTTCCAGGTTCAATTTACCCACGTGCAGGTGTTCTCCCCGTAAAATAAGCATCCCTTGCTCTGTATCCATAATAATACTTTCCTCATCAAAAGAAAGTACATCTATCACACCTGTCACCACAATCTTTTCTCTCTCATCGATAGAAACGCAATGTCTGGAACTTCCTTTTTTTCTATCCTCCGTCAAAAAAATCCCCCCAGCTATAATGATATTATTTTGTACCATTATATGGGGAGAACAATATTTTTAGACTAACAAGTCATTCTATACTGCGATACATTGCTGCCGCATCTTCTTTTTTTTGTGATTCACTTAGCATCATCACTTCCACTTTTGTAACATTGTTTCCAAAACGAATTTCTATGATATCTCCCACCTTTACCTCTGCTCCGGCTTTTACCACTTTTCCGTTCACCGATACCCTGCCAGCATCACAGGCTTCGTTGGCAATAGTACGCCGCTTGATAATACGGGAGACTTTTAAAAACTTATCCACTCTCATATTTGTTTCCTCTCTTTTTTGCAAAAATAATATATAAAAAAATCTACACCTTCGTTAAAAACGCGTGTGTAGATTTCACCATTGTAACCTATATAACCTATTATTTATTGATTGCGTCTTTTAAGGCTTTTCCTGCTTTAAATCTAGGTGCTTTAGATGCAGGAATAGGCATAGCTTCTCCGGTTTGAGGATTTCTTCCTTCACGGGCAGCTCTTTGTGCAACATCAAATGTACCGAAACCTACTAACTGAACCTTGCCGTTGTTTGCTAATTCTTCAGCCACAACATCCTCGAATGCTTTTAATGCTTTTTCTGCATCCTTTTTGCTCATCTCAGCTTTTTCTGCCATTGCTGCCACTAAATCAGATTTGTTCATTATTTGTCCTCCTTAATACTATTTATTGTTGCGTTGGACCAGTATGGTATTTCGATTTGTCCCAGAGCAAATCCAACTCCTCCAGAGTCATGTCGGAAAGGCTTTTCTCCTCTGAAAGGGCTGATTTCTCAACATACTCAAATCTATTTATAAACTTTTTGATAGCGTTTGTCAAGGCAAACTCTGGATTTATTTTTAAAAAACGTGAGATATTTACCAAAGAAAATAATAAATCGCCAAATTCCTCCTCCACACCACTTCCATTGCACTTAATTTCATCCCAAAGTTCCTTGCATTCTTCAAAAACTTTCTCCATGGCATCCTCTGTTTTAGGAAAATCAAATCCAACATCTGCGGCCTTTTTTTGTACCTTCTTAGCACGCATTAGAGCAGGCAGTGCCTCAGGCACACTTTTTAATATCTCTGTTTGGGTTTTTTGCTTTTTTTCTTCTTTTTTCAGCCTTTCCCACTGCTCCAAAACCTCCTCAGGGGTACTTGCCTGTGCTGTACCAAAAATATGAGGATGCCTGTAAATCATTTTTTGACAGATGCCATCAATCACATGGGTCATATCAAAGTTTCCCGCATCTTTTTCAATATCTGCATGAAATACAACTTGAAGCAGGATATCTCCTAGCTCCTCGCATAAATTGGGGGTATCCTTTTTCTCTATGGCTTCTACGGCTTCATAGGCTTCTTCCAGCAATGCCTCTCTAAGACTTTCATGGGTTTGTACCTTGTCCCATGGGCATCCGTCCTCACCCCTAAGACGTGCAACAATCTCTAAAAAATCTTCAAAACTATAGTGATTCATGGCTTGTTCCTCCGTTTTTTCGGTAATATAGGTTGATAAATGCCGTTAATATGTTATAATTGTAGCAAAAATCCTTGCATAAGGAAAGACTTTGGCAAGGTATCGTCGATACTTGAGGGCAACTCTATTCTAACCCTCCATTCTTATATTGTCTGAAAAAGGAGTTTTTTTATGTTTAAAATCGTAAATAAAAAAGAACTAAACAGCCTTGTTACCCTTTTGGAAATCGAAGCACCTTTTGTTGCAAAAAAGGCACAAGCAGGCCAGTTTATTATTTTCCGCATCGATGAGCAGGGCGAAAGAGTACCTCTTACCATTGCAGATTATGATAGGGAAAAAGGCACCGTAACCATTATTTTCCAAAAAGCAGGCCTTTCTACTCGCCTTTTGGGCGAAAAAGAAATCGGCGACAGCATTTCCGATTTTGTAGGCCCTTTGGGAACTCCCACCGATTATGAAGATTTTAAAAAAGTTGCGGTTATCGGTGGAGGTGTTGGCTGTGCCATCGCTTATCCACAAGCAAAAGCCCTGCACAATATGGGCGTTGAGGTAGATGTTATCGCAGGATTCCGTAATAAGGATATTGTTATTTTGGAAGATGAAATGAAAGCGGCATCCACCAACTATTATTTGATGACAGATGACGGTTCTTACGGAGAAAAAGGCTTTGTAACCGATAAACTGAAATCTCTCATTGAATCAGGAAATCAGTATGATGCTGTTATCGCCATCGGCCCTATCCCTATGATGAAATTTGTCAGCCTTACCACAAAGCCTTATGGCATCAAAACCATTGTCAGCCTAAATCCTATTATGATTGACGGCACAGGAATGTGCGGTGGCTGTCGTGTTACTGTAGGCGGAAAAATCAAATTTGCCTGTGTAGACGGCCCTGATTTTGATGGACACGCAGTAGACTTTGACGAGCTGATGAACAGAAACTCCACCTATCGTCAAACAGAGGAAGAACACGCTAAAACCCACCAATGCCGTATGGATGCTATGGGTAAAGAGCTGATAAAGTAAAGGAGAATCGTTATGCCAAATATGAGCTTAGAAAAAATAAAGATGCCAGAGCAGGCTCCTAATGTCCGCAATGCCAATTTTAAAGAAGTTGCCATGGGTTATACGAAAGAGATGGCAATGGAAGAAGCCACTCGCTGTTTAAATTGTAAACATAAACCATGTGTTTCAGGATGCCCTGTAAATGTAAGAATCCCAGAATTTATTGCAGAAGTTGCCAAAGGAGATTTTATGGCGGCTTATAAAATAATCACCTCCACCAATGCTCTGCCTGCAGTATGCGGCCGTGTCTGTCCTCAAGAGAGCCAGTGTGAGTCTAAGTGTGTAAGAGCAGCAAAGGGTGAGGCAGTAGCCATTGGGCGTTTAGAGCGTTTTGTTGCAGATTGGTATATGGAGAATTGTGAAGAAAAGCCTGAAAAACCAGTTTCCAACGGTAAAAAAGTAGCTGTGGTAGGCTCTGGCCCATCTGGTCTTGCCTGTGCGGGAGACTTAGCAAAATTAGGCTATGAAGTTACTATTTTTGAAGCCTTTCATACTGCTGGCGGTGTGTTAGTATACGGTATTCCTGAATTCCGTCTGCCAAAAGCAATCGTAAAAAAAGAAATTGATACCCTCTCCGCCATGGGTGTAACAGTAATGACAAATATGGTAATCGGAAAAGTGCTCTCTGTTGATGAGCTTATGAATGATATGGGCTTTTCTGCTGTATTCATTGGCTCAGGTGCAGGGCTTCCCTCCTTTATGGGCATCCCTGGAGAAGCCTTGGTTGGCGTTTATTCTGCCAATGAATACTTAACTCGTATTAACCTAATGAAAGCATATATTTCTGACTATGATACCCCTATTAAAAACAGCAAAGCGGTTGCTGTAGTAGGCGGTGGTAATGTTGCTATGGATGCGGCTCGCTGTGCAAAACGCCTTGGGGCGGAAAAGGTATATATTGTATACCGCCGTTCCGAAAAAGAAATGCCTGCCCGCTTAGAGGAAGTACATCATGCCAAAGAAGAAGGCATTGAATTCCATTTGCTTCGCAACCCTGTTCAAATTTTGAGCGATGGCAATGGAAAAGTTGCAGGTATTGAGTGCCAAGTGATGGAACTGGGAGAACCAGATGCCAGCGGCAGAAGAAGTCCTGTGCCTGTGGAAGGCTCTAACTATGTTCTGGATGTAGATACTGTGGTAATGTCCATCGGTACCTCTCCAAATCCTCTAATTCGCAGCACCACAAAAGGCTTGGAAACCAATCGCAAGGGATGTCTTGTTGTCAATGAAGAAACAAACCAAACTACTCGTGAAGGCATTTACGCAGGCGGAGATGCTGTTACTGGTGCCGCAACGGTAATTCTTGCTATGGGCGCAGGCAAAAAGGCAGCAGCTTCTATCCACGAGTATTTGCAACAAAAATAATATGAAAACAAAAGGAGATATATCATGAAAATCAAAGGATTGGAAATGGGCTCCATCGGTACCAACTGTTATGTTGTATCGGATGATAATAACATATGTGCTATTATTGATTGTGATGGAAATCCAAAACCCCTTTTTGACTATGTGGAGGCTAATCAGCTCACTCCCACCCATATTCTGCTTACCCACGGTCATTTTGACCATATTGGCGCAGTAGAAGTTGTAAAAGAAAAATATGGATGCCATGTCATTGCTTGTGAAAAAGAGCGTGAGGTATTGGAGAACCCTTCTGTGAATGTTTCCTCCTTTTCTGGCTTTCCCATTAGTCTACTTGCAGATTCCTATTGCAAAGAAGGAGATATCATTACCGTAGGCGATTTAAACTTTACCGTAATGGAGACACCTGGGCATACCGTAGGCAGTGTATGCTTTGTCATTGAGGATGCCATTTTTTCAGGAGATACCTTATTTCTCGGCTCCTGCGGCAGAACAGATTTCCCAACAGGTGACTGGAACACCATCCTCCAGTCCTTACAACGCTTGAAAAACTTAGAAAAAGACTATGTGGTATACCCAGGTCATGGGCCTGCAACCACATTGGCAAATGAGCGTGTCTCAAATCCATATATGTAACATTGCTATCAAAAAAGGTGCAGGATTTTTCTGCACCTTTTATTTTTTTCCATTTTCTGCCCTTCCTAAAATACACTCTATAAAATTCCTCTTTTTTTGTGACACCCTATGTTTTTGGACAGATTTTTGATACAATGTAGCAAAGTCTTATTATTATAAAAACATACCTCATACATCAAATCTTTTTATCTTGATAAACTTCCATTGTTATTACAAAGCCTTTTTTATACCAAAACACAGGAGGTGTACTATGTCACAATATATTATGGCACTAGACCAAGGAACCACCAGCTCCCGCTGTATCTTATTTGACCATAAGGGCAATGTAGTTTCTACGGCACAAAAAGAATATCCCTGCTTTTATCCCCAATCGGGATGGGTGGAACAAAACCCTATGGATATCTGGTCTACCCAAATCAGCGTGGCACAGGAAGCACTTTATAAAATTGGTGCCACTTATAAAGAAATTGCCGCTATGGGCATTACTAACCAGCGAGAAACTACCATCGTTTGGGATAAGCGTACTGGAAAACCCATCCATAACGCCATTGTATGGCAATGCAGGAGAACCGCTCCTTACTGTGATAGTTTAAAACAGCAAGGGCTCGGCAAGCTATTTCAAGAAAAAACAGGGCTAATGATAGATGCCTATTTTTCTGCCACCAAAATCCGTTGGATTTTAGAAAACGTACCTTCTGCCAGAGAAGAAGCCGAAAAAGGCAATCTCCTCTTTGGCACTGTGGATACTTGGCTCATTTGGAATCTGACCAAAGGTGCCGTTCATGCCACAGACTACTCCAATGCTTCCCGAACCATGCTTTTTAATATTCATACCCTTTCTTGGGATAAAGAAATTCTAGCGAAACTGGGAATCCCAGAGCAGATGTTACCTCAGGTATTCCCCTCCAGTCATATATTCGGAACAACAGATGCCTCTTTATTTGGGGGAGAAATCCCCATTTCTGCAGCCGCAGGGGACCAACAGTCGGCACTATTTGGGCAAACCTGCTTTGAGGTAGGCAGTGCCAAAAATACCTATGGCACAGGTTGTTTTATGCTTATGAATACAGGTCAAAAACCTGTGTTATCCAAAAACGGACTGTTAACTACCATTGCGTGGGGACAAGGCGGAACCGTTACCTATGCCTTAGAAGGCTCAATTTTTGTGGCAGGTGCCGCTATACAGTGGCTTAGAGATGAAATGCAGCTGATTTCCTCCTCTGCCGAATCGGAAAAAGCCGCAAACCAAGTACCCGATACCAACGGGGTGTATATGGTGCCTGCCTTTGTAGGCTTGGGTGCTCCCTATTGGGATTCATATGCCAGAGGTGCTATTGTAGGGCTTAATAGAAACACCAACCGTAACCATATCATTCGAGCCACATTGGAATCCCTCGCCTACCAAACCTGTGACGTACTACAAGCCATGGAGGAGGATTCTGGCATTGCACTGCAATCTTTGAGAGCAGACGGCGGGGCTTGTGCCAATAATTTTTTAATGCAGTTTCAAGCAAATATCATTGGAGTTCCTGTGGACCGCCCTGTGTGTATTGAAACAACTGCATTGGGTGCTGCCTATATGGCGGGGCTTGCCATACGATACTGGAAGGATTTGGATGTAATTAAAGCCCATTGGAATATTGATAAAACATTTTATCCCTTATTTACCGAAGCTGAGCAGGAAGAAAAACGCTCGGGTTGGAAACGAGCGGTGCAATCTGTACTAGTGCTTCCCGAAAACTCCTTATGATTTTTCGTTAGAATTTATCATTGCCTTTTTTCCCACACTATGGTAAAGTATCTATACGAAAAAGACAATAACAATATATAGTATGTTATAAATAAAAAACCACAATATAGCGTTTTAAAAAGGAGTGAGCGCACCATGTATGTAATAAAAAAAGATGGTACAAAAGAGGATTTTAATGTGGAAAAAGTCGTGGTTGCAGTGAATAAATCCGCCCGCAGAGCCATGGTTACCTTTACCCAAAATGAATTGGATTTTATCTGCAAATTTGTAGAGGAAAAAGCACGCTCCCTAAAAACAGAAGGCATTCATATACAACAAATGCATAACATTGTAGAAAGTGCCTTAGAAAGAACCAACCCTTCCGTTGCCAAAAGCTATCGGGATTATCGTAACTACAAGCAAGATTTTGTGCAGATGTTGGACGAAGTTTATAAAAAA
>JAAYQI010000199.1 GCA_012519385.1 Candidatus Epulonipiscium sp.
CAGTTCCATCTACCAAACAATAGCAATTTAATGGTGTTAATACCGTAGCACAAAACTCACCATCACTATTGATGTACTGAAGTTCATAGCTTTCTCCAAAGATTTCACTTTGCTTTCGGAGATTAATGTTATGCCCTTTATCCCAGTAAGAAAGATTGGTGTCAATACAATCCACTGCTCCTTGGTTATCGGATTTGGAGATAAAATTAACTGGCTTACCCAAAAGATAACCAGTTTCGTTGTCTACAAACTTTCTTGGAAAGTTGAATATTAATTTTCTGTTGCTTCGACTATCCTGCATAGCATAATCCTTTAAGATTGCATGGTTGCCATCATAATAGTCCTTGTATTTCTGCTTTCTGGCTGCTTGTGTTGCCAACTCATTCAAACAAAGCCAAATGAGTTCTTCTGTTACTTTCAAAGATACCACCTCCAAAAATGGGTATGAAAAAAGCCACCCTATTCAGATGGCAAATTTCCTTTTTCTATCTAATTATGTTCCATAATAAACTGGAGCAACATATTCTCATTTACTGTTCCTTCTGCAAGACCAAGACCTATTTTCACTAATTCCTCGTCAGTACAGTGTAATGGTATCCCATTTATTTCTAAAAAAGATAGCATGGCAAGCATACCAATACGCTTATTCCCATCTACAAAAGGATGATTCTTGATAAGACCAAATCCTAACCTTGCCGCCTTTTTCTCAATGGTGGGGAAAATAGGTATACCATCAAAAGAATGAAAAGGAGCATACACCGCAGATTCCAAAAGCCCTCTATCTCTTATCCCATCTGAACCGCCTGTATGTTTGATTAGAATTTCATGAAGCTGAATAATCTGTTCTGGTGTCAATCGTTTCATTTTGCCAACTCCTGAAAAGCAGATAAATGTCGTTTTACAATACTTTCTCCAACTTCTTCAACCGTAGCAAAATCTGCTAATTCTTCATTTTGAAACTGACTAAATTCTAAAAGTACATAACGTGGTACATTATTTTTCAGAATAACTGCTGCACCATTCTCATCTACCAATCTAGCTACTCGTGAAAAATTTTGATTGGCTTCTGTGATAGAAACTAAATTGTTTGTATTAATCTGCATAAAATCCCCTCCTAATTCAATACTCTATATCGTTATATTCCTATTATATACTGATTTTAGGATAAATACAACCTATTTAAAACAACAAACTTCTATCATAAAACTTCAAACTCTGTACTCCCTGCACCAATTGCACGCCACCATACAAACTATCGGGAGCGTCATCATGTTTTGCTCCTTTGTTGTAATCTCTGACTTGATTATTGTACGAAATATTCGCTGAATTAAAAAGAATAAATCCTCGCTTAATATCTGGTTCTAAAGTGATAATTCTTTCATGTTTTTGACCTTTGGAATTGACTTCTTCCACAGGAATAAAAATTTGATGTTCCCACAAACTTTCTTCAAACTTCTGCTTCATATAGCTTTGTGCTTGAGTGGCTTCAAATCCAATCTTCTCCACTGGAAACAATGGTAGCTTTTGAATAATCATCTGAAACAAATCATCTGGAAGTAGCTTATAGATTTGACCATCTAAAATATACATCTGACCTGTTTTTTCATGTCTACCAATAATGGTGACCGCTGAATAGTCATTTCTCTTTCCTGCTTTAATGGCAGGGTCAATATACATCACAATCTCTAAGTCATCATACTCTGGTCGTACTTCCCAATAAGAAATATTCTGAAAGATATAATCGTCTGTGGAACGAGGGTCATTTTGCAATTCCTTATAGAAGGATTTCTCGCCCATGGCTTGTTTTTTGCACATGAGATAATAGTAATCCA
>JAAYQI010000200.1 GCA_012519385.1 Candidatus Epulonipiscium sp.
GAGGATGTCTGGCCATTCCCTACTTATGGAGAATTATTATTTAATATATAATGACAAATTTTTACAAAAATAGCGCCTTGTAGTACAAGTTGTAGAATAGCCTTACTATGGAAAAACAGTATTTCCGTGGTAAGGCTATTTCTGTTGTACGACAACAGTAATAAGAAAAAACAAAAAAATACTTGTATGACAACAGGCGGTAAAAATAGAAAAAATCAAAATATTTTCTACAAAATTCCTATGAAATGTAGCTGTATATATTGGTTAAGCAACAATTTTTCAAAGAATTAAAGAGTAAGCTTTAAAAAATACGTTAAAATGTCGTGAAAATATGTTGATTTTCTTGCAATCCTTGGTTGGATACGTTATAATGTATACTGTAGGAAGAAAACATCGGGCAAAATATGTAATAAATAGAGAACTACGCGAATATATTTTAGATAATATAACTAACAAATTAAGCAATACATACAAAATAAACAGTTTCGTTGCGATGTTTTTGAAGGATATCTATCAATTTGCAGGAGTGAGCAAAATGGTACAAAATGATAAAAGAATAAGAATCATTACTGGTCACTACGGCAGTGGAAAAACAGAGTTTGCCGTAAACTATGCAATCAAGCTAAGGGAAGTTTTTCCTAAGGTGGCTCTGAGTGATTTGGATATTGTAAATGTATATTTTCGTTCCAGAGAAAGACGGGAAGAATTGGAGAATTTAGGAATACAAGTGATTGCATCCTCTATAGAAGGTGACAGTGCTGATTTGCCTGCGGTATCTGCTGCTATTACTACTCCTGTTCGGGATACATCCTGTCAGTATGTGATTGATTTAGGTGGAAACGATGTAGGTACTATGGTTTTGGGAAGGCTGAAGCCACTTTTAAAACCCGAAGAAACCGATTTTTTTATGGTGGTTAATGTGTATCGCCCAGGGACTTCCACGGTGGAAGATATTATTGCACAGATGCAGTCTTTGGAGCGGTCTTCTGGTTTAAAAATTACAGGACTTATTAATAACACAAATTTGATACGTGAAACAACAGTAGCAACACTGCAAGAAGGGGATGTAGTTTTAAAAAAGGTAAGCGAAGTAACAGGAGTGCCTATAAAATATGTGTCCTATATAAATGAGTTGATAAAAGAGACATTGCCTGCATCAATTAATGGGGAAATGTTTCCTTTAAAATTTTATATGAGAAAAGAATGGATGTAGCATAACGTTATTAATGGAGGTGTGTAACGAATGGCAAAAGGAAAAGTAAGTATTAATGAATTTTACTGCAAGGGCTGTGAATTGTGTGTTTCTGTCTGTCCTAAGAATGTGCTGAAACTTTCTGAGACAAAAATTAATGAGGCAGGATACAATCCAGCAGAAGTAGTTTCGGATGATTGCATTGCCTGCACAAGCTGTGCAAAGATGTGTCCAGAGGTAGCAATTACCGTTGAAAAAATCGGTTGAGAGAGGAGGAAGTTTTCATGGCAAAGGTTTTGATGAAAGGGAATGAAGCAGTAGGAAAGGCGGCGATTGAGGCAGGATGTAGATATTTTTTCGGTTATCCTATTACACCTCAAAGTGAAGTGCCGGAATATTTATCTGAAGAACTGCCTAAGGTTGGCGGTGTATTTGTTCAAGCGGAGTCTGAGGTGGCTGCGATTAATATGGTATATGGTGCAGCAGCGGCAGGAGCTCGTGTTTTAACTAGTTCATCTTCCCCTGGTATTGCATTAAAGCAAGAGGGTATCGGATATTTATCCAATGCAAACCTTCCAGCGGTAATTATTAATATGATGCGTGGTGGCCCAGGTCTTGGAACTATTCAACCAGGTCAGGCAGATTATAATATGTGTGTAAAAGGCGGAAGTAACGGAGATTATCAAAACATTGTTTTAGCTCCTTCTACAGTGCAAGAAGCAGTAGACATGGTAATTGAAGCTTTTGACCTTGCAGATTATTATTTGATTCCAGTAATCATCCTTTCTGATGGTTTGATTGGACAGATGATGGAACCTGTTGAGTTTAAACCAGCACCTCCTAGAAATTTGCCTGAAAAAACATGGGCTCTTACTGGAAAAGGTGATGGCGAAAAACATATGATTGTTAACTTAACATTAGAAGCTATTGAATGTGAAAAACAAAACCTTAAATTACAGGAAAAATATAGAGCGATTGAGGAAAATGAACAAGCGTGGGAAGACTACTGCATGGAAGATGCAGAATATGCTTTTGTGGCATATGGTACATCTGCAAGAATTGTTAAAACCTCTATCGATGCTTTGAGAGAGCAAGGTTATAAAGTGGGACTTATTCGTCCTAAAACATTGTATCCATTCCCTGAAAAAGCATTTGCAAACACATCTCATATCAAAAAATTCATGACTGTGGAAATGAGCATGGGACAAATGGTTCATGATGTAAAGATTGCCTGCAACGATAAAGAAAAAGTAGTATTTTATGGTAGAGCGGGCGGTGTTATATTGACACCAGAAGAAGTTGTAGAATTTGGTAAGTCCGTAATGGGAGGTGACAAATAATGTCAGTTATATTTGAAAAAACAAAAGGCTTAACCGATGTGAAGTTACATTATTGCCCGGGATGTTCCCACGGTATTGTACATAGACTTGTTGCAGAATGTTTAGAAGAAATGGGCGAAGTTGAAAATACTATTGCTTGTGTTCCTGTAGGATGTGGAGTTTTGGCAAATGCATATTTTAACTTTGACTCCATTCAATGTGCTCACGGACGTGCTCCTGCAACAGCAACAGGCATTAAAAGAGTACACCCAGATAAAATGGTAATCACTTATCAAGGTGATGGAGACTTAGCATCCATCGGTACTTGTGAAATTGTTCATGCAGCGGCAAGAGGTGA
>JAAYQI010000201.1 GCA_012519385.1 Candidatus Epulonipiscium sp.
CAAAACTGTTTTTCTACAAAAACTCATAACAGATGGGAAACCGCTTTGGAGTATGTTAAAGGCCTTTTAATTAACCCAACCAGATGTCATCTGACAGCAATTTCGGACAATTGTAGCTTTGTAAATAATCAGTCTTTCAGTCATTTTCTCTCTCAATCTCCTTGGAACCATCGACTACTCATAGACTGGATCATCACCAATGGATGGCATCTTATTGGAAAAAACGGTGCATTGGTAATTGATGAATGTGCCACCCCAAAGGCAGGAAAGTTCTCGGTTGGTGTTAATCGCCAATATTGCGGAAATTTAGGTAAAGTTGAGAATTGCCAGGTTGGTGTCTTTATGGCCTATGTAAAAAATGGCTTTCGATTGCTACTTGACTACCGTCTCTACCTTCCTGAAAGTTGGACATCTGACCCTGGCCGTTGTGATGCAGCTGGCATTCCTCCGGAATTTCAACGCTTTAAAACCAAAGCAGAGTTAGCATTTGAATTGATCTGTCAGGCGATTGAATCAAAGATCAAGTTTTCTTTTGTGGCGATGGATGGGTTTTATGGAAAACACCCTTGGTTACTTACCAGAATTGAGAACTTAGGAGTTACTTATGTTGCCGATATTGGGTCGAAAGACCGTGTAATTATTGAGAAACCTCAGTATGGGGTCCCTCCCAAAAAAGGTGTTCGAGGCAGAAAGACATCACTCATAAAAATCCTAAACACGGTTCCTGTTACTGTGGATGAGGTTCAAAAAACTATAGATCGGTGGAGGGTAATACGAATTAGGGAGTCGACCGATGGATTTCTCGAAGTAAAATTTACAGCTCTTAGGGTTTGGAGGATTGATAAAGATGTCAATAAACCAATCCCAGTTTGGCTCCTAATACGTAAAGATCTCGATGATTCAAATGTCAAATATTCATTAAGCAATGCATCATCTATCTGTACTTGGAGTAAATTAGCAAGAATGCAGAGTGAGAGGTACTGGATTGAAAGGTCATTCCAGGATGCGATTGAACTTGCTGGAATGTCCGATTATCAGGTGCGAAATTGGGATGCGTGGCATCGTCACATGGCTCTGGTACTATTAGCAATGCTATGGATTACAAAAGAACAAAAACATTTTTTAACCGTAAAGAAGGGTATAACCCCTCATGATGTTGTGAAAATTATTCAGACTTTGATACCATTAAAACTTAAAGATTCTTTGAGCACAGCAAATATTATTATCCGAAATCATTGGAATAGAAGAAGCTCTCGTAGATCAAAAATGAAGAAAAAGAATAGACATCTCGTCTCTTAGTACATCGAAGCCAGGTGTGTGTGCTGATCTATCAAAGATAGCTCCCGGCTTCGCAATAATCTCTATTTTTCTACACATTTAGAATTTTTGATCCATACATCTTTTGTATGAATGGAAAATTCGGTAAAAAAATCATATTCAAGTTGAAAGCTACCTCTTCAAATGTTTTTCACTCAAAAATCAGCCCACGCCGCGAGTGAACTTGACATTTTAGAG
>JAAYQI010000202.1 GCA_012519385.1 Candidatus Epulonipiscium sp.
TTAATTAAGTTTAACAGTATTATAAAAGAGTGTAGGCACTTGGGGGTGTATTCTCCCATTGAATCTGTTTCGGGGCGTGTGAAGCGTGCTGCCAGCATTATGGATAAGGCGGCAAGAAAGCATATTTTGCCCGAGCGGATTGAGGAGGAGATTGAAGATATTGCAGGGGTGCGAATTTTATGCCAGTTTGTGGAGGACATCCAGAAAGTGGTAGAAATGATTCGGGCCCGAGATGGCAAAGATATGAAAATTATAGAAGAGAGAGATTATATCACCAATAAAAAGCCAAGCGGATACCGCAGCTATCACATCATTATATGATATCCTTTAACCACAGCCTTTGGGTACCGTGAGGTTTTAGCAGAGATACAAGTTCGTACCTTAGCCATGAATTTTTGGGCAACGGCAGAGCATTCTCTGCGGTATAAATATAGCGGAAATATTCCAGAAGAATTGCAGGAAAGGCTGACGCATTGTGCGGGTGCGGCATTTCATCTGGACCAGGAGATGTCTACCATTCGAGAGGAAATTACCAATGCCCAAAGGCTGAACGAAATTAAAAATAACTTGGTAGGCAATATTTTGGAAAATATGCAGGAACTTTATTTTGTGGCGAAGATAGAAGAAATGAATGATTTGAATAAAGAGTTTATCGATTTGTGGAATTTAGGAGATATTGATTTATTGAAAGAGTTTAACGAGCGGTTGAATGTTATGGCAGAGTTATATCGAGTATAATAAAGGAGTAGATATGAGTTTATTTGCTATGGGTGATTTACACCTAAGTTTTGCGAAAGAAAAGCCCATGGATATTTTTGGAAAGCAGTGGGAGAGGCATTGGGATAAAATTAGAAATAGTTGGCTTGCCCAGATAACATCAGAGGATACAGTGCTATTACCAGGAGATATTTCTTGGGCTATGGATTTAGAAGAAGTAGTAGCGGATATGGATTTTTTGCAACAGCTTCCTGGTAAAAAGATACTGGTGAGGGGAAATCATGATTATTGGTGGAGCAGTGCTTCCAAGGTACGTAGCACATTTCCTGCTGTTACATTTTTACAAAATGATTCGGCGACATGGGAGGACTATTTTATATGCGGTACCAGAGGATGGGTATGCCCCAATGACAGCAGATTTACTCCCCATGACCAAAAGATATACGAAAGAGAACAGGTGCGATTGCGTCTATCTTTGGAGCAGGCAATGCAAAAGGGAGCAAACAAGATTATTGTAATGCTTCACTTTCCGCCTATAAATGATAAAAAGGAAGCCTCAGGCTTTACGGAAATTTTGGAAAGATATCCTGTAGAAAAAGTGATATATGGGCATCTCCATGGGGAACATTCTTTTTCTGCTGGGTTAATGGGAATGTATCATGGAATAGAGTATCAGTTGGTTTCTTCGGATTTTTTGGATTTTAGATTTTATAAGTTGGTATAAAATAAAAATAACAGAAATGACTTCAATTTTTTGAAGTCATTTTTCTATGTATGTCGTATTATTAGCAAGGAAGATGAAATGTGCAAGGGGGTGAGGGGAAAGTATGACAATAAAAGAATGGAAGGAAAACGTGATGCAATATGAACGGTTGATTTTTACCATTTGCTATCAACTGGTGAGGGATTATCAAGAAGCCCAAAACTTAACGCAAGAAACTTTCCTTTCGGCATATACCCACAGAGAAAGCTGTGATATCACTACGGTTAAGCCATGGCTTTCCAAAATTGCCGCCAATAAGGCAAAGGATTATCTTAAAAGTGCATACTTTCGTCATGACAGAGGAGAAATCAGCTATGAACAACAGGACACTTCCCCTTTGCCTGAGGATATTTTTTTGGATAGGGAAGGTGCAGAGAAAATTAAGTGCTACATAGAAGCATTGCAAGAACCTTATGCTTTGGTTTCCCGCCTTTTTTTCTTAGAAGAAAAGAGTGTGGCGGAAATTTCCTTAGAATTACAAAGACCCAGAAAAACAGTACAGACACAACTCTACAGAGCAAAAAAGATATTACAGGAAAAAATAAAGGGGGACGGATAGCATGGAATTATTTCATAGAGATGGTCATATTTCCCAAGAAGGTTTTCAGTTTTTAATAGAAGAAAAAGCTGATTTACTGCAACGCTTAGAGTTATCCGAGCACCTTTCTTTTTGTGAGGAATGCATGGAAAAATACCTGAATCATTTGGATGAGATGCAAGAGCCAAGTAGACAGATACCATCAATTCAGGCTAAGGTTTTTCAAGCTGTTACAAAAAAGAAAGCCATAAAAAAACGGGATTATTTGATGACAGTAGTAGCTGCTTGTATTGCTTTAATGTTATGGAGTAGCGGAGTGTTTCAATGGGGTGCTAGGATGGGATGTGGATATCCGTCCGAAACTATGTATAATCAAGTATTTCTTATGAGCCAAAAAGCCAATGACTTTTCTTGGAAGCTCTATCGGGGGTGTCATGGGGTGATAGATAAAATAAATTGGAAAGGAGATTATTATGAAAACAAATAAATTTTTTACATTTGTATTTGCCTGTATACCAGGAGCGGGGCATATGTATTTGGGAATGATGAAAAAAGGAATCTTATTAATGTCTATTTTTATGGGGCTTGGAGGCATTACTGCCTTTATGGGAATGGGTTTTTTCCTAAGTTTTTTACCAGTAATTTGGTTTTATGCTTTTTTTGATACCTATATTATGGCACGGGCAGAACTGGAGGAAAGACGGGAGAGGGACACTGAATTTATGGAATCTGTTAGCCGTTTTTGCAATGGTAGTGGAGTACAATTTTTTGAAAAAAGAAAAAAGTTATTGGGCGGCTTATTGCTATTTTTTGCAGTATATGCATTGATGTATGGCTTTGTTTTACCTGTTATTTCCAATATTGGCGGAGACTTTTGGTTTATACGCCGTATAGTCAGAGTAATTCCTACACTACTTGTTGTATTTCTTTTATTTGCTATGGGAATCCATATGATGCGTTCCAATAATAAGGAGGATTTTTCTCAATTTATGCTGGAAGAAAATGAAGAAAAAAACAAAAATGAGGAATAATTTGTTTTGCCCTATCGTAATATGTAAGATAGGGCTTTTTTTTGTGGTTGATTTGGCTGTATTTCATCTGTTGGTATTGGAAAGTTTACAATTCTATAGAGGATTCTATTGGATAAGGGGGTGCTTGTTTTTTACAATGGCTGCAAGTTAAAATAAGTATAATTTTTTTTTATAATTTTTTTCAATTAATAAGATAAAGTGCAGCTAAAATATGTTATACTATAAATAAAAACAGTGAAGGGGAGATTTTATTGCCGCAATATCTATTGATAACAACAGTTATAATGTTTGCTTGTATCATTTTTAATAAAATATCAAGCAAATTAGGAATTCCTGCCTTGTTGGCATTTATTTTGTTGGGGATGTTTTTTGGTTCGGATGGAGTTGTTCAAATTCCCTTTAGCAATTATGTTTTTGCAGAGAAGATTTGTTCTATCGCTCTGATTTTTATTATGTTTTACGGTGGTTTTGGAACAAAATGGAGCGAGGCAAAACCGGTGGCAACCAAGGCGGTGCTGTTATCCACATTGGGGGTAGTATTGACCGCAGGGGGAGTAGGTTTATTTTGTTACTATATTTTAAAAATATCTTTATGGGAGAGTATGTTAATTGGTTCTGTTATCAGCTCAACTGATGCTGCTTCTGTGTTTTCCATACTGCGCTCCAAACGCTTAAATTTAAAGTATGGAACAGCCTCTATTTTGGAAGTGGAAAGCGGAAGCAATGACCCTTTTGCCTATATGCTTACAGTTGTGGTGCTGACCATTATGGGGGGCGGTATTGCCGCCAAAGATGTGGGCTATATGCTATTTGCCCAAATTGCGTATGGTATTGTAATAGGCGTTGTGATTGCCTATTTTGCTTTATGGGTTTTGAAAAACTTCCGTTTTGCTACATCTGGGTTTGATGCCATTTTTGTATTAGCGATTGGTTTATCGTCTTATGCTATTCCTTCTTTATTGGGGGGCAATGGATATTTAAGTGCTTATATTGTGGGAATTATATTGGGGAATAGGTCGATTAAGAATAAAAAA
>JAAYQI010000203.1 GCA_012519385.1 Candidatus Epulonipiscium sp.
AATATTTAATAAGTCTATCTTCCATTTCATATTTCTGACTTTGGTGGTTGGAACGCATTAGCTTTAGCTTCGCCACTTGAATATCCAAGTCCATTTTTTCTTTAATTCGCTCGTCACCGGTGGCAAGAGCTTTAACCTCAGCATAAGAAAGAGCAGTAGCATCAATATCATCGGCACTGCGGGCAGGGGATTTACTGGTGAATATCTGACCGATGAATTTTTGCTTGTTTTCGATAAGTGACCAGTTATAGGCATCAAAGGTATTTTCGGTAACATACTTGAAGATTTTTACCTGTTTATTTTCGTTGCCTTGACGGACAATTCGACCCTCACGCTGTTCCAAATCTGCCGGACGCCACGGGCAGTCGGTATGGTGTAATGCCACCAATTTTTTCTGCACATTAGTGCCGGCTCCCATTTTTCCAGTAGAGCCAATCAACACTCTGACCTCACCGCTACGCACACGAGCGAACAGTTCAGCCTTTTGCTGTTCTGTGTTTGCATCGTGGATATACTTGATTTCTTCCGGTGGGACACCTTTTTCCATCAGCTTGTTTTTAATATCATCATAGACATTAAATGTACCGTCATAGTGTGGAGTGGAAAGGTCACAGAAAATCAGTTGTGCTCCTTTAGTGGCAGTGCTTTCCTCCCAAATATCATATACATTTTTCACGCAAACATTGATTTTGCTGTCGGGATCATCGTTTAGCATATCATTTTGCAGCCTTTGGTCAAGAGCTAATTTTCTCCCATCCGAGGTTATCTTCAGCATATTGTCAACATTCGGCTCAACCAGCTTTTTGCGGACAACATCGGCTCGGTCTGCAAGGTCTTTTACCATATCTCTTTGAAATTCAGAAGGCTTAGTGACAACCGTGGTGTGAATTGCTTCGGGAACAGGAAGATTAAGCATATCGGCAGTTTGAATATCCGCAGCTTCTTTCCAAATGTTAATAAGTTCGGGAAGATTAAAGAATTTTGCAAATCTTGTTTTGGAACGGAAACCTGTTCCTTCAGGTGCCAGCTCAATAGCAGTTACCTTTTCGCCAAAGGTAGCAGCCCAGCTGTCAAAATGGATTAAATCCATTTGCTGCAAAGTGCCATACTGGAGATACCTCATCATTGTATAAAGCTCTGTCATTGAGTTGCTCACAGGGGTTCCGGTTGCAAAAACAGTGCCTTTTCCGCCTGTCAGTTCGTCCATATATCGGCACTTGGTAAACATATCGGTTGATTTCTGTGCTTCGCTTTGCCCGATACCTGCAACATTACGCATTTTTGTCTGCAAAAACAAATTTTTGAATAGATGTGCTTCGTCTACATAGAGCTTATCAACTCCCAATTCTTCAAAGGTTACAACGCTGTCTTTGCGTTCCTGTGAGCCTAATTTTTCAAGCCTTGTTTCAAGGGATTTCTTTGTTTTTTCAAGCTGTTTTACGGTGTAACGCTCACTGTTTTGTGCTCTGGCATCTTGAATGGCAAGCAGTATTTCCTCAACCTGTGTTTTTAAGATTTCTTCCTGCCTTGCCACGGAAAGAGGAATTTTCTCAAACTGGCTATGCCCGATTACCACAATATCAAAATCACCGGTGGCAATGCGAGAACAGAATTTTTTACGATTGGCAGGCTCGAAGTCCTTTTTCGTGGCAACAAGGACATTCGCTCCGGGATAAAGGATATGACTATCGCTACCCATTTGCTCCGTCAAGTGGTTCGGTACAACAAAAAGGGACTTTTGTTGCAAGCCTAAGCGTTTACCCTCCATAGCACTTGCAATCATCGTAAAAGTTTTGCCTGCCCCTACAACGTGGGCAAGGAGAGCATTACCGCCATACAGGGTACGGGCAACAGCATTGCTTTGGTGGGTGTTCAGCTTGATAAGTGGGTTCATTCCGTCAAATTTAATGTGCTGACCGTCAAACTCACGAGGACGGATAGAGTTATACAGAGTATTATATTTTTTTGCTAAAACTTCTCTACGCTGTGGGTCTTTCCAAATCCAGTCCTTAAAGGCTTCACAAATTGCTTCCTGCTTTTGCTGTGCGAGGGTGGTTTCCTTTCCGTTCAGCACTCTTTTTTCCTTGCCGTCATCATCAATAAGGGTGTCGAACACACGCACATCACGAAGGTTCAAGCTATCCTCAAAAATCTGATAAGCACTTTTACGCTTTGTGCCGAAAGTTGCATAGGCACGAGGATTTTCTCTGTCCTCGGCTTTGTTTTTAACATTCCATTCGCCTGTATGTTTAGAATACATAATGTCAATTTTATAGTTTTGCATATAGCGAGGTGTTCCCAACAGTTCAAACAAAAATTGCTTATAGTATTCGGGGTCTACCCAAGTTGCACCCATTCGGACATCAATTTCGGCAGCAGATAAGTCCTTTGGCTGTACCTTTGTGAGCATATCTACATTTACTTGATACTGGGGATATTCCTCCACCAATGATTTTGCAAGGGTTAGCTTTTCACGCACATTGCCGGAAAGGTATTCGTCAGCAGTTTGCCAACCTGTCAAATCGTTATCGGCATCGCTTAACGGGTCTTTGAAAATTACGCCTTTCAGTTCTTCAAGCATTTTGGAAATATGCTTTTCACCGCCCAATAAATCCGCCATAAAAGGAATATTTACACCGGCTTTTTCAGAAATAGAAACCGCCAGTGCTTCAATAGGTGTATCCACAGCGGTAATTCTCACAGATTGTTTAATGGTGCGTTTGCTGAACATATCTGCCTTGGATTTCAGTTCCCCACGCTCATCTAAATTCTCAAGAGAGCAAAGGAGAGGATAGGAAACATCATCTGCAAAGGCTTGCCTGTTGGCTTTATTGTTGATTAGACCAAACTTCTTATTAAAACGGTCATAGAGGGTATTGAGTTCTGCCTGTGCCTTTTGCAGTTCCTCATTGCTACACTCGTTAAGCTGCATATCAATGATTTCTCTTGTTATGTCACGGATACTCAGCAAGGCTTTTACTCTGTTTTCAGCTGTTTCGTTGAGCTTAATAGGCTTCATTCGGCTGTTTTCTCGGTAGTAGAGCTTATCATCAACAAGGGTATAGCTAAAGTTACGCACATCGGGAGTGGCTTCAATGGTTGCCTGTTCCTGCTTGCCCTCATTAATGGATACAGGCTCTTTCAGCAAGGTCATATCGGGAGCTAAAATATTGGTGATGGCTTGGTCTAATTGCTCTGAAAGTG
>JAAYQI010000204.1 GCA_012519385.1 Candidatus Epulonipiscium sp.
GCTATAAAGCACAGACTACCTAATAGGAATTGAAACATTTATTTTTACCAAGGTAAAAGTTTCAAAACAGTTTACCTATGAGGAGAGAAGCCGGGGAAATTGCTCCCCGGCCTTACTCATTTATGGGATAGATTTAAAAGGCCATCGAATAGCTGAACTATAAGGCCACTGTTTACAAATTTAGCAATCTCTTGCTTAATATACGTTATCGTATTTATTTGGTAGTCCAGCATCCCTCCCGTGGCTAAACTTTCTTCTTCTGATAGGGCAGTAGAGGAAAGCCTAAACCTTCTTCCATACCTGATCAAATCGAATTTCCTACCTTCCCGGCATCGCCGGGATTAAAAACAATTTTATGAGTGGCCATAATTGGCCACCTCCTTTCTTTTTATGGTGATACCAACAAAAAAGAGCATGATGCATCTCTTTTCTGCCAAACTGGACGGGGAATAGGTGACCTAAACCCGCCTAATTTTTGGGCGATCCGGATCGGGATAGCCCGAACAGCGGTCCATGAGCCATCGGGGTAGTCTATCTCCTTCCCCATAGCATCTGAACACAACCACCGAACATCATCCCATGCCCGACGAATATTCCCCTTCGACGATTTCTGCCGTGCATAGCGCACGGCTTCTCTTGTTTCTGGCACCTTGGCAATGATATGATCTGCGGCCGCCTCTTGGACGGCCCTTTCCTGCACCCATTCTTGCCATGCTGACGGGAAAGATGCCCAGGCTGGCATAATACCAGCAAGCAATTCATACCGTTCCCGGGAACTGGAACCACGCAAATTGGGATTTGCACTCCGCTTATGCTCTACCAGGATGTAATCTTTCTCATGGTTAAACATGTTAGTAGTGGAAACCTCTACCGCTACATAGTCCTTATGGGGAGTCATTCTCCCCGGCTTACCGATGTGGTGGTTTTCCTCTGCTACATGGTACGTGGCCACGCCCTGGCGTGATGTCCAAACACGTGCCCACGATCCATAATGACCGCCTGTGGCGATTCCGTCATGGCCGCCACGATTTTCGATAACAACAGTTCTTTTCATATTTTTTTTCTCCTCACGTATTTTTAATTCCTCAAGAAAAGGCAGGAATTTCCTGCCTAATTTTCAAGAATTAAAATACTAAATAAACTCTATAAACTCTTTTTCCACTTCATCCGCAAGGTCATGTCTTTCTCCCGAGCGGATATAATTGATAATTTCTTCTATGGTGGGAAAAACGATCCCACCATCCTCACCGTTTTTCGCTCCCATTTCCAAAAGTTTTTCCGGCGCCATTCCACGACCTAAATTCCACGTCCAGAATACCCGGTCATCTTCCAGGTATCCGATTGTATCATGGTCCCCAAATTCCTTTACGCTGTGATAGTTTATTTTTGTCATTTCCCTTCTCCTTCCGGCAGTAGGATGCCAGCCTTATTTAGAACTGGTCCCCGGATGTAAGGCCGCCGGGGAACGGCCAGGTTAAAAATATTTTAAATTCTTACTGTCTCCGGTTCTTGTTCCTTGGCCCTCCCCTTATGCCCTGCCGGCAGTCGCTATTCGCTGCTCGTTGCGCCGGGAAGAACCCTCTTATTCAGTTGTCTTTCACTATCTATATTCTATCACATGGCTATCACCATGTCAAGCCTTTTTTCAAAAAAAAAGGTATTATTTTAAACTTTTTTCAATCTTTTTTTGACTATTTTTTTAGGAAGTGTTACACTTTTGGCAGGAAGGAGATGATCGAAGGGTGGCTATCGGGGAAGGGAAAGTTAGGAAGAATCTGGTGTTCCCGCCGGAGCTTTATGATCGGTTGCTTGCCCAGGCAGAAAAAGAGCACCGGCAAATATCCGGCCTGATCTGTTACGTCATGGAAAAGTATCTGGAAGAAAAAGAGAAGGGGAGAAAATAGCAGTTCGGGCAGGGGTTGTTATTTATATGTATATATATTGTTCTATATTATATATATACAAGCATGTGTATACTTTAAGTAGGTGTTAGTATATACTATTTTAAGCAAGAGTATATACTATTATGATATATTAGTAGGTGCTGGTAGTATAGTTGCTAGTACTTACTATTATTTATATTTATAGGTTTTATTCTTTTAAGTATTTTTATTATTGTTTATTGTTGTAGTTAGGAGTATGTATTGTTAGTGTATCTTTATTTATTTACTTTAGGTAGTAGGTAGTAGTGTATTAAATGGTACTACGTACGAGTATATACTATAGTATAGCGGGTAGATTTGGGTAGTCACACTGACATCGCTCTATAAAGTCTACATATTGTAGACCAGCCCCAGCCAATTCCACAGTTTATAGATTGTAGACCAGCTGCCCATTTGTTGGTCTATGCCTTGTAGACCATGCCTTTTTCATCATTCCCCAGGTGGTTCTTCCCCAGTTTTTTATGTGTGTATGAGAGCCTTTTCTCTATAGTTTGGGCCTTCATTCACATCGCCCCTTTCCTTGTTTCTTGCCCTGGTCCTTCTTTTCCCTTCATTCGCCTTACTTTCTCCTTTTTTCGAGTGGGGGGGGACCTTTATTTATTTTGCGGTAGAGTCTCCCCCATCTATAACTCATTTTTCCAAAGTGTTTTCTCCTTGCCTTTTTTACCTCAAAATTACCCCTACCCATAGCTTTGTATTACTTTAATAATTAAACCTCTCTACGGGCCTATTAGGTGCCTTCAAATAGATTTAAAACATATGGACAGATAGTATATAACCATATCCTGCATGATAATCCATACTTTGATCAATAAAATTCATATATACTGCTTTTTATCAACAATTGCCGAAACATGAAAAATATTCCTTGACAATGTATGAATATGTTTGTATGATGGGGGTGGCTAAAATTTTAAGCGGTTATTATATATGGGCTAACTACAGTGCGGAAAATGGAGTTAAACAAAGGAACGGGAATAAAAAAATATAACCCAGGGGAGGTGCATAAACAATATCATATAGAAATTGGATAAAGCGCAAAATAACACGGCGTAAACTGAAACGTAAATGTATTTGTTGTGACAGAGGGTTCGAGAAGGGCAACGTTTACTATCTGGAAAAAACTGTTTACGACGTTGAAGGACCTGCCTTTTGCGAATGGCTTATCTGTCCTAAGTGCAAATACAAGAAAGAAGATGGTAGTAGGAGATTTAAAAAATTTGCCGCAACTTGTTCTCACCCGCCAGAATTTGAACGTGATATTTATTCTTATTTGGAGGGTCTGGTTGGTGCTCGCTGTGGGTTGTGCGGCAAGATTCTATAGTGAAAACAGAAAAAAGGGGAGGGGTAGAAGGAGCCATGTTAATTGAAAACACGGAAGTTTATGGCCTGGTCGAATCAGTCCGGGCCAGCGGTTACCCAATGGGCAATGACAACTATTCAGGCAAGAGGGCATGGCAGTTAGGCAGAGCCAAGCCGGGTTCCGGGCATGACTGCTATCTCAAAGGTATCGTCGTGCAGGCAAATATTACGGCACCACAGTATTTCTGGCTACAGTGGGGCAGGTATCATTTCCACGACATTATTTCCAGCGAGAGCAAAATGCACAGGATATTAGAGATGGATATTGCTAAACAGTGCAACGAGTATGTGGACGGGCCAATAATTTGCTTAATGCAGGTTCTGGTTGAGGAATACAAGAACAAGCCATCCACGGAGGCATTTCAGAAAATTATAGCCAACTGCCCGATGGGGCTGATGCTCAAGGCCCGGATCAGCACAAACTACCTGCAGCTAAAGTCTAACTGGCACCAGCGTCGGCACCATAAACTTGAGGAGTGGCAGATATATTGCGATTGGATTGAAAGTCTGCCGGGATTCAGGGAATTTGTCTTGACCATAGAGAGTGATACAGAATGAAAGTTTACATCCAAAACGAAACGGACAAGCCAATTAACATTAGTTTTAGGCAAGGCCGGGAATTGTCAGTGGTATTAACATTGGAACCGGGGGACGCTAAAGGGGTATTGGTGCAAGATGAAGATTGCATCTATATTGATGAGGTTCTTGAACGGGAGGAAGAATAATGGAAAATATGTTATTTGTTTGTCCAGAACGTAAGGTAAAAATAGCGGGTGAAGATATTAAGCGGATATGGGGGAACCTGATGCAATAATTACTGTTGAAGGCTGCAACGAAGAAACGGAAAAGGCTAATGCAAAACTGTTAGCTGCTGCCCCGGAAATGTATCAAGCATTGAAAGATATTACAGAGGCGAGGGGAGCGTGCGTGCTGTCAGCCAACGATCCCGTTGACCGTGAATTTGACAGAGTTGCCAAGAGGGCAAAGGCAGTCATTGATAGATTGGAAAGGTAGGCGAACAGATGGTGGCGATGAAACCAATACTTTTCTCAACGCCTAATGTGCAGGCTATACAGGACGGAAGGAAAACGCAAACAAGGCGCATAATAAAACCACAACCTGTATCAGGAATAAAACAAAGTGTATCTGTGAAATCAGGTATAGCGGACGGGAACGGAAGGGAAGTCAGATTACGTTACCAACCGGGGGATATTTTATGGGTACGTGAAACATGGAATTTTATAACCTGTGAACAGTGCGAAAAGAGTGAAGATTATAGCGACTTTAGCCCAGGATGCGTTACGCCGCTATCAGACAGAGACAGGTATAAAGACGAATACGGTTGTTTTGTTTACCGTGCGAATTATGGTTCTACCGAAGATGATAGTTTTCCCCCATCTTTGTTCAAGTGGCGCCCTTCAATCCATATGCCCAAAGAATCGGCAAGGATATTCCTTCTTGTTACGGACACCAAAATTGAACGGTTACAGGATATAACAGAAGAGGATGCCAGGGCAGAGGGAATTACCGATGGTGGATGTATTAATTGTGGTGAACCGGAACCTTGTGGATGTAGCAAACCTATGCCATGCGCAATTGACTCATACGTACGCCTATGGGACAGCCTTTATGCCAAGCGCAGGTTCCCCTTTGAAAGCAATCCTTGGGTTGAAGTAACAACCTTCAAAAAAATATCGGAGGAGGATGCAATAAAGCATGATAGTTAAACTTACTATGGAGCAAATTGATGATGTTTATTATGGTAATGGCTTAATCGTAAATGAAGAAAAATGGATGTTTGTTGAACAGACATTTAACAATGTGCTTACAGATAGAAAGGATGGGAAATACGAGCATTATATTTACAAAAGGCTTTCGGACAACAAGTTTTTCATGATTACGTTATATTTTGAAAAATACGGAGCCGATAGTTATGGTTATCATGTTCATTTTCAGGATGGCATAGCCCGTGAAGTGAAAGAAGAGAGCGTAACAAAAACAGTTTGGGTTGAGGTGTAGTATGGACAATAACGAATTTCTAACGCCAGATTGCCATTTGGATCTAGATGCTGCCTATGGGGAAATTAGGTGGATATATGAGAAATATGGTATTGAACGTGATGAAAATCTTAATAACGATGAAAGAGAACTAAAGCAGAAGATACTGAAATTTGTGGATGATGTTGACCTGCTGCCTCGCTGCATGTCAGCGATATGGAGAAACGGGAAATGCAAAGGATACTATAGAATCAGCTATCCCGATGAACCGGCAGAAATATGCAGGAATTGTGAGTATTTTGATATTGAGCTATAGGAGGAAGGGTATGAGCAGAACAGAACAGAAAAGCAAGCGTCCATCCCTACAAGAAATATTTATGTCAGTAGCTTACACTGTTTCTCAACGGTCTACCTGTTTAAGACGGAAAGCTGGTGCGGTATTGGCAAAGGATAAGAGAATCATTGCCACGGGGTATAATGGCGCACCTGCTGGCCTAAAACACTGCAAAGAAATCGGTTGCTTGAGGAACAAGCTGAAGGTAGAGCCGGGCCAACGGCATGAGCTTTGCAGGGCTGTCCATGCGGAGGAAAACTGTATTATCCAAGCTGCAAGATTTGGGGTTAGCACTATTGACAGTGAAATATATACGGTATTTTATCCATGTTCGGTTTGTGCTAAAACATTGATTAATGCCGGGGTTGCGAAAGTTTACTATTCGGAAGATTACCCCGACGAATCATCGGCATTGCTTTTCAAAGAGGCAGGTGTGGTTGTTGAAAAATTGGAGGGGAATTACCTTTTTAGGGGTGGATACCAAGATGTTACATGATGTTTTTGATTATATCAACAATACGAATTCAAAAACTTTAAGGAAAGAACTTGAGGAATGCGGGGTAAAATTTGTCGAAAGAAAGGATGTGGGCATTGTGCCTAAAATAAGATTCCGTGGTAAGCCGGTAGATCCAATAGACCTCGATGCGTTACCTGAATATGCTGATTGGATAAAGGATGGGTGGGTTTACGGCTACCTAATTGGCAAGAATGTTATTGTGGGTGAGATTATTGACTTTGAAGAGGATTATTTCAATACTGAATTTTGGTGCGGGGTGAAGCCGGAGACTGTTGGGCAATATACTGGGCTAAATGATAAAAACGGTAAGAGGATATATGAAGGAGATATTATAAAATCAAAACGTA
>JAAYQI010000205.1 GCA_012519385.1 Candidatus Epulonipiscium sp.
AAAAATGAGGATACACCACTTGCCATGGCAAGTACTACAAAAATTATGACAGCCATTTTGGTGTTAGAAGAAGGAAATTTGGAGGATATGGTAAAGGTAAGCTCTAATGCTGCCAATACAGCAAAGGTGCGTATGAATTTATCTGTAAATGAAGAAATACGTTTGGAAGATTTGCTATATGCCATGATGTTAAAATCATATAATGATGCTGCTGTTGCCATTGCAGAGCATATGAGCGGTAGTGTGGAAGCATTTTGCCAGCGAATGACAGAAAAAGCACAGGAAATCGGTGCTATGGATACGGTGTTTGGCTCTCCCAATGGATTAGATAGTACGCTCCCTTTTCAAAAGCATCATTCCACGGCTAGGGATATGGCTTTGATTGCCAGCTATGCATTAAAAAATCCCGAATTTGTGAAGTTAGTAAATACACAGCACGTGGAAATACCTATGAAAGGCGGAAAAGGCAAGCATTATTCTGTGGATAATGCAAACCGTTTTTTAAAAATGTATGACGGAGCCTGTGGGGTAAAAACAGGATATACCAATAAAGCAGGACAATGCTTTGTGGGTGCGGCAAAACGTGGAGATAGAACATTTGTGACTGCTGTTTTGGGAAGCGGTTGGGGAACAGAAGGAAAAGAGCAAAAGTGGAAGGATACCAAGGCATTGATGGACTATGGTTTTGAGAATTTTACAAAAGAAATTGTACTTTCCCAAGGTACAAAGATGGGAGATGCCAAGATAAAGAATTCTCCCACTACTATGGTTTCGGGATATGCCAAGGAAGATTGCATACTGCTAGTAAGCCAAGAGCAGATGCAAAAAATACAGTATCAGATTCAGCAAAATGAGGAGATGGATGCACCCATTACAAAAGGGCAAGTATTGGGTAAGGTAACCCTATGGCTGGATGGAGAGCAGGTAGGAGAAACGGAGATTCTTTCGGCTGAGTCTGCACCAAAATTCACTCTGATGCAACGAATGAAAAAACTAGGCAAGGATTGGGTAGAATTTGAGATTTCCAAAGAGATTCCTTTTTTGCAATAAAGAATATATTTTGACTTTCTGATAGAGGTAGTTTATACTAATATCCGTATAAGTGGAGAATCGGTTGGAGGAACAGTATGGAAATCAGATTGCAAAAATATTTGGCGGATGCGGGAATCGCTTCCAGAAGAAAAGCGGAAGAATTGATTTTAGCAGGAAAGGTAACGGTAAATGGAAAAGTTGTAACAGAGCTTGGTACAAAAATAGATGACAAAAAAGATACGGTTTTTTTTCAAGGAAAAAAGGTGGAATGTAAGCAAGAGCTTGTTTATATTATGCTACACAAACCCGAAGGCTATGTAACCACAGTGAAAGACCAGTTTCACAGGCCTACGGTGCTGGATTTGATTTCAGGAATAAATGAAAGAATTTTTCCTGTGGGGCGGCTCGATTATGATACGTCTGGGCTTTTGCTTTTAACAAATGACGGTGATGTGACCTATCGGCTGACACATCCGAAGCACCATATTGAAAAGGTATATGAAGCCAAGCTATTTGGCACTCCTGACCCTACAGATTTAGCAAAGTTCCGCAGAGGCGTTATTATTGATGGAATAAGAACACAGCCGGCAAAAATTGAGATATTGGAAAAGGGAGAAAAATACTCCATGGTGCGGATTGCTATTGTGGAGGGCAGAAATCGCCAAGTACGTAAAATGTGTGAGGCCATACGCCACCCTGTTGCTCAGCTTAAGAGAGTTGCGACAGGTAAGCTGGAGCTTGGTGATTTGCCTAAGGGAAAATACAGACACTTGACAAAAAGTGAAATAAATTATTTGAAAAAATTATAATCTCCTTCCTATTTTTAATCATAAAAGACGTTACGATAAGGAAGTTTTACAGCCGATACTTTTTTGGAAAAAAGCAAAAGAGTTCGGCTTTTTTTATAGGTTGAAAAGAAACCCTCCACTGGCTTGGCTTTTTATGCATTAGGATTTGATGGGACATGGATTTCTTCTTGAAAGGCGATACACCATGGACTATAATATGTAAAGTGTAGTAAATATAATTAAGGCGGTAAGGAGTATGAGGACAAGATTTTATTTGATACGTCATGGAGAAACCGATTGGAATAAACAAGGCATTTACCAAGGTTGGACAGATATAGAACTATCTCAAGAGGGGAAAAGGCAAGCAGATTTATTAGCAAAACGCTTTGTTCATATCTCGCTGGATGCAATTTATGTTTCCCCTTTAAAGCGTGCTATTGCAACAGCAGAGCCGATTGCCGCAGTAAAAGGAATTCCCGTGCAGTTAGATGAGCATTTTAAGGAAATTAATTTTGGAGAGTGGGAGGGAAGCAGTGTTCCCCAGCTGAAAGAAAAGTATGGGGAGCCATTCACAAAGTTTTTTGATGACCCTTTTGCCCATCCATTTCCCGGCGAAGGTTCTTTTGAAAAGGTACGAGAGCGTTCCGTAAAAGGCTTTGAAGAATTGCTTCAAAGGCATAAAGGCCAGTCTGTGGGCATTGTATCCCATGGAGGGTTACTGCGGGTGCTGATTATGACGGTGATGGTGATGGATAACAGCTTTTATAGAAAAACTTGGCTTAATAACACCTCTATTACAGTGATTGATGTGATGGAAGATGGCCAAAAGCTATTATTAACATTAAATGATAAGGCACATTTAGAATGGACACAACCATAAAGAGAAATGAGGATACAATGGGTAAAATAATTGTAATTGGCGGCGGTGCGGCAGGCATGATAGCAGCAGGACGTGCGGCACAGCGAGGCTTAGATGTGCATCTGTACGAAAAAAATGATCGCCTAGGCAAAAAAATATTAATTACGGGAAAAGGACGTTGTAACATAACCAATGATACCGATATCGAAGGGATGCTTTCCAATATTCCTGGGAATCCGTATTTCCTTTATAGTGCTTTTTATACCTTGGATAGCAAAGGAGTACAGGATTTTTTTGCGGAGCTTGGATTACAAACCAAGGTGGAAAGAGGCAATCGGGTGTTTCCTGTTAGCGATAAGGCGGCGGATGTGGTATCGGCTTTGGAAAAATATTTGCAAAAAAATCGTGTTCATGTGCATTTATCTTCCCCTGTGGAGGAGATTTTGCATGAAAACGGCAAGGTACGGGGCGTACGGCTAAAGAATGGGAAAGAGGTTTTGGCAGATGGTGTGATTCTTTGCACAGGAGGCTTATCTTACCCTGGTACAGGCTCCACAGGAGATGGCCACAAGATGGCAAAAGCAGCAGGGCATACTATAACAAAACTATATCCTTCCTTGGTACCTTTGCGGGTAAAGGAAAAGTGGTGCAGTGACTTAATGGGGCTTAGCTTAAAAAATTCTGCCATTGTTATTAAGGATAAAAAAGGTAAAGTTGTTTATAAAGACTTTGGTGAAATGCTGTTTACCCATTTTGGCGTGTCAGGCCCTATGATATTAAGTGCCAGCAGGCATTTGGTGAAGCAGTTAGAAAAAGAAGAATATACCCTTTGGATTGATTTAAAGCCTGCTATGGAGGAGTCACAGCTAGATGCCAGAGTGCTACGGGATTTTGAAAAGTATGCCAATAAGGACTTTAAAAATGCACTAGATGATTTGCTTCCGCAAAAAATTATCCCTGTTATATGGGAATTAAGCGGAATTTTGCCAGAAAAAAAGGTAAACTCCATTACCAAAGAAGAACGAAAAAAACTGGTGCATCTACTGAAAAACTTGCCCCTTCACATTCTGGGTGTAACAGGCTACCATGAAGCAGTGGTGACAAGCGGTGGAATTGATGTGGACGAAGTAAACCCTTCTACCATGGAATCAAAACGCATAGAAAATCTGCATTTTGCAGGGGAACTTTTGGATGTGGATGCATATACAGGAGGATTTAATCTGCAAATTGCTTTTTCTACAGGGTTTACCGCAGGAGAGCATATTTTGGAAACAGAGAAAGGGTGACAGGTATGTTTGTGATTCGTGGCGCTATTACGGCAGAGAAAAATACAAGAGAAGAAATTTTACAACAAACAAAAAAAATGCTGATAGAAATTATGGAAAAAAATCAGCTTGCTCTATCCGATATTTTATCCATACAATTTACGGCAACGAAGGATTTGGATGCGGCTTATCCTGCGGTTGCCGCAAGAGAGTTGGGCATTACAGATGCTGCTTTATTTTGTATGCAGGAGATGTATGTGGTGGGAAGCCTTCCAATGTGCATCCGCTGTAGTGTTTTTTGTGAAGGAGATAAAAAGCAAAGCCAAGCAGTTCATGTTTATCTGGAGGGAGCAAGGGTGCTTCGTCCTGATTTAACATAATACCGTTTTTTTATGGAGGAATAACTGATGAAAAATTATGCTGTGGCATTAGATGGCCCTGCGGGCTCAGGAAAAAGTACCATTGCCAAAAGAGTGGCACGAAAGAAGCAGTTACTTTACATCGATACAGGAGCAATGTATCGTGCAGTGGCACAGTTCTGCATTCAAAATGGCATTGATACCCAAAAGGAGGCCGCTGTAGTGGAGGCTTTACCTCATATACAGATTGATGTAATTGCAAAAGAAGATGGTCAGAGGATTCTTTTAAACGGGGAAGATGTGACAGAAAAGGTAAGAAGCCAAGCAGCAGGAAAAGGTGCTTCTGATGTGGCTGTGATGCTAGATGTGAGAGAAACCCTTACCAAAATGCAGAGAGAGCTTGCCAAAGGGAACTCTGTGATTATGGATGGAAGGGACATTGGAACCAATGTACTGCCTGATGCTCAGGTGAAAATTTATCTAGATGCTAAGGTGGAGGTAAGAGCCGAAAGACGATGCAAAGAGCTTCGGGAATTGGGACAGGAAGCGGATTTTGAAACGGTGAAGCTTCAAATAGAACAAAGAGATGCCGCAGATAAAAATAGAAAATATAACCCCCTGCGTAAGGCAGAGGATGCCATAGAAATTGATTCTTCCTATATGACAATGGAAGAAGTGGAAAACATGGTATGCAGTATCATTGAAAAAAAAATTCAAGAAAAGAGGGGATAGAGATGCTTTATTTATTTGCGCGGTCAGTACTTTTGGTATTTTATAAGATTTTTTTTCGCATGACGGTTATTGGGAAGGAAAATGTGCCCAAAGAGGGAGCTGCTATTTTATGTGCAAATCATATCAGCAATTATGACCCCATTACTATGGCTATTTTTTTAAAACGACTACCCCATTACATGGCAAAAAAGGAGTTATTTTCTGTTCCTGTTGTGGGTTGGCTGATTCGCCATCTCAATGCATTCCCTGTGGATAGAAGTACCGCAGATATGAATGCATTTAAAATGGCAGTAAAGGTACTGAAATCTGGTGAGCTAGTGGGAATGTTTGCACAAGGTACCAGAGTAAAAGAAGGGGAAGAAAAAGCCGCAAAGGCAGGAGTTGCCCTATTTGCCATGAAGGCAGATGTGCCTGTAATACCTGTTGCTATTAGCGGAAGCTGTAAATTATTTAGCCATATGACTATTGAGTATGGAGAGCCGTTATATTTTGAAGAATACAGAGGAAAACGCCTGAAAACCGAAAATTTGGAGGAGATTACCTCACAAGTAATGGAAAAAATTCAGGAAATGAGAAACAGGGAGGCATAAGCATGGAAATAACAGTAGCCAAATCGGCAGGTTTTTGCTTTGGGGTTAGCCGAGCCATACAGCTTGCTTATGACCAGATGGGAAAACACAAAAATATCTATACGTTTGGTCCTTTAATTCATAACAAAGAAGTTACCGCTGATTTAGAGAAAAAAGGAATATTGGTCATTGAGGATTTAGAAGATATTCAAGAAGGAATTGTAATTCTGCGTTCTCATGGTGTGGGAAAACCCATTTATGAAAAGTTAAAGGAAAAAGGATTGCAGGTGGTAGACGGTACCTGTCCTTTTGTTAAAAAAATTCATGAGATTGTAAAGCAGGAATATGAAAAAGGCAAAAAGATTATTATTATCGGCAGCAGTGTTCATCCAGAAGTAATGGGGATTTGCGGATGGTGTAATCAAAATGCGGTAATACTAGAAACAGAGCAAGAAGCACAGGAATGTGAGCTTTCACCCCAAGAAAGCTACGCCGTAGTGGTTCAGACAACATTTCGTCGAAAAAAATTTCAAGATATTGTTGAGATATTGAAAAAAAAGGAAATTTCTCTTGAAGTTTTTGATACAATATGTTCTGCTACAGCAAAAAGGCAAAGTGAGGCTGTGGCTTTATCTACACAAGTAGACCGAATGATTGTCATAGGTGACAAAAGTAGCTCTAATACTCAAAAATTATATGAGATTTGCAAAAAAAATTGCCGGAATACTTATTACATTGAAACAATTTGTGATTTAGTGTTGAATATTTTCTCGGGGGATGATAAAATAGGGATAACTGCTGGTGCATCAACCCCACCGGCAATAATTAAGGAGGTAATTGGTACGATGAGTGAAGCATTTGACGATGCAGTACAAAATAATGAAGGAAGTGAGGAACTGACATTTCAACAGATGTTGGACGCAAGCTTTGTCACTTTGCATACAGGTGATGTGGTAAAAGGCACTGTTATCCAGATTTCTAATGAGGAAGTTTCTGTCAATTTAGGATATAAATCTGATGGTGTAATTCCTAGAGGAGAATTTAGCAGTGATCCTGCGGTAGTTCCTAGCAAGGTACTTCAGGTGGGAGATGAAATTGAAGTTTTCGTTGTTCGTGTAAATGATGGAGAAGGTAATGTACTTCTTTCCAAAAAACGCATTGAAGCTCAAAAAGGAATGGAAGAATTAGAAGAAGCTTACAACGAAAAATTAGCAGTTACAGGTAAAGTTACAGAAGTGGTTAAAGGCGGCTTAATTGTTGTCGTTAACGGTGTTCGTGTATTTATTCCATCTTCCCAGGTTTCAAATAGATTTATTGAAGATTTAAATGTATTTAAAGGCCAGGATTTAACCTTTAATATCATTGAATTAGATAGAGTAAAACGTCGCATTATCGGTGGACGTAAGGCAATGATTGAAAAAGAACTCAATGAGAAGAAATCAGCTATTTTTGCTCAGTTAGAAGTTGGCGCTAAGGTACAAGGAACTGTAAGCAGAATTACAGATTTCGGTGCTTTTGTTGACTTAGGCGGAGTAGATGGTTTAATTCATATCTCTGAAATGTCTTGGGGACGTATCACCAACCCTAAAGAGGTTTTAAAAGAAGGCCAAACAGTAGAAGCTGTTGTATTGGATGTGGATAAAGAAAAAGGAAAAATTTCCCTTTCTTTAAAAGACAACGAAAAGAATCCTTGGACTTTGGCTGTAGATAAATATGCTGTGGGCAGCATTGTAGAAGGTAAGGTTGTACGTATGGTACCTTTTGGTGCATTTGTTGAGTTGGAACCAGGCGTAGATGGATTGGTTCATATTTCTCAAATTGCTAACAAGCACGTTGTAAAACCTGATGATGAATTAAAGGTTGGAGAAGTAATTCAAGTGAAGGTTTTAGAAGTAAATGCAGAGCAGAAAAAAATCAGCTTATCCAAAAGACAAGCTGAAGAACCTGTAGCAGAAGCAGAGGAAGCGGCTACACCTGTAGCAGAATAATAAATTTGTAACAAGTATAAAAAGCATTGTTTTAAGAAATTTTAAAGCAATGCTTTTTTAATGCAGAGTAATAAAATTTTCCACATTGTGAGATGGTGATTTGTGTGGTATAATATCCACATATGTTTTCTCGCAATGCATAGCAGTACCAAGAAGCATTATGATTATAAAACAAAGCATTATCAGCTAAGTTGAGAACCTGGAACCCTTGGGGTTCTTGGTATTTGTTATGCAAAAATATTAGTGCTATGAGCAGGAGGTGCATAAAATGAATTATGAATTGGAAAACGTGCTGCATCATGTAGACCATACATTGCTAAGGCAGACTGCAACATGGCAAGAGGTTCAGAAAATATGTGAAGAAGGCATAGCATATCAAACGGCTTCGGTTTGTATTCCGCCTTCTTATGTAAAAAAGGCGAAAGAATTTGTGCAAGGGAATATTCCTGTTTGCACAGTGATTGGCTTTCCTACAGGATATCAAACAACTGCTGCCAAGGTTTTTGAAGCAAAGGATGCTATAGAAAATGGTGCAGATGAAATTGATATGGTGATTCATCAAGGATTGGTGAAGGACGGACGATATAAAGAAATTGAAGATGAAATAAAAGCTATAAAGGCAGAGTGCGGTAACCGTATTTTAAAGGTAATTGTGGAAACTTGTATGCTGACCCAAGAAGAAAAAATTCTTTTATGTAAATTGGTTGGAGATAGCGGGGCAGATTTTATTAAAACAAGCACAGGTTTTGCCTCTGGCGGAGCTACCTTAGAGGATGTTAGATTATTCCATATTCACAAAAAAGGCCAGCTTCAGATAAAAGCCTCTGGCGGTATCCGCAGTTTAGAAAGTGCTAAGGCTTTTTTGGAAGCAGGAGCAGAGCGGTTAGGAACAAGCTCTATGATGGAATGGATTCAGAAGATAAATGCATAAGATTTTTATTTTTGGATAAAAGTAGTTGGTATAAACTGTGAAATTTATTACAAAATGCTAGAGTTTTTAAACTTTTTCATAGGTCTTTTTTAGAAAAAGTACTTAATTTGTAAAAAAAAAGTGAATTTTATAAATTTACTCTTGTGCAGTAGTGCAATAAACAATATAATATATAAGTAATGTTTTTATCACAGGTTAATGTATGGTTGTGTATATCATGAACCTGTATGTAACTGAAAGGTTTGGGAAGGCATTTCAGGTTCATACAATAGGTATGTATGATAAAAAAATAAAAAAAGGAGAATGATATTGATGAAACTTTTTAAGACAACAGTAGCAACCGCACTTTCCTTAGTCATGGCGTTTGGTTTGGTAGGATGCTCTAAGCCTGCAGCAGAACCAACAGGCGATCAGGCAGAGGAACCAGCTGGAGAAAAGAAAACATATGTTATTGCTACAGACACTACTTTTGCTCCATTTGAGTTTGCAAATGAAGCAGGTGAATTTGTAGGTATCGATATGGATATCCTCAATGCAATAGCTGAGGATCAAGGTTTTGAAGTGGATTTACAGGTGTTGGGCTTTAATGCTGCAGTACAGGCTCTGGAAGCAGGTCAGGCTGATGGTGTAATTGCAGGTATGAGTATTACAGATGAAAGAAAGTTAAAATTTGATTTCTCTGACCCATACTTTGATTCTGGTGTAGTTATGGGTATTGCAAAAGATAATGAAGAAATTAAAACCTATGAAGACCTTGCTGGTAAAAAAGTAGCTGTAAAAA
>JAAYQI010000206.1 GCA_012519385.1 Candidatus Epulonipiscium sp.
GTGTGTGATAGAATCTTCGGTTCGTACGATTCTTTTTTAAATATTTGAAGAAACTTTCACAGCAGGCATTGTCAAAAGGATAACCTTTTTTAGAAAAGGATTGCACAATATTACAAGAACCTAAGAGTTGTCGGAATGCAAAGGCAGTATATTCAGAACCCTGGTCAGAATGAAAGATAAGTCCATACTCATTTGGACAAGCCACGTTCGCTCGAGGTGGGCATATGTTACTGGCCGAAAAAAATATCCAAATAGGAGAATATAGCTTAAGAAAAAAATTAAGTATTTGGCTCTTTGTGTGCATGGTTGCTGAAACAGAAAACCGATGCTAACTGACATATATCGAAAGGTTATTTGCTGTTTTATGCCGCTGCATTTAGTGTGCCGCAAAAGATTGTATAATTGAAAGAAGAAAGAATTAAAAACAAAAATACTCACTACATCTTACGATTGAAAGGGAGTATTTTTTTTGTTGTACGTCTTGATACAAGCTAACAAGAAGTACATTGGCGATGCGCTTTTGCAAAAAAATTTGGTGGAGAGTTGATGACTGTGAGAATACTAGTTTTTTTGAAAGATTATAAATCGATGCATAACATTATAAAATAAATTGACAATGTTAGTGAATATAAATACAATGGTGTCAATAATATAAAGTTTATTTTTGGCTGATTAGGTACAGCGTGAACTTTATTAAATAAAGTTTTTTTATTAACTAATATTAGTGGCAAGGGGGAATTTTATGTATAAAGTACTTGAAACCAAACAACTGTGTGACAAGATTTATTTGATGGTAATTGAAGCACCCCGTGTGGCTGCACAGTGTCAGCCAGGACAATTTGTTATTATTTGTGTGGATGAACAGGGGGAAAGAGTTCCCTTGACAATTTGTGATTTTAATCGAGAAAAAGGAACTGTTACTATTGTATTCCAAGTGATAGGTGTTTCAACTGAGAAACTAGCACTTTATAAAGCTGGTGATTCTATTAATGATTTTACAGGTCCTTTAGGAAATCCATCTGAACTGATTAATGAAGATATTGTTGAATTGAAAGGTAAGAGAATCCTTTTTGTTGCTGGAGGTGTAGGCACTGCACCTGTATATCCTCAGGTAAAATGGCTTAAGGAACAAGGAGTTTTGGTAGATGTAATTGTCGGTGCTAAGACAAAAGACCTTGTAATTTTAGAAGATGAAATGGGAGTTGTTGCTGGTAATCTTTACATCACAACAGATGATGGCTCCTACGGAAAAAAGGGCATGGTTACAGAAGCTATTCGTTCTTTGGTGGAGAATGGACATCAATATGATTTATGTGTAGCAATTGGTCCATTAATTATGATGAAATTCGTATGTCTTGTTACTAAAGAATTAAATATTCCAACCATAGTGAGTATGAATCCTATTATGGTTGATGGTACTGGTATGTGTGGCGCTTGCAGATTAGAGGTTGGTAGTGATACAAAGTTTGCTTGTGTTGATGGACCTGAATTTGATGGACATAAAATTGATTTTGATGCAATTATGAAAAGACAGGGTATGTATAAAAATTTGGAGGCAAAAGCTGTAGAACACTATCACCACCATCATAATGATACAAATCATGTGTGTACAAGGTCTGGCGGTTGTATTTGCGGAGGTGAAAAATAATGGATATTCTGAAAAAAGTTCCTGTTCGTGATCAGAACCCTAAAGTTAGAGCAACTAATTTTGATGAAGTTTGTTTAGGTTATAATATGGATGAGGCGGTAGAAGAAGCACAAAGATGTATGGAATGTAAGAATCCACAATGCGTTAAAGGTTGTCCTGTTGCGGTTGATATTCCCAACTTTATTGGTGCTTTAAAGAAATCCAATATTGCCGAGGCTTATAATGTTATTACGCAATCTTCTGCACTTCCTGCAGTTTGTGGCAGAGTATGTCCGCAAGAATCTCAATGCGAAGGCAAGTGTATCAGGGGAATAAAAGGGGAACCTGTTTCTATCGGAAAGCTAGAAAGATTTGTAGCGGATTATGCCCTTGAAAATGATTTTAAACCAAAAAAGCCTAATGAAAAAATAGATAAAAAAGTTGCTGTAATTGGTTCGGGCCCGGCAGGTCTTACTTGTGCTGGTGATTTGGCTAGACTAGGTTATGACGTAACAGTTTTTGAGGCGCTACATAAGTACGGTGGTGTATTAGTTTATGGTATCCCTGAGTTCCGTTTGCCAAAAGAAAAAGTTGTTCAGAAAGAAATTGAAAAAGTAGCGGAAATGGGCGTGAAATTTGAAAAAAACGTTATTGTAGGGAAATCTGTAACCATCCAACAATTAATGGACAATGAAAAATTTGTTGCAATTTTCATTGGTTCTGGTGCGGGGTTGCCCAAATTTATGAATATTCCTGGTGAAAATGCAAATGGTGTATTTTCCGCAAATGAGTATTTAACAAGAAATAACTTGATGAAAGCTTTTGATGAAAATTATGATACACCTATTATCATTGGCAAAAATGTTGTGGTTGTGGGCGGTGGTAACGTTGCCATGGATGCCGCCAGAACAGCACTTCGTTTAGGTTCTAATGTAAATATTGTATATCGCAGGGGAGAAAAAGAATTACCTGCGAGGGTCGAAGAAGTACATCATGCCAAAGAAGAAGGTGTGCAATTTGATTTATTAAGAAATCCTAAGCGAATTATTACAAATGAAAATGGGGATGTATGTGGTATTGAAGTAATAAAAATGGATTTAGGGGAGCCAGATGAATCTGGTCGCCGTTCTCCAATAGAAGTTATAGGTAGTGAATATGAAATAAAAGCGGATGTTGTGATTATGGCTTTGGGTACATCTCCAAATCCTTTAATTTCTAGTACAACAGAAGGCTTGGATTTAGATCGTCGTAAATGTATAGTAACTACCGATGAGTTCGGACAAACAACGAAGGTAGGTGTTTTTGCCGGCGGCGATGCTGTGACAGGGGCTGCAACGGTAATATTAGCTATGGGGGCAGGTAAGGCTGCGGCAGAGGGAATACATAAATTTCTTTCAGAGTAACAAAGAAAAAAGGACACTGAATTATTTTGGTGTCCTTTTTTTGTGCAAGTTTATATAGAAGTATGAACCCAAATAAATTGGAGGGTGTTTTTACCGGCATTATACCAATTATGCATCCGAGTGGACTCGAAGTTTATAGAATCACCTGTTTTTAATATAAAAGTTTCTGTGTCATCAAGAGTCACTTGGAGTTTTCCAGAAACGATATATATAAATTCGTAGCCGCCCGAATGACAATGAGAGTTAAAGTCGCCGCATCCAGTTGCCACGGTAAAGAAAACAGGGTGAAAAACTGAAGTTTTATTGCACAGAGATACTGTTTCCACTCCTTTTAAGGAGGATTCCATTTTTATACCCTCACCTTTTCGGAAAACAGTATTTGTAGGCTGATGTGTTAAATCAAAAAAAGCCAATATGCTTTCGCCGTAGAACGCAGTTATTTTTTTAAAAATATCGAGAGAAACACTACATTGACCCTGTTCGATACGACTTAAGTAGGAGGCGGAGATTCCTGTCATACGGCTAACTTCTTCCAAGGTATAGGAATTCTTTTCTCGATACGCTTTCAATTTTGAATGATAAATTTCTTTTGAGAAATTTCGTTTGTTCGTTGGGCTATTTACAACATCATGATCTAACATTTTTTTTATTAAAGCCATATTCATACTTTCTTCTGTTGAATATTTTTTGATTTTCTTTAGGAGCTCTATATCGTTAAAGTCAAAAACACGATAATTATTGCCCTTACGTTTCGCAGTAAAAAGCCCTGCTTTTTCCCAATTACGAATCGTCGCAGGAACAACATCAATGATATGGGCAACTTGATTTATATTGAAGTACATTTCGTTTTGCTTGGCTTGAGTGGATTTTTTTTTGGATACATGTTCCATTTTAAGACCTCCTTTTGCATGAGGATGAAGATATATCGTTCAGTTAAACTAAGTGTTTATATGTAATTTGATTATATCATTTTTAAAATAATTTGCAAAGCTTGTAAAAGTGTTACTAACATTATAAAAGAAATTGACAATGTTAGAGAAAACTGATATTCTTGACCTAACAAATAAAAATCACTAAAAAACGTCAAATATACGCTTTATTTTTACGCAAATTTTACGCAATTTTCACTATTTCTAAAAAGAAGATGTGATTAATGCGAAAAAGTAGTTGTGTTTATTTTGATGAAATTGTGCATAATTAGTGTTTTTATTTAAACGGATACATATGAAGGATTATGAGAGTGAATAAGGAGGACATGACTATGAAAAAGAAAAAAGTATTAGTAACGGGTGGAACACAGGGTGTTGGTTACCAAACTGTAAAAATGTTAGTTGAACAAGGTTATGAAGTTCACCTTACATATCGTAAATCTGCAGGTGTTGCAGATGAATTAATGGAAAAACATCCAGGCATAGTTTTTGGACATAAATTAGACCAAGGTAATGTGGAAGAAATTATTCATGCTGATTTCTTAACAGAGCATGAATGGCACGGTGTTATCTTCAATGCTGCTTTAGGTTCAGGTACAGTGAAAGAATACGCAGAACAGGGCACAGATTTAAATGCTGCTACGGATACTGCTATGATGACTGTAAATGCTTTGGGACCACTGTGGATTTATAAAAAAATCCAACCCATGTTAGAAAAGAAAGAAACACCTACAAAATTAGTATTTGTTTCTTCCGTTGGTGGTGGTTTAGCAGCATTCCCTAAGTTTACATTAAGTGACGGTATGAGTAAATGCGCAGTAGCTTTTCTGGCAAAACAACTTGCTGCGGAAAACATTTATACTTTAATCGATGTATTCTGCATTTGCCCTGGCGCAATTGAAACACCTATGTTCTACTCCAGTACATTAAAAGGCATGACACCAGAACAAAGAAAAGCATTTGATTTAGCTCAAGCTAAGAAAAGATTAATTCAGCCTGAAGAAATTGCATTTTGGATGTGTGAATTAATGAAAGACGAGTCTACTGTTTTACATGGTGCAAATATTGATGCAACAATGGGTCTTGCCTCTCGTCCTGGTATCCAAACAGAAGCTGGATTAGAACATAATTAAAAAAATCAAGTGGGTGCTTCACCCAGATTTTAAAATTACAAGGAGGTAATAACGATGTTGCAATATTTATCTGAAAGAGGTAAAAAATGGGTAAGAACTTTACCGCCACTTGTAAAAGCACATTTTGATAATTTTTACAATATGTATGACAAAAAAACAAATCCCAATGGGTTAATTAATATGGGTACGGCAGAAAGTCATCTGGTGAATAAAGAGGTTTGCGATTTATTAAAAGTAGTTGGAAACAGAATGGAGTTAACAGGACTCAACATTCATTATAATAAATTTGAAGGCAGCGAAGAATTTAGAGATGCTATCGCAAAATATTGGCAAAAAGTAATTTTTGGCGAAGATAGTGAAGTGGTTATCACGAAAAATAATGTGGCAACTTGCGCAGGCTGTACTGTAGCACTTGAGAGCTTAGCAACTTTGTTAGCTGAGCCGGGAGATGTTTTTTTAATCCCAGCTCCTTATTATTCAGGCTTTATTGATGACATCAACGAGAGAGCAGGTGTCGAAGCAGTTGGGGTACCTTGTGGTGTTGATTTAGCTCGAGAGTTGTTTGAAGAAGCCTGGGAAGAACAAACTAAATTGGGTAAAAGGGTAAGGGCAGTGTTATTTGCAAGCCCTAATAACCCCATTGGTACTGTATATAAACCAGAGGCAGTTAAAAATGTGATTGATTTTGCTATGGCTCATAACTTGGATATTATTTCAGATGAAATTTATGCCCAAACAGTTTTTGACCCAGATGCAAAATATGTTAGTACACTTAAGCTAGTACCTGCTGAATATAGACATAGAGTTCATGTTACAAGCAGTTTTGCCAAAGATTTCGTTCTATCTGGATTTAGAACAGGGATTTGTATTTCCTTTAATCCAGCAATTATCCAAGGCATGGGTTCAATTACATATTACTCAAGTGTGTCATCTCATACCCAAGGTCTTTTAACAGAAATGCTGAAAGCTCCCGAGTTACCAGAAATTATGCAGCTTTCCAGAGATAGACTTCGTACAGCATACCATATTATCGAAAAAGGGCTAAATGACATAGGTATTAAAACAATGAAAGCCGAGGCGGGAATTTTTATCTTTGCAGATTTTTCACCCTATATGGACAAGCTTGAATTTGAAGCGGAACATACTCTCTGGGAAAAAATTTATAATGATTTGATGATTAACGTATCCCCAGGTCAGTTATTTGGAGCGGATAGACCTGGTATGTTTAGACTTTGCTATGCGTTTGAAGAAGAAACGGTTAAGGAAGCTTGTAGAAGACTAGCAACATTGAAAAAATAAGTTAGGTAATAGATCAATATCCTTCAAAATAAAAAATTAGTTTCAAAATCTCACCCTTCGTTGAGGTAAGAGTTACAAAAACTCTAAGTTTTACCCTCGAAAGGAAGCTTAGAGTTTTTTAATTCTATTTAATTCTATAATAATAAAAAATTTTAGAAGCGTAATGAAATGAAACAGAAACTCATTCAGAATAATGAGAATTTGAAGGGAGGAAGTACCTTTTTAAGGTACGTAAATTATGTCGACGAAAGACTTAAAAAGAGAATTAGGCAAGGTTGAATTATTTGGTATTGCCAGTGGTCAGATTATAGGTTCTGGCATCATGGTACTTGTTGGTTTAGGTATTGGCATGACGGGGAAAAGTGTTAACTTGGCATTTGTATTAGCTGCGATTTTCGTAGTTATTTTAAGTGTACCTATGCTGTTTTTAACAAGTTGTGTGCGTTTAAGAGGTGGAGAATATACACAAGCATATGTATTATGTGGTCCGAAATTTACGGGTTTTTGGACGGCGGTCTATATTTGTAGAAACATTGCTTTATCAGTTTATGCAATTTCTTTTGCAGATTATTTTTTGTCATTAGTACCAGGGTTGAACCATAAAGTTGTTGCGGTAGCGGTTGCATCAGTATTCTTCTTTATTAATGTTTTCCCAACAAAGTATATGGCTAAAATTCAAAATATCATGATGGTCACATTGTTAGTTGCACTGGCTATGTTTGTATTTGCAGGTATAGGAAAAGTCCAACCAGGATACTTTACGTCTGATTTTATAACAAATGGTGTCACAGGATTTTTATCAGCATCAGCATTCTTAACTTTTGCTGTTTTAGGTGCGAATGGTATTTTCCAACTTGGGGGCGAGTGCAAAAATCCCAGAAAAGATATTCCTTTTGTTTTAGTTGCTTCAACATTAGGCATTTCTGTTCTATACGCTTTAATCGGCACTGTAGCAGCGGGAATTTTACCAGTAGCTGATGTTGCAAACCAAAATCTTTCCTTGGTTGCAAAAACAATCTTATCAAAACCGTTATTCTTATTCTTTATTGTGGGCGGTGCATTAGGTGCATTAGCTACAACATTAAATGCAAATATTGCTTGGGTAACAAAACCTTTGATTCAAGCAAGCGAAGATGGTTGGCTGCCAAAAAAACTTGCAACATTACATCCAAGGTTTAAAACACCTATATATTTATTGATTGTATTCTACTTAGTAACAATCATTCCCATTATTGCTGGAATTAGTTTATAAAACTTAGCTAATTTAGTTTTAATTATGCAATATATTGTAATGATTGCAACATCGATTGCAACGATGAAATTACCGAAGATATTCCCAGAAGAATGGGAAAAATCTCCTTATCATTGCAGTAATGGTGTGTTAGCTTTCTTTTGTATCGCAGCAACGATTGTATTGATAGTTCAAATTTACTTCAATTTATCGTCTTTAACACCAGCATTAATTATTGGGCAAGTTGTGTTCTTAGTTTTAGCCATTGTATTTGCCCACTTTAGGTATGAAAGTGGTAACGTGAAGATACAAACAAGCTATGAAGAGGATTAAGGTGTAAAAAAATAAGTTTTTTAAAAATGCTGACATAAGTCGGCATTTTTTTAGGTTTGCAAATCGAAAACACAGCCTTGTTGCACTCTGTGGTTTATCGAAACAATCAATGATGTGTCCATTAATCTTAGTTTCTACCATATTTATTAAATGTGTAAAGTCCTACAAATCCTAAGGAGCACATTCTACTATCAAAAGGGACTGGTTTCAAACTATACCACAGCTCAGTTTCATCCGAAGAAGGATACCTGTAACGAGTCAAAGATTCAAAATATCGTCGACCGTAAATTCAACAAACAGCCATTCCGGAACGTGGTAGTAAGCGATTTAACATATGTTCGTGTCGGTATGAGCTGGAATTATATATGTGTTCTTATTGACCTTTTTAATAGAGAAATAATCGGATATAGTGCTGGACCTAATAAATCTGCATTGCTTGTAAAACAAGCATTTCAGACCATAAACGGAAGTCTGAAAGATATCCAAATTTTTCATACAGATCGAGGTAATGAGTTTAAAAACCAGTTAATAAAAGACACACTAAAAACCTTTGAAATAACTCGATCTCTGAGCCACAAAGGATGCCCATATGATAATGCTGTCGCAGAAGCAACCTTTAAAATTATAAAAACCGAGTTTATACGTAACCAAACATTTTCAAATCTATACGAATTAAAATACAAACTGGCAGACTATGTGAATTGGTTTAACAATCACCGTATTCATTCCGCTCTGGGATATCTTACTCCAAGAGCGTACCGGATGATTATTTAGTACTAGGAAAATGTAGTAAAGAATACATTTGTAAGAAAATTATTCTTTGCAGTTTAAAGAAAATTTTTTACGAATCTACTGGGGTTTGGGGGTGTAGCCCCCAATGTGTTTTATATTTGCTTAGAATTAACCGTTACACTTTTTACTGCATTTCGTTAACTAAACGATTCCGAAAAGCAGGTGATTACCCTTAAAAAATTTGTCTAGATTGCTGTTGACAATCCATGGATGTGAAACTATTTCTTCTTCATATTGCAAAAATGCTTCACTTGCTTCTATATTATTTTTCTTATTTTTTTTTGCTTCCCATAAAATTTCCTCCTAATTAACGAATACGGTATAACATTAATATCTCTAAATGAAGATTATAGAAGGAAGATTGAGCCAAATTCTGCTTCATATAAAGAACGTCTTAATTCATTAAGATTATTACATGAGGCGGGTTGTAAGACTTGGGTAAGCATTGAACCATACCCCACTCCTAATTTAATCGACCAAGATTTATATCAAATACTTGAAGCAATTTCATTCACCGATAAAATAATTTCTGGTCGTACTAATTACAGTAAGGAAGTAAGTGCATATAAAAATCATCGTTTATTCTATAACGAACAAGCTAAAATGGTTATGTCTTTCTGTAATGAACAAAATATAACCTACCATATTAAAGATGGAACAATTACTGTTTAGTTTATATAAATAAAAGTTAGTTTTAGCTTGTTTTGATATCACTAACTAGTCGTTCTGAGAGTGTGGCGTGAATATGGCAATCGCTTTTTTTATTGGCGATGTCTGTTAAGTCGCTTTGCCTTTCGGCTCACATAAATAATGTACTCAAAATATCGTATATTCAGTTGCCAAAGAACAATTATGCTTTTAGGCATATCAGAGAAAAAATTTCCTCTTACATACCTTTAGAAAAACAAGGGCAAACGACGTGGGCGGTTTAGAAATTATTTTTCAAATACTTTTCTAAGCTGCATAATCCTCTACGAATAGCATCCTTTACGCTACTTGCAGATGTACCCTCAGCTTTAGCAATAGCTGTCTTGCTCATTCCTAAAAAGTAGTGAGAATAAATGCGTTTTGCCTGCTTGTCCGGCAAGATGGCAATGGCAGCGTGGAGCTGTTCGTTTGTCAGCTTGCGTTCGTAAATCTCATCGGGCGAGAGGGAAACAAACAAGGCACTGTGTTCAATGCCGTCACCACGGTCAAGAGAGTAGTAGGCTTTGTGGTACTTTGATTTTATAGGCTTGCTCCGCCTTGCGATGTTCTTCAAAAATGTCAAATACTTCATCGGGAATATCAATATATGTGTCTGTGCTTATATTGGCATAGAATCTTTCAAGTTTATTTTTTTCATGGTTGTACCGTCCTTTCGATTTTGGGTTTTCTGAAATCGAAAGGACAATGGTGGGGAACGACACCGAGGGCCTATAAACGCAAAAAAAGCCCGACTGAAATTCATAAAATCTCAATCGGGCATGGGCGTGTTTATTTCCTGTTATATAGTTTTTTCTTTTGTGTTCCTGTTCGTATCGTTCCACAATGGGGCAAGGCTTTCTTTGATAAGTTACCAAGCGTCAGGGCAAAAGAAAACATGGCGATACCTCCTAAGATACCGCCGTATCCTTAAAAAGGGTGACTTTATACACCCACCATGTTTTGCTTTTTGAAAAAGAAAAACGGCATTTTTCTATTCATTTTTTATCATTTTGTATTAGTGATTTTCTTAGTCAATCATTGTTCCTGCTCTAATTGTCTAAATAAACCTACCGTAAGCAATCCAATAGTACAAACGATTATCCCCGTAAGAATTAAGACGAGATAAACAGTGTTGCTAAATCTATCAAAAAGCAAACCATAAACCATCTGTCCTAATGGCTGGGCGCACATGGTAATCGTTGATACATAAGCCATAACTGTACCGATAAGATTACTCGGTGTTTTTTGCTGTATGAGAGAAAGTGAAAAAATGGAAAAAATACACGACACAAACTGTACACCGCAAAAAGCTATGAGAGTGACTATGTATCTTGTAGTTGCACCTGTTGGAATAAGAAAGATAACTCCCACAGGAATTAAAAATGCGCCAAGTGCTGCAAGGACGATTGATAGATTATGCGTTTTGAGCTTTCCCGTAAGAAGTCCGGCGGCGATACTTCCAAGAATTGCAGCAAAACCTAATACGCTTTCTGCCACACCGTAATACTCGGCGTTCAACCCAAGAATAGAACGGACAATGTAGGGTAAGCCAACCATAACCGTTCCGATTAGAAAGAAGCTGATTATTGCACTTAAAAGCAGTAGTTTCAAAATACCTGGTTGCTCATTGTAAATGAAACGCATACTTACGGAAAAATGATTTTTAATAATGGCAGTAATACCCGTCCAATTATCAGGGGCTATGTATTGCAGTTTAATAAAACATTCAAATAAAGCGGCGAGCAAGAAACATACGATGCTTGCTGCCATGACGAGCTTTAAGAGCAACGTAGAGTATGCTTCCAAGTATCGGTGTAATTAAGGCAGATATTGCAGATACTTGATTAACAACAGCATTGCATTTAATAAGGTTTTGCCCTGTTTGCATTTGAGGGACACACGCTTGAACAGTAGGCGATTCAAATGCGCCTAAAATGGAAAGCACTACAAGTAATACACCTATTACGGCAATACCGTGATTATCAGATAATAAAAATGCAGCGCATAAAACGGATATTCCTGATAAGATGTCTAAAGCTACCATGATGTTTTTTCTGTTCATTCTGTCTGCGAAAATACCGCCTAACGGCGATAATAAAATCATTGGAACCGTAGCGACAGCTAAAATGCTTGCGTATATCGTTGCCGAACCCGTTACCTCTAACACATACATAGCGAGGGCAAATTTTAGAATGTAGTTTCCGAAAAGAGAACTCGCTTGCCCAAGTACAAGAAGTGTAAAATTGAAATGAAATACCTTATCTTTTTGCATAGTAGTTCCCATTAGTAGTAAGTTATCTGCACAACTTTTGAAATAATTGTAACTACGCCGAGCAAAACCAAAATAACCCACCATGATTGCTCTTTTTTCTTATACTTTAAGAAAAAGCCTGCAAATATAAGGATAACACCTAATACTATGCTTAAAATTGTTCCTATCAAAAGTGTTTCAGCAGTCATATTCGATAAAATTGTTTCAATTTGATTGTTCATATTCGTTCCCTCCTAAAATGTAGTATCATCTGTACTAATCTTTTTGATCGCAATGTAAGCCAAACTAATTCCAATAACCCCCAAAACAAAAGAAACAGGTAAAATGTTTATCATTCTTGCACCATCGCCTATGCCTGTACCTACGGTTAAACTAACAATGGCAATCGAGCTTACCACGGTTGTTACAGTAGACTTGTTCAGCATACCGATAAATAATGGTGTCATGCCCATACAAATAGATGTAATTGTAGTTATGCCTAATAAAATAATGTCATTTATTGAAATATGATAATCAATAAATGGAAGTACCATATTTAGAGCAAGCATTGTCATATTTACGAATACCATTGTTATCAACATTCCACCAAACGTCAAAACAACAGTCAAAAGCAACTTGCTTGCTAAAATATGGTTTCGTTTAATTGGGTAACTAAAAAGCAGGAGTGCGGTTTTACTTTTGAACTCGTCCACGATGATATTTGCTATCAAAACTGCTTGCCATACAATAAATACTGATTTTACAAAAGTATCAATAATACTAACAGTACTAAGAGCAGTAATAGAAGTATTGTCCGGCGTTGACAACAGAAATTTTGTAATCAGTGTTAAAAATATTATGGCAAAATTGGCAACCGCAACTTGTTTTCCAAAACGTTGTAATTTCATTTTTTTATATTCGATTTGAATTAGCCATTTAATTTCCATTTACTCGTTCTCCATTCAAATTTTGTGTTAATGTAAGGAATTGTTTTTCAAAATCAAAATCGTCTTTTTCAAAGATTGCTTTGGGGATTTCAGAAATAATTTTACCGTTGTGCATAATTCCTATAATATCGGCTATTTTTTCAAGCTCACTGATAATATGGCTGCTTAAAAGAATTGTTAGTGCCTGTTCTCGTTTTAATTGTAGTAACAGGTTTCGGATTTCAATAATTCCCTTTGGGTCAATGCCATTGATTGGTTCGTCTAAAATCAATATCTCCGGCTCACCTAACAGAGCCCGCCCAATCGCTAATCGTTGCATCATACCAAGAGATAGTTCCTTTATTTTCTTATTTTCAGTTCCCGGAATACCGACGGCGTCCAAAATTCCGGGTATTTTATCGTAGTTGCTTTTTGATAAATAATCACAATGCAGAGAAAGATTTTCACCTACGGTAAGCCATTCATAAAATGCCGGTACTTCAATTAAACTACCGATTTTTGATAAATATTTTCTGTCCTGTCCAGCTATATTCTTTCCGCATATGTATACATCACCCTTTGACGGTTTTAATAAACCGATAAGAATTTTCATAAACGTTGTTTTACCTGCTCCGTTTTCGCCTAATAATCCATAGATTATTCCTTTTGAGATACTCACACTAAGACCGTTCAACACTTCATATTGGCCGAAACTCTTTTGCAGCGCATTTGTTGTAATGATTACAGTGTCGTTCATCATAACCTCCTAATATTGTTTACATTCACAAAGAATGTAAATGGGTAAAAAATAATGCTGTCTGTCAGACAGTATTATTTTTGAGTTGTATTGCAACTTTGTTGCAGAGTTGGAGTAATTCTTCATCAAAAACAGGTAGCCCAAGATAATTAAACACGTTTTTTACGATTATAATTTTCTCCATTGTTTCATCATTTCCTGTGGGGAAAACAGTTGGTGTAAGCCATATATTTGTTAGCAGAACAAATAATTCAGAAAGTTGTTTAGGGTGTTCTGTTTGTATAGAGCCATCCTCAATTCCTATCTCAATTATTTCTGCCAACAAAGGAGCAACGACATTCATTAAGCTTTCTAATACAGTTGCCAAATAACGTGGGTTTTTAATAAGCGGCAAAGTTGCTATATCCATGTCCTGCTTTTCACTGTCTAATAGTGATAATTTCATCACCATTTTCATTTTTTGCAGTCCGTTAAGGCTTTTGTCATTTTTCACCCGAATAAAAGGATTGTTTTTCTCAAATATGCTTTTGCTCAAAGCGGATAAAATTTCTTCTTTAGATTTGAAGTGATGATATACAGCGCCCTTTGTCAATCCACCTAATTCATTTACAATGTCTTGGATAATTACATTATCATATCCCTTTTCTAAAAATAATTTTTGGGAAACTTCTAATATTTTTTCTACTGTTATTTCAGGGTATTTATTACGTCCCAAAGTCAAACCTCCTCACAATTACATTCTTGAAGAATGTAATTAGTATATCAGTTGACGCAGATAAAGTCAAGAGATTATGATAATATGTTCTATTACTGTCAATTCTATGAAATACATACTCATATCTAAAAGACAAGGTGAATTGGGTTTATTCTCTAATTTGATGCTTATAATCACTACAAGTTTGGGTATTGAGAAATTTTGCCAGAAAAATTAAGCAGCTACATTATTTTAGAGTTTTCCGTATTTAATTTTTTGACTTAATGTAACACATGTATTGTAATCCTACACAATACTAATTATAAATTTAATTAAGTTTATATTTTGTTATAAATAAAAATGTGGTAGACTGTGAGAAAATAGATAGATAAGAAAGGTGGTAATGCCATGAATCATTTTGAAGTTGGGGCAAGTTATCATGGTTTTATTTTAGAAGAAAAAAATGAAATTGAAGATATTCATTCCATGTCATATCGATTTTTACACCAAAAAAGTGGGGCAAGGCTTTTATATTTGGAAAACTCTGATGACAATAAAGTTTTTTTTATTGCGTTTAAAACACCACCCTCTGATGATTGCGGTACTCCTCATATTTTAGAACATTCAGTGCTTTGCGGCTCCAGAAAGTATCAATCTAAGGACCCTTTTAATGAATTGGCAAAGGGTTCTTTAAATACCTATTTGAATGCACTTACTTATGCTGATAAAACCATGTACCCTGTTGCCAGTAGGAACGAGAAGGATTTTATCAATATGATGGATGTTTATTTGGATGCGGTTTTTTATCCTAATATTTATGACAAAAAAGAAATCTTCCAACAAGAAGGCTGGCACTATGAGATGGAAGAAGATGAGCTTTCTATCAGCGGAGTGGTTTACAACGAAATGAAGGGAGCTTTATCGGACCCTGAGGCGCTACTTGGAAATCATATTACAACAAGTTTATTTCCTACTTCCATTTATCGGTTTGAATCAGGGGGAGAGCCTTCAGCGATTCCAGAGTTATCTTACGAAAAGTTTTTAGATTTTCATAAGACATACTATCATCCTTCCAATAGTTATATCTATCTTTATGGAGATATGGATATTTTACCTCGTTTAGAGCAGTTAGACAGGGAATATCTATCCTCCTTTGAAGCAATGCCTGCAATCCATCCCATTGAAGCGGAGCAGGATTTTTCTGCACCTATTGAATTTTTAAAATCATATCCTATATCTGCAGGGGAATCAGAAAAAGGCAAAACGTTTTTATCCTATAATATGAGGATGGGAAAATGTACCAATCCAGAATTTGTAATGGCTATGGAAATTTTAAATTATATGTTATTGGGTACCCATGCTTCTCCTTTAAAGAATGCTTTATTAAAAAGCGGGCTAATATCAGATGTAGAAGGATGGCTAGATACTACTACTTATGATGTGGTATACAGTATTATAGGAAAAAAATCTGAAAAAGAGCATTTGAATGCTTTTTGTGAAATTATAGAAAATACATTGCAAAAAATTGCAGAAGATGGACTGGATGAGAAGTTGATAGAATCCAGCTTAAACCGTTGGGAGTTTTCATTAAGAGAAGAAGACTATGGATATCGTCCTAAGGGGCTTGTATATGGTATGAAGCTGATGAAAAGCTGGCTTCATGGTGAAAATCCTTGCTTATATTTACAGCACTGGAAGCATTTTTATCATATTCGTGAAGAGTCTTTCAATGGGTATTTTGAGAATCTAATAAAGCAGATGCTGCAAAACAAAAATAAGAGTATGGGGGCTGTTGTACCTGTAGCGGGGCAATTAAGCAAGGAAAATGAAGTACACACAGAAAAAATGAAAGAAAAGCGTCTGACAATGACGGAGGAGGACATCCACCTTCTTCAAGAAGATTTACGTAAGTTAGAGCTATTTCAAACAGGAGAAGAGTCGGAGGAAATTAAGAATCAGATACCTACGCTGGAATTGCATGAGGTGGAAAAGAAGGCAGAGTGGATTGCTCTCGAGACAGAAGAGAAGAAGGGATGCTCCCTATGCTTTATACCCCTTGCCACCAATGGCATCGCATATATGCAGCTTTTATTTGACCTTCGCTATGTACCTCAACATTTATTAGGATATGCGGGGATTTTAGTAAGGTTATTGGGCAAAATGGACACGGAAAACTACTCTTACGAAGAACTTCCTACAGAAATTAATCTTTATACAGGGGGAATTGCAGGGGATTGTGACATTTTTTCGGCGGATAAAGAAAATTATAAGGCGTTTTTATCCATTAACGGAAAAACAATGATGAAAAATCTCAAGGAATTCCTCCGCTTGGTAGAAGAAATTATAATAAGAACCAGATTTGACCACAAAGAGAATTTACAAAAACTATTAAAAACCATTCAGGTACAAAGTGAAAATCACATTGTAAATAATGGACATATGGCAGCCATACTACGTAGCAACAGTGCCTTATTTGCTGGCTCTCATATTAAGGAAGAAATGACGGGAATTTCGTTCCATCATTTTCTGACAGAGGTGGAGAAAAGCATCCAGAAGGAAGGAAATGACCTATACGAAAAGTTAAGCGAAACATGGGCATATCTTTGTCATCAAAAGGCACTGACCATTGCTGTCTGCTGCGAAAGAAATGACTGGGACAGATGCCGCAAGGAAGTTTTGGAGTTATATCAAAAGCTGCCTGAAAAAGAAGAAATGCCAAAAAGCTATCAATTTACTTTAACACCACGCCAAGTTGCTTTTTCCAGCACTTCCAAAGTACAATACAATGTGGTATCGGGAGATTATAAGGCGCTTGGGTACGAGTATTTCGGTAGTATGCAGGTATTGCAGACGGTATTAAACTTAGAGTATCTGTGGAATAAAGTTAGGGTACAAGGAGGAGCCTACGGTGGCGGAAGCAATTTTTTGAAAAATGGAAGCTTTTATCTATATTCCTATCGTGACCCTAATTTAGAAAAAACATATCAAATATACAAAGAAGTTTGCTTATTCTTAGAAGGATTTGAAGAAGACGAAAAGCAAATGACAAAATATATTTTGGGAACCATAAATACTTTGGACCGCCCCAAGAGCAATGCAGAAAAATTTGATTTATCCTTGGCGAGATATTTTATGGGGATTACTGCTGAAAACTTGCAAAAAGAGAGAGATGAGATACTGGAAACCACTTCGGCGGATATTCAAAACTATCACAGCATGATGCAAAAAGTTATGGAAAAATACAATTATTGCACTGTGGGCAATGAGGACAAAATTCAAGAGCAAAATGCTCTATTTACAGAAAAGTATCCTCTTTTACCATAAGAAACAGTGTATAACGATATGTATAAATGCATAAATAAGTGACTAAAAATACATTCTTGATGCTATAAAAATAGATAATAGGTGTATAAGTCTTTGTATATTATGTATGAACATGGCATGAATAAAAGAGGAAATACAGAGAAAACAGCGTATTCACCAAAAAATATGGTGTATTTTATGTGAGAAATAGAATGTTTACTCTTGCATTCTATTTATACAGGAAGTATAATACATCTTGAATAATAATGTAATTTTATAAACATAATTGTTTGAGGAGGAAATAAAATGAAAAAATTTATGAAAAGTATAATTGCAGCTACAATGGTTGTAGCTATGGCATTTACAGTGGGATGCTCATCCAAGCCAGCAGAAGAACAGCCAAAAGAAGATGCTACATCAGGTGCAACAAATGCGGCAGAAGCAACAGAAAATGGCGGAACTTTGATAATGGCTACCAATGCTGAGTTCCCTCCTTATGAGTTTTATGGCGAAAGCGGAGATGTTGTAGGTATTGATGCAGAAATAGCAGCTGCTATTGCAGAAAAGTTGGGCATGGAGCTGGAAATATCCGATATGGCTTTTGACTCTATTATCCCTGCTGTTGTATCTGGTAAGGCTGATTTTGCGGCTGCAGGAATGACAGTTACAGAAGAAAGAAAAGCAAATGTTGATTTTTCTAATACCTATGTAAAAGCATCTCAGGCAATCATTGTAAAAGCTGATAATACAGAAATTAAAGATGCAGATAGCTTGGTTGGCAAATCCATTGGTGTTCAGTTGGGAACAACAGGAGATTTATATGCTTCTGATGTGACAGAGTCTGTTCAAAGATATAACAAGGGATTTGAAGCAGTGCAGGCATTGGCACAGGATAAAATTGATGCAGTACTCATTGATGACCAAGTAGCAAAGGCATTAGCTGCTGATAATGCAGATGTAAAAGTATTGGACACTCCATTTACTGTGGAAGAATATGCAATCGCTGTAAAAAAAGGTAACACAGAATTAGTAGAAAAGATTAATACAGCATTGGCTGAATTAGAAGAAAGCGGCAAACTTCAAGAAATTGTGGATAAATATATTTCTGCTGAATAATAAGCGATTTGTGTTACGTATACCCCACCATAAGTGACTGCTTATGGTGGGTGAATTTTTTAAGGAAAAACCAGGGGGATTACAATGAATGCATTGATGCTTTTAGACAGCGGATTTACAGAAAGATTACAACAGAAGTTTTATAGCAATTTTATTTTGGAAAATAGGTATACTTATCTGCTCAATGGATTAAAGACAACACTGACCATTACCTTGCTTGCAGTATTATTGGGTATTGTTTTAGGTTTTTTGATTGCAATCATACGTTCTACCAATGATATTACAGGAAAACTCAAGATTCCTAATTTCTTTTGTAATATTTACCTTACGGTTATTCGTGGAACGCCTACCATGGTTCAATTATTAATATTAAACTTTATTGTATTTGCTAGTTCCAATAATAAACTTTTAGTGGCGGTATTGGCTTTTGGAATCAACTCGGGAGCGTATGTTGCGGAAATCTTTCGGTCGGGTATTATGTCTATTGATAAGGGTCAGATGGAAGCAGGCCGCAGTTTAGGGTTTAATTATCTGCAAACCATGATTTATATTGTGATGCCACAGGCTTTTAAAAATGTCCTTCCTGCTTTGGGAAACGAAATGATTGTACTTTTAAAAGAAACGGCAATCTGCGGTTATATTGCAATACAAGACTTGACCAAGGGCGGAGATATTATCCGCAGCCGTACGTATGACCCCTATATGCCTTTGCTTGGTGTAGCGGCTGTTTATCTTATCATTGTTATGATTATGACGGCGGGCGTAAACAGGCTGGAAAGGAGATTGAGAAACAGTGACCACTAATGATGCGTTAATTAAAGTACAGCACTTAAATAAAAGATTTGGCTCGCTGCAAGCTTTGACGGATATTAATACTGAAATTAAAAAAGGCGAAGTGGTTGTGGTAATTGGCCCATCAGGCTCGGGCAAATCTACTTTTTTGAGATGCCTTAATCTTTTGGAGGTGCCTTCAGAGGGTACTATATTATTTGAGGGTGTGGATATTACAGATAAAAATGCGGATATCAATATGCATCGCCAGAAAATGGGGATGGTATTTCAGCATTTTAATTTGTTTCCTCATATGACGATTTTAAAGAATATGATTATTGCTCCAATGAAACTACAGCATAAATCAGAAAAGGAAGCAACAGAATTGGCAATGGATTTGTTAAAACAAGTGGGATTGGAAGACCGTGCAATGGCTTACCCATCCCAGTTATCTGGTGGACAAAAGCAGAGAATTGCCATTGTACGTGCTTTATGTATGAAGCCTGAAGTAATGCTATTTGATGAGCCTACCTCGGCGCTGGACCCTGAAATGGTAGGGGAGGTATTGGAGGTAATGAAATCTTTGGCTAAGGATAGTATGACCATGGTTGTGGTAACACATGAAATGGGCTTTGCCAAGGAAGTGGCAACCAGAGTACTATTTATGGCGGATGGAAAACAAGTGGAAGAAGGAACACCAAAACAAATTTTTGAGTCCCCTCAAAGTGAAAGATTGCAATCTTTTTTGGCTAAAGTATTATAATAATTGCAAGAAAAAATGGGAAAATAATAATAACTGTAAATAAGCATATGCAAAAAAAGGGAGGAGATGATTTTCTTCCCTTTTTGTGTTATTATTATGTTATTATAAAAAAGATGAAGAAGTATCCCAAGTGGAGAAAGCCACACACAATTTTGTGTTTTATCGATTAGAAGGAGGAACGGTATGACAGATTTGGAAAGAAATTTAGCCGCTGCCGTAGAATTTATTCAAGAAAAATGCCAACATAGGCCTAAGATTGGCGTTATTTTAGGCTCAGGGCTTGGAAATTTTGGTGAGAGCTTGGAAGATGCCCAAAGTATTGCTTACGAGGAGATACCCAACTTTCCTGTATCGACAGTGGAGGGGCACAAGGGACGTTTTTTAATTACAAAAGACCTTATTTGTATGCAAGGCAGATTCCATTTTTATGAAGGTTACAATATGAACCAAGTGACATTCCCCATTCGGGTAATGAAATTACTGGGAGTGGAGAGCCTTATTGTTACCAATGCCAGCGGTGGGATTTCTACAGAATATCGGCCTGGAGAACTGGTTATAATTTCGGACCACATTAATTTAATGGGGACAAACCCTTTGATAGGAAAAAACTTAGAAGGGTTTGGTGCACGTTTTCCCGATATGTCGGAGGCATATGATAAGGAACTGATTTCTTTGGCAGAAAAAGCAGGAGAAAAGCTAGGAATGAAATTACCAAAGGGAGTTTATATCGGTGTGAGCGGCCCTAGCTTTGAAACGCCAGCGGAAATTCGTATGGCGAGAGCCTTGGGGGCTGATATGGTAGGGATGTCTACTGTACCTGAGGTAATTGTAGCTAAGCATGCGGGGATGAGGGTTTTAGGAATTTCTTGTGTGACGAATCCTGCGGCGGGCGTACAAGCAAAGCCATTGTGCCATGAAGAAGTGATTGAAACTACGGAACGTGTGAAAACGCAGTTTACAAATTTAGTGTGGGAAATTATACGGGAAATGCTTTTGTAAAATAATTGGCAAGCTTGCCATCTTTCTAAAAATTAAGCCTGCGACAGTTCGAAATCCTTGCTGTCAAATAGGTGCTTTTATGAAACATAAAGTTCTTTGACAATTAAAAAAACGGTTCTTTTTCTTAGGGGAAAAGAACCGTTTATTGTTTAAAACATCAATCTTTTGTTAATTCATCCATGAGTTCTTTTACGGTAGTAATACGGTCTACTTTATATGCGTTGGAACCGCAAAATAGGAGTGCGTTTTCTGTATCTCCTTTGGCAGCACGAATTAATGCTCCTGAAATACAATAGGGAGTTACAGCGGGGTTACATTTTTCTAGGCATTGGTAGCATTTAGAGATTTGTTCCTTTTCTGTTTTCCTAAGTTTCATGAACGGATTTTCTACTGCTCTGCCAGGTAAGCCTACGGGGCTTTTTACAATGGTAATATCCTCTTTGCTTGCCTGAATATATGCATTTTTGTATGCCAAGGAGGCGTCGCATTCTTCGGTTGCTACAAAGCGAGTACCCATTTGCACAGCGCTACAGCCCAATGCGAGATAATGGTCGATATCTTTCCTATCATATACGCCACCCGCAAAAACAACGGGGAAAGGACGGTTGTATTTTTCTTCAAAAGTCTTTACATAGGAAAGTATTGCTAGTACTTCTTCGTCATAATTGCTATAATCGGATGGGGCGCCTTCTTCTAAGCTATCAGGGGAAAAGCCTAAGTGACCGCCAGCTTTGGGGCCTTCAATGACGATAAAATCAGGCATACGAAGATTTTTTTTATCCCAACGCTGCAAAAGAACTTTGGCAGCCTTTAAAGAGGAAACAATGGGGGCAAATTTAATGGAAGAATCCTTTACCAATTCAGGCAGTTCTACAGGAAGGCCTGCACCAGAGATAATGATATCTGCTCCACTTTCTATACAACAGTTAACATATTCTTTATAGTGCCTCATGGCGCGCATAATATTTACACCGATAATACCGTTATTTGAAATCTCTTTTGCTCTATGAATATGTTTTTTTAATGCACGAAGATTTGCCTCAATCGTGTTGGTTTCAAAATCTGGCTCAAGATAACCCGGATGTGCAGCGGAGATAATACCGATGCCACCTTCTTTGGCAACTGCTCCTGCCAGAGAGGAAAGGATAATGCCCACGCCCATACCACCTTGAATAATGGGCACAGGTGCTACCAAATCTCCTATAATAAGTGGGTTTAACTTCATAACAGCAACTCCTTTTAGTATAAAATCAATACATAGTATTATAAACTATGTTATGCAATGCTTGGATA
>JAAYQI010000207.1 GCA_012519385.1 Candidatus Epulonipiscium sp.
CATCATAGAAAAAGCACGGATTTTATTGATAATGCCGTATTAATCTATCATGAGCCTTATGCATCTTCTACCTGTGAATTAATCACAGAGATGATTCAATATTTTGGAGAAAAAATCAAGCTAAAGCCTATCGAAGCCGATGCTCTTTTGGCAGGAATTACAGTAGACACCAAGAATTTCAGCATGAAAACGGGAGCCATTACCTTTGAAGCAGCCGCTTTTTTAAGAAGAAATGGTGGAGATAGCATTCGTGTCAGAAAGTTATTCCAAAACGATATTCTTTCTTATAAAATCAGAGCAACCATTGTAAAAAATGCAGAAATATTTCAGGATAAATTTGCAATTTCTGTTTGTGAGGAAGAAGGCGAAGATGCACTTTTGGTAACAGCACAGGCGGCAGATGAACTACTGAATATAAAAGGTGTTACCGCTTCTTTTGTATGCTGCCCCAAAGGGGATACTATTTATATCAGTGCCAGAAGTTTTGGTGAGATAAATGTGCAGTTGATTATGGAAAAACTGGGGGGCGGCGGGCATTTATCCGTTTCTGGTGCGCAGGTACACAGCACTTCCATAGAAGAAGTAACCACCCAATTAAAAAATGCCATTGAACAATATATAGAGGAGGATAATTAATATGAAAATTATATTATTGCAAGATGTAAAAAATGTAGGAAAAAAAGGTCAGCTTGTTGAAGCAAGCGAAGGATACGCTAAAAACTTTTTAATCCCTAGAAAGCTTGGTGTAGAAGCCACAAAATCAAACTTAAATGATTTTGAATTAAAAAAGAAATCGGAAGAAAAAAGGAAACAAGAAGAACTTGCTGAAGCACAGCGTATCGGAAAAGAATTGGAAGAAAAAGTCGTTACAATCTCCGTGAAAACAGGCGAAAACGGAAAACTTTTCGGCTCTGTAACCAATAAAGAGGTTGCCGAAGAAATCATACGCCAAACAGGAATTAAACTGGATAAAAAGAAGGTTTCTATCGGAGACCCTATTAAAATGCTGGGAGAAAGAACCGCAACCGTAAAGCTTCATCCCAAAGTAACGGTTGAAGTAACCATAAAGATAGTGGAAGCATAATAAAGGAGGCACAGCCTGTGGAACAGCAGGAAAAAAATCCATATTTCCAAAGTATTCCCCCCCACGATGAAGCGGCGGAACAGGCAGTGCTAAGCTGTATGTTTTTAGATAGAGAGGCTGCCGGTGTTGCCTTGGAAATGTTGAGAGGGGAAGATTTTTATCGCCCTGACTATAAAGCGGTATTTAACGCCGCAGAAGAACTATATTCTGCGGGCAAACCTATCGATGTTATCACAATGAAAAATAAGCTGGAAGAAAAGCAATTATTTGACCAGCTAGGCGGTATAAAATTTTTGGCCGCTATCTCCACTGCTTCAGGCAGTTCTGTCCATGTGAAGCATTACGCAAAAATTATAGAAGAAAAATCCTTACTGCGTCGGCTCATTCGTGTGGCGGGAGAAATATCCCAAGCTAGCTATGAAGCAAAAGAAGATGTTAGCAGTATTATGGATAAAGCGGAAAAAGGTATTTTCCAAGTTATACAAAACAGGCACTCGGAAGGTTTTTCTTATATCAGAGATATTGCAGTAGATTCTTTTGAAAAAATCGAGGAAATCTACCGTTCCAAAGGAAAAATTACAGGTGTAGCCACAGGATTTATAGACTTTGATGCAAAAACAGCAGGACTACAGAAATCTGACCTGATACTATTGGCGGCAAGACCCTCCATGGGTAAAACTGCTTTTGCACTGAATATTGTACAAAATGCCGCCATTAGAGGAAATGTGCCAACGGCAATATTTTCCCTAGAAATGTCCAAAGAGCAGTTAGTAAATCGTATGCTTTGTTCAGAGGCTATGATGGATGCACAAAAACTGCGTACAGGTGCCTTGGAGGATTCAGATTGGCCAATTTTGATACAAGCCATGGGTCCTCTTTCTCAGGCACCCATTTATATCGATGATACTCCTGGCATCTCCCCTATGGAAATTCGCTCTAAATGCAGAAAACTTAAGATGGAAAAAGGCTTGGGGTTAATTGTGATTGACTACCTCCAGTTAATGAGCGGAAATGGCAAAAATGATTCCAGACAGCAGGAGATTTCTGAAATATCCCGCTCCTTAAAAGCCATTGCCAGGGAAATGGAGGCACCTGTTATTGCCCTATCCCAGTTGAGCCGTGCCTGTGAGCAAAGAGCAGACCACAGGCCCATGCTTTCGGACCTGCGTGAGTCGGGAGCAATCGAGCAGGATGCGGATGTGGTTGCTTTTTTGTATCGGGATGAATATTATTTCCCTGATACAGAGAAGAAAAATCAAGCAGAGTTAATTATTGCAAAACAAAGAAATGGCCCTACTGGCACAGTGGATTTGGCTTGGATGGGACAGTACACCAAGTTTGGCAATTTGCTAAGAAATTATTAGATTTGTTTTTTCGTTGCGTTTCCCCCTTTTTTTGGTTATAATACTATTTTGAATGGATATCCAACTATTTGAGGAGGTTTGTGATGAAAAAAAGACTTTTTTTGCTTTGCATTGCAGCAGGCTTATGCTGTGTTTCCCTATCTGCCTGCAATAAAGCACCAAAGGAACCTACAAAAGAAGAACAATCTGCCCTAGATGAAAACAGAATCGTAGAAGTGACCCAGTGTGGTTTAAAATATTACGCCCCAGATGCATGGAAACCTTATGAGACTACCAATATCATCCCCATTGCATCTACCACAACAGAAGGGGATATTTATGCTCATGTGCAGTATAGCTATGTTACCGATGAAAACATGGAAAAACTTAGCACTCTAGCGGGAGATACGGACTCCAAGAGTCTGCTCGTACCCTTTGTGGAGGTATTGGTGCTCCATAAGGATAAGCTAGATTCTGACCAAGTAAAAGCTGTACTTGCTCAATATAATAAACAAGAAGAAGTGGCAACCCAAGGAGATTATCACTATTATGTGCTTTCTGAATACAATGGGGATATTAGTTACTTCACGGAAAAAGAGAAGGAAGCTTATAAGGCATTGCAGGATAGTATCCCAGAATTTACAGCATCCATTTCTACCTTTGAATTTGATGAATCTGAGGTGGCGGCGGCTATTGATAAGTTAAACCGTACCATTACCTTTGATTCTTCCACATTGGAAGGTGAAAAAATATCCAGTCAAATTTTTGCAGAGTATGACTTAACCATAGTAAACTTTTGGGCATCCTACTGCTATCCAGATATTAATGAAACCAAAGTGTTGCAAAACCTAAAAGAAACATTGGAAAAGAAATATCCCAATGTAAATTTGATACAAGTTGTCATTGATACTCCAACAAAAGAAGCAGAACAAATTGCCTTACAGGCAAAAAAAGAGGTAAATGCAGACTTTACCAGTGTTATGACAGACCCTACCTTTGCCGCTTGGATTACCAAAAATCTACAAGGCTTACCTACTACAGTTTTTGTAGATTCCAACGGAGAAGTACAGGCAGAGCAAATCCAAGGCGTTCATGATACTGACTTTTACCTAAAAGCTTTAGAAGAAAGGCTATCTAATCAATAGACTATAAAACCCCGATACCTCCTTGGTATCAGGGTTTTTATTTTTGTTTAAAAAGGATTCGGCTCTCAGCCCTCTTCCGTTAGATGTACTTCCTGTTGTGCTTCCTGTTCTGCCAGTTCCAATTTTTGAGGCTCTTGGTCTAAAATTGCCAAAGCAGCGGCAGCCCCTAAAATAATGATACTGCCAATAACTTTTGCAACTGATAATGTTTCATTTAAAAAAAGTACCCCTGCTATGTTACTGGTTACAGGCTCGAACAGGCAAAATATAGCCGCCGTTGTGGCACTTAAATACTGTATCCCCACTTGGAGTAACGCCACCGCCAAGAAAGAAGTACACACTGCCATTATAAAAATATAAAGATATGCCTTAGGCGGAAGCAAAAAAACGATTTGCCTTACCGCAATATTATATACTAAAAGGGCTCCGCTGATAAAAGAAGCCATATAAAAAGACACCAAAATGGGGTGAAGCTTGCTTAGCCCCTTTTTTTCCATATCCATCATATAATACCCATAGGTTAAGCCAGATACCACTGCAAGAATGGTTCCCGGAGCTGTATCTGTTCCCGCTTGGCTTCTTTCCAAAAACAGGCCAATTCCCAATGTGGCTACTACCAAGGTAACCACCTTTATTCTGCTTAATTTTTCTTTATAAAAAATACGGCACAATATTGCCACAAAAACAGGATATAAAAAATGCAGTGTAGTAGCTGTACTGATGCCTATATAATCATAAGAAGAATACAACAACAATGTGGTTAAACCAACCCCAGCGATTCCCACAAGCATAATTGATTTCAGGGATGATACTGGAAGGCGGAAGCCAACTTTTTTGCAAAAAAGAATCAATCCCAAAATAGGGATAGCAATAAAATTTCTATAAAATGTCAATGTTAGGGCATTGCCACCCATTTCCTGCACCAATCTTGCAAGCACAGGCGTTAAACCAAACAGTACCGCAGATACAACTGTAAAAAAGATACCTTTTACTTTCACAACAATCCCCTCTATCCCCAGATAATATTTTATTGCCAATACTTACTTTATGCAAATAGTTGTTCCTTAGAAGCATACCACGTCAACCACGGTTATGGGGGTTAACCCATCTTCTCATAACATCTGCCATTGCATTCAGCTCACTCTCATACTAACATACTTATCTGTAGAAAGAAAGAGCCGCCTCTTTTTTTAAGTATAGAATGGCATTTTAAAAAACCGCCGACACAAGAGAAACTTCTCTTTGCTGTTCGGCGGGCAATATATTTATAATTATAGTATTATGCTTCTTCAGAAGGCGTCTCTGCTATCTCCTGAATGGCAATACACAGTTCATCCAACTGCTTTTGGTCTACAATATTGGGAGCACCAGACATAGGGCAGGATGCATCCTTTACCTTAGGGAAGGCAATTACATCACGGATACTACTAGCACCTGTCATAAGCATTACAATTCTATCCAGACCAAAGGCCAAACCACCATGTGGAGGTACTCCATACTGGAAGGCATCTAGCAAGTATCCGAAGCGCTCTTGGGCATCCTCAGGAGCAAAGCCTAGAAGTTCAAACATTTTTTGCTGAATATCCCTTCTATGGATACGGATACTTCCGCCGCCCAGCTCATAGCCGTTTAATACAATGTCATAGGCTTTTGCACGTACTTTACCTGGGTCTGTTTCCAAAAGCTCCAAGTCCTCATCCATAGGTGCAGTAAATGGATGATGTACCGCCACGTAACGGTTTTCTTCCTCATCCCATTCCAGCATAGGGAATTCTGTTACCCATAAAAATTTGTAGTCTTTTGGATTGGTAAGCTCTAAACGCTTGGACAATTCCACTCTAAGTGCGCCCAAGGAATCAAATACCACTTTATCTTTATCCGCACAAATCAGAATCAAGTCCCCCGGCTCACCTTGCATTTTATCAATGATTGCCTGCATTGTTTCCTCTGAGAAAAACTTAGCAATCTGTGATTTTATACTGCCATCAGGCTGAATGGAAATCCAAGCCAAGCCCTTTGCACGATATGTTTTTACAAACTCCACCAAAGAGTCAATTTGTTTTCTAGGGAAATTGCCGCATCCTTTTGCATTGATTGCACGAACACTTCCGCCCTGCTCCAATGCTCCTTTAAATACCGCAAAATCCGTTCCTGAAACAACATCAGAAATATTAACAAGTTCCATGCCAAAGCGGATATCAGGCTTATCGGAACCAAAACGCTCCATAGCTTCTTGATATGTCATACGAGGTATGGGCAGTGTAATTTCCACATTTAATAATTCCCAAAATACCTTTTTCATCATACGCTCATTGATATCCATGATATCTTCTTCATCCACAAAAGAAAGCTCCATATCTACCTGTGTAAATTCGGGCTGTCTGTCTGCTCTTAAATCCTCATCACGAAAACACTTGGCAATTTGATAATATCTATCCATACCAGATACCATGAGTATTTGCTTAAATAACTGAGGGGATTGAGGAAGTGCATAAAAATTCCCTGGGTGTACTCGGCTTGGCACTAAGTAATCTCTAGCACCTTCTGGTGTACTTTTCATTAAGATAGGTGTTTCTATCTCCAAAAAGCCTTCCTGGTTTAAAAATGCACGCATCTTCTGCACCACTTCATGTCGAAGCATAATATTATGAAGTTGAGAAGGACGACGTAAATCCAAATAACGATATTTTAAACGTAAATCGTCTTTTACTGTAATGTTATCTTCAATCTGAAAAGGAGGTGTCTCTGCCTCGGATAATATCCGCAAATCCTCTGCAATCACTTCAATGCGACCTGTTTTCATGGATACATTGATATTTTCTTCCGCTCTTAATTGTACTGTGCCTCGTACAGCCAATACATATTCACTCCGAATGGTTTGTGCTTTGTCAAAAATAACTGCATCTGCATCATTTCCGTTAATCACAATTTGAACAATACCTGTTTTATCTCTAAGCGCAATAAAAATCAGCTTACCTAAGTCACGGCGTTTTTGTACCCAACCCATTAAGGTAACCTGTTGCCCAATCATTCCTTCATCAACATTGCAACACATATGGCTTCTTTTAAAGCCTGTCATTGATTCGCCCATTGTAACGCTCCTTACTAATAAATAGATTTATTTTTA
>JAAYQI010000020.1 GCA_012519385.1 Candidatus Epulonipiscium sp.
ACAGAGTGGAAGATACCATGGAAAGGATTTTATCCAGAGGAGGGAACAATATGCCCGAGGCTGTGGCACTTTCTACTATGCTGATTGTAAGCATCCATAGCCCCCTTTCTGGTTCTTTGACCATGACCCGAAAGGTACCCCAAAAGAATACCCATTTTGCAAAAATATGCCGTGTGAATGAATTATCCAGAAGGTTTGTGGCGGGGCAGTTTGGCATAGAGGAGGCCTACAGGCAGCTAGGGGAGATTTATAATGAGCCGTCTTATTCTTCCCTTTTAACCATTTTTTCCTATGGCATTGCTTCTGCCGCATTTACGGTACTATTTTGGGGTGGTATGGTAGACGGCATGGTGGCATTTTGTACGGGAATTTTATTGGGTATTTTTATGAGAGTATTATCCAGTATAAAGACACCTTATTTTTTAAATTCTTTAATCGGAGGAATATTTGCAGGGATATCTGCATTGTTTTTTTATCACATTGGATGGAGCGGAGATTATAAAATTGTAATTGTATCCAGTATTATGCCATTATTGCCTGGGGTAACCATTACCAATGCCATACGGGATATTTTGGAGGGGAATTTTTTAAGCGGAACCTCTAAGGTGATGGAAGCGGCACTGATTGGTATGGCAGTTGCAGGTGGAGTTGGTGTATCGCTGAGTATTTTTGCAGCCTTTGCATAAAGGGAGGGGAGCCTATGATAGTTACATTATTACTACAAATGCTTGCGGCGGGCATTGCCTGTACTGCATTTTCTGTAGTGTTTAACGCACCCAAGAAAGAATTGGTATACTGCGGTATTTGCGGCGGAGTTGGCTGGGGAGTGATGTTTTTGATAAACCGTGGAGGTGGAGGTGCTGTAGTTGGTACGCTATGCTCTGCCATTGCAGTGACGGCTCTTGCACGTTTTTTATCTTATGCCAGAAAAGCGCCTTCTACCATGTATCACATTGCGGGAATACTGCCTTTGGTGCCTGGTATGAGTATGTATAACTCCATGTGGGGAATTTTGAATGATGATATGATGTATTCCTATATGCAGGCGGTAAATGTAATACGCTTAGCAGGAATGATTGGTATTGGTTCTATCATTGTATTGGCACTGCCTTACTCTGTATTTGAAATAGGAAAGCCAAGGGTAACGGATACTCCTCCGCCTTCTTATGGTGAGGTGATAATGCAGGAAGAAGAGATACCAAAAGAAGAAGAACCTTCATTGCAAGAGGAAGAAGAAAAGCAGAATAGCCACGGTTCATAAAGCCGTAGGTATCCTGCTTTTTTATTTCAGTAAAAATAGTTTCATATTAGGAATAGCTTTTTAGTTTGCATAGAAATTAATCAAGCAACCAGAAAGAATGATTTTTCTTTCATCATCGGTTAAGTCTCCTAATTTTAATGTGAATTCCTGCATTTTTTTATTGACGATATAAGCTGTAATGGTAGCTTCTTTTTCCAAAATGGCACGGCGGATATGAGGGATAAAGAGGTAATCTCCATTTTCAAAAGGAATCTCTCCATCCAACAAGAAAGGAAGCATACCCCAGTTAATCAAATTGGAACGGTAGCGTTTGGTTGCATATTCTCCTGCGATATTTGCCCAGCCGCCCAATACTTTTTGACAGCTTGCCGCTTGCTCTCTGGCGGAACCATCTCCAGGTTTTACAGCATAAATGGTACTGCCGATACCTGTGGAGGCTTCGCTAATATGAGGGAATTGTTTTTGAATTTCTGCAAATATAGGTGCCAATTCTTCAAAGGCTTTTGTTGGGGATTCGCCCTGTAATCTTGCTGTTTCCGCAGATTTCACTGCTTTGGCACGACCTACATAAGCAGGGTCTTTTCTGGAAAGAGTAAACTCTGCCAAACCAAGAGGATTGGAACGGTAGGAAGAAGTTTCGCCAGAAGGAATCAGCTCATCGGTGGTGGTAACAGGGTCTGTGATGACAGAAACAACCTTCAGCACAATATCTTCTGTTAAGGCACTCATAGCAGGCCAATCTGTAATATTAGGGCCAAATTTAAGCTCTGCGGAAGCATCAGGCTTACCAAAGCCGAAGTAACAGCGGTTTTTGTATACGTCATCATGGAAAGTATACTCAGGTTGGGTATAGGTAATATCCAAATCCGTAGCAGGAGTTAATTTTCCATGATTGATGGCTGTAGCCGCAATGGAGCGGGCATCCATCAGTGCAACAGAGGCAATTTGACCATCTGTAATTTTGGAGCCTTCTCTATTCGGGAAGTTTCTAGTGGAATGACGTATGCTCAGGCAATTATTTGCAGGTACATCTCCCGCACCAAAGCAAGGCCCGCAGAAGGCAGAGCGTACGGTTGCTCCAGAAATCATAATATCTGCAATGGCACCATTTTCGGCAAGGGTTACAAATACTGGCTGGCTAGAGGGGTAAACGCTCATAGCAAACTCTCCGCTACCAATGGAATGTCCTTTCAAAATATCTCTTACATCACAGATATTTTCGTAAGTACCGCCTGCACAGCCTGCTACAACACCTTGCTCTACATAAAGGCTGCCGTTTTTCACTTTATCCCGCAGCATAAATGTTACGGTATCGCTTTCTAACTGAGCCGCCGCTTTTTTCTCTACATCCTCCAAAATATCCATAAGGTTTGCATTCAATTCCTCAATGGTATAAACATTGCTTGGGTGGAAAGGCATAGCAATCATTGGGCGGATTTTGGAAAGGTCAACGGTAATCATGCCGTCATAATAGGTGATTTCACCTGGCTGTTGGTATGCAAATTCCTCGGGGCGACCGTGGATGGTATACCATGCTTTTACCTTATCATCTGTTTTCCATACAGAAGAAAGACAGGTGGTTTCTGTTGTCATAACATCAATGCCGTTTCTGAAATCTACACTTAGGTTCTCTACGCCATCACCGATAAATTCCATAATTTTATTTTTAACATAGCCGTTTTCAAACACTGCTCCAATGATGGCAAGCGCCACGTCTTGAGGGCCTACCCCTGGGATGGGCTTACCTGTTAAATATACGCCTACTACTTGAGGGCGGTCGATATCATAGGTTTTTTTCAAAAGCTGTTTTACAAGCTCGGGGCCGCCTTCGCCGATTGCCATAGTACCTAAAGCACCATAGCGGGTATGGCTGTCAGAGCCTAAAATCATTTTTCCTACACCGCTCATCATTTCTCTCATATACTGATGGATTACTGCTTGATGAGCAGGCACATAGATACCGCCATATTTTTTTGCACAGGAAAGACCGAATAAATGGTCATCCTCATTGATGGTACCGCCAACGGCACATAGGGAATTATGGCAGTTGGTCAGCACATATGGCATAGGAAACTCTTTTAAACCACTGGCACGAGCTGTTTGCACAATGCCAACATAAGTAATATCATGAGATGCCATTCTATCAAAACGGATTTGCAGTTTATCCATAGAGCCTGAAGTATTATGGCTTTCTAAAATACGGTATGCCATGGTTTGGGTTGCGGCCTGTGCCGCAGATGGAGCCGAAGAACCAAAACGTTGTTTTAAAATGGCAGAGGCATTGACATCGTTTGGAATGATTTCTGTGCCATTTACAACAAAAACGCCGCTATCATATAATTTTATCATGGGTATCCTCCTTAAAATTTATAGGTATCAAGCAAATAAATGATATGTTTTGATACAAAAACAAGTAATTTTATTATAAACGCTATCCTGCAATTTGTAAATAAACCTAAGGAGGAAGGAGAAAAGTAGAGATGCGACTATTTGCAAATAAAAAAAGTACTCGAAACAAGGTATCGAGTACTTTTTTTGCAGGGATTATTCCGCAATTGCACTTTTAGGGTCTACATATAAACCATCTTTGATGACTGCAAAGTCAAGGTGTGTGCCAAGGAGAGTACCGTATTTGGTGGGAGAACCTACGGTTCCGATTTCTTGTCCTTTTTTCACTTTATCACCTTTTTTCACTTTGGTATCGTCATCCAGCTGGCTGTATGTAGTTGTCCAGCCGTTATTGTGTTGGATGACAATGGTTTTTCCCCGTTCTTCATCAATATAGACATCGGATACGGTACCGTCTTCTGCGGATTTCACTTTTTGGCCTTTTTCGGCGGAAATAGAAATGCAATCATTGGTACGGTACTGCTCTAAGGTAACATCATAAATGGCATGGTCTACGCTGTAATCCATTACAATGTCACCCTCGATGGGTGCTTGGAACAAGGGGTCAGAATGAAAAAATGCGGTTTGAGCAGTGTCTGCTTCTTCTGAAAACGTTGGCTGTGCTTGTTGTTCGGTTGCCTTTTTTTCTTCTGTAGTTTCGTTAGATTTCTTTGTTTCTGGTGCTGGGGGTTGTGCAGTATCTTGGGAAAGATTTTCCCTTTCTGCCATAGCTTCTTCTAACGAAGGAGTGGTTTGAAAACTAACTGTTGCTGATGGTACCTGCTCTTGCTCTTGATTGTTTGGCAGCACCTGCTGGGGTTTTGGCGTGTTGCTGTGCTTCTGGATGCTGTAAATGGAAGCACCCGCACCCACAATCAAAAGTCCAAGGCAGGCAAGTAATGCTCCATAATAGCCTTTGTTTCTCATAATTTAACACCTCCAACCATAGTATTGGCATGGTAAGAGGGTTTTATTCAGCAAAGGAATCGATTTTTTCCCATTTTTTTAATTGTATCCCCGTATAGTAGTGATTTAAAATTTCTTTATATGTTTTGCCTTCCTTTGCCATAAAGGAGGCGCCATATTGGCTCATGCCTGCACCGTGGCCATAGCCCTTAGTGGTAAAGCAAATGGTATTG
>JAAYQI010000208.1 GCA_012519385.1 Candidatus Epulonipiscium sp.
AATACAAGATATCAATTACATTCTGTGCGGAGATTTATTAAACCAGTGTATTGGCTCTACCTTTGGTATTAAGGATTTGCAAATTCCGTTTTTTGGCTTATTTGGTGCTTGCTCCACTATGGGGGAATCCATGAGCTTAGGCTCGATGCTCATTGATGGAGGATTTGCAGATTATGTTTTGGCGGGGGCATCCAGTCATTTTTGTGCTGCGGAAAAACAGTTTCGCTTTCCCTTAAATTTGGGGACCCAGCGTCCGCCCTATGCATCTTGGACTGTAACGGGAAGCGGCTCCGCAGTTTTAGCAAAGAGTGGCCAAGGCCCTGTTATTACGGAAATAACAACAGGAAAAATTGTGGATATGGGAGTTACAGATACCATGAATATGGGTGCTGCCATGGCGCCAGCGGCGGCAGATTTAATGATAGCGCATTTTCAAGATACTGGAAGAAATCCTGACTATTATGATGTGATTGCAACAGGAGACTTAGGGTATATTGGGCATGAGCTTACTGTTAAGCTTATGAAGCAGGCTGGTTATGACTTGGGCGAAAACTATACAGACTGCGGTATCGAAATTTTTGATAAGGAAAAACAAGATACCCATGCAGGAGGAAGCGGATGTGCCTGCTCAGCTGTTACATTTGCAGGATATTTTTATCCAAAATTAGTAAGCGGAGAAATACGCCGTATGCTATTTATTCCCACAGGAGCTTTAATGAGCCCTACCTCTAGTCAGCAAGGGGAGAGCATACCCGGAATAGCCCATGGCGTTGTGATAGAAAGTACGGCGAAATTTGATTGAAAGGGATGAATGGCATGGATTATATACAGGCTTTTATAGTTGGGGGCTTGATTTGTGTGGTAGGACAAATATTAATTGATAAAACAAAAATGATGTCGGGAAGAATTTTGGTAGCGTTTGTATGTATCGGCTGTATTCTTGGAGGACTTGGAATTTATGAACCCATAGAAAAATTTGGAGGTGCCGGGGCGACAGTACCCCTTACGGGTTTTGGGTATTTGTTAGCAAAGGGAGTAATGAAAGAAATTGATTCTATCGGATTTCTAGGAATTATGACAGGAGGATTGAAGGCAGCGGCTGGAGGAATCACGGCAGCAGTAATTTTCGCTTTTTTGGCAGCAGTGCTATTTAATCCCAAGGAAAAATAAAATATAAAAAATTTTGCTTTTTTAAGGTGCAATTCGTTCGCTTATATGATATAATAATACAGTCAAAGACGGAGAACCTAAAACCCCTTGGGTTTTGGTTATTTACCAGCAAATATATCTTCAAGCACAAAGTATAAAGCATTATGTAGGCTTGAATGTCAGATTTTCTCCGTTTTATGATAGTGCCGTTATGGTAACTAGTTTTGATACCATAGAATGATTGATTTCATAAAGGAGCGGATTATGGAAAGAGCAATTGGTTCTAAAGTAGATTTGAGAGATATCGAAGATATGTTGGCAGTTGAATATATGTCCTGTATTTGGGATATTAAAGATAACGAAAAAATACAAAAATTAGATCAATGCACACATCATTACAATACAAGCAGATTACAGCATAGTCTCAATGTTTCCTATTATAGTTTCTTGATTTGTCACTTTTTTGGTTGGGATTATCGTTCCGCAGCCAGAGCTGGTTTAATGCACGATTTGTTTTATTATGATTGGCGTGTAACAAAATCTAACCGCACAAGCCATGCCTCTTGGCATCCTAGAGTTGCCTATGATAATGCAAAAAAGATTTGTGATTTAAACCCTGTTGAAACAGATGCTATATTAAAACATATGTGGCCCTGTACATTAGTACCTCCAAGATATAAAGAATCTCTTGTTGTTACTATGGTGGATAAGGTTTGCGCCTTATTTGAAGTAATGGGGAAAAAACATCGTCGCCACGCAGTGGAAACAAATTAATTTAAGAATATGAGTAGATAAAGAAGCATTCAGAGTTTGAGTGCTTCTTTTTTTATAGAAAATAAAAGCTGTAGAATACTGTTAATGATTAGGTTAAGCGTATTTTTTTATTTTGATGTTTAGGATTTGTATTTTACTGGAAAGTGATTTATAATATAGACAGTAAGTATATTTTTGAGGGGGATGTGCTATGAAGTGTAACATATTTGGTAAAAGAATACTGTTTTTAGGCGGATTTTTGATGGCGGCAATGCTTTTTTTACAGCCGACATTTGCTTATTCTATTCCGAAAACGATTCGGATAGGATTAGAGTCCTCCTTTAAAAATCCAGGCTCTATATCTATTGGAAATACTTCTATTTTGGTTGGAAATACTGCTGAAGGTGAGTTTTTTGAAGGTGGAAGCATAAACTCTAACGGTGGTTTTGTGGTAGAAAAAGATTTGGGAAGTTATATTAAACTTGAGCATAGTTTTTCTTCTTATCGCCAAGCATTGGAGTGTGCTGATGAGTATAAGGAAAAAGGTTTTTCGGCTGTTCCTGCGTATTTAGGTGAGGAGCTTTGGTCGGTCTATATTTTAGGTTCTTCTGTAGCTGAAGTAGAAGACGCAGGTGACTATGATGCATCTAAGGCAGAAACCTCTGCAGAAAGAATTATTATAAAATCAGGTAGAGAAGCGGTGGCTGTTTCGGGAGATGGAGTGATACTCCAAATCACCGCAGAAGATAATCAAGGTATTGTAAAACTAGGAGACAAGCAGTACCGTGGTGCCCTAGAATTACAGGGAAGTGCAAGCGGAATCATAGTAGTAAATGAACTTCCTTTGGAGGAATATTTGTACGGAGTGATTGCTGCTGAAATGCCTGCTTCATATCATGAAGAAGCACTAAAAGCACAGGCAATAGCAGCACGTACCTATGCCATTACAAAAATCGGATGCCATCCTGGAAAAAGCTATGAGCTTTGCGACAGCATTCATTGTCAAGTATACCAAGGTGTTTCCGCAGAAACGGAGAGAACCATTGCCGCAGTAGATAAAACTTGCGGAGAGTTAGCGTATTATAACGATAAACCCATTGAGGCATTATTTTATGCCAGCAGTGGAGGATATACTGAAAACAGCGAAAATGTATGGGGAAACAAAGTAGATTATTTAAGAGCTGTTCCAGAAATTGCCGAAGCAGGCGACAATAACTGGGAGAAAATCTTTACTGCGGAACAAATAACATCTCAAGTAACTGCAAAAGGAGATACAATCGGGCAAGTAAGGGACATCGTTATCACAAAAATTGCACCAGGGGGCAGAATACTGGAATTAAAGATTATAGGCAGTAGTGGGGAAAAAGTTCTGTCTAAAGATGCTGTTAGAACGTATTTCTCCCTACCCAGTAAGCTATTTACTATAAACCAAAAGGGCGGTGGAGTGATTTCTACCCAACAGAATTCTGTTGCCGCTAATAGTGTGGTTTCAGCTCAGTCAGACAGCAATTCTATTGTTTCTTCTATTGCTACTAACGGAATTGTGGTGCTGCAACAGGAAGATTACTTGGGAGAGAATGGACAACGGCAAGAGGTTTCGGAGATAAAAAACACTTCCGAAGAAAAGGATACGAAGGTATCCAGAAATTCTTTTGTAACTACTAATACAGAGGTACAAAATGTTTCTATCAGCACCGCTACAGGCGGGGGAACTTTTGTATTCCAAGGTGCAGGAAATGGACATGGTGTTGGCCTTAGCCAAAAAGGAGCGCAGGGTATGGCATTACAGGGCTATAACTATGAAGAAATACTAAAGCATTATTATCAAGGAATTGATATAAAATGATAAGGATGTGACTTTGGTGCAAAAAAGGGATGCGTTACGGGAGTATTTGTTGCATCATACTTGGCAGGATACCAAAGAAAATACTTTGGCATTTTCTGATAAGAATTTTTATGGAGAAGAATGTGATAAGGATTTTATTTGGTTGTATCTGGATGAAGGGTGCAGATGCGGCGGAAAAATATTGCAGATAAAATGCAGCTTGGAGCAAGTTTTTTTGGAATTAGAAGGCTGTGGAAAGAAAGAATTGATAGAACTGTTAAAACGTGACGTTGAAGAAATAGATTTAGATGGGAACTGTTAAAAGCAACATAGAAGGAAAAGATTCTAAAATGTATATAATGGCAAAAGTGCAGGAAAATACATAAAAGATTTCGTCTATAGTGTATAGCATAAAATGGATTAAATAGCAAGTATCCTCCATCCGCGATAAAAAGCTGGATAGGGAGGATATTTTTTTGTTCAGAATTCGATTTTTTATATTTAAATAAGAAGGCTTCAGCGTCTTTGCTTCATTGACAACTGTTTTTAACTATGATATATCTAGTAACAATATATTTTTTATAAGAATCTATATTAAAAAAGGAAGGTGACACATTTGGAAAGAAAAAGTATTTGGATGGCGCAGAAGGAACGAATGTGTTACTTATATTTGAAATAAGTAAATATTCCTTCAATACGTGAATTATCATCAAGATAAGAAAGCGAGGCCATCATATGCAAAAACAACAAATAGGCGATGTCGTAGTGAGAGATAAAAAACAGTATGTTTTTGGACGTCTTCAAGTAAATGGACGTATAGCTTTGCGAATGTGGCAGGCTATGGAGCAATAAGTCGACAGATTACACATTACTTTTACTTGAGGAGGAGTTTTATTATGCCAATTACAATACCAGACCATTCACCCGTTGCAGCAATACTGGAAGCAGAGAATGTATTTGCTATGCTAACAAATCGGGCATTGCATCAAGACATCAGACCTTTGGAGATTGTGATTTTAAATTTAATGCCCAATAAAATTGAAACAGAAGTGCAGCTTTTGCGGCTTTTGAGCAATACCCCATTGCAAATTAATATTACTCTATTACAAGTAGCATCCCACGATTCCAAGAATACCTCCAGAGAATATTTAGTGGAGTTTTATCGTACCTTTGAGGAGATAAAAGACAGAAAATTTGATGGTATGATTATTACAGGGGCACCTATTGAGCAAATGCCCTTTGAAAAAGTGGACTATTGGAAAGAAATTACTGAAATTATGACGTGGACAAAAAATAATGTTTATTCTACACTTCATATTTGCTGGGGTGCCCAAGCAGCACTGTACTATCACTATGGAATAGACAAGTATGATTTTGATGAAAAGCTATCGGGTATCTACCGGCATACATTAACTGATAAAAAACACTTTCTGTTAAGAGGGTTTGATGAAGAATTTTACATCCCTCATTCAAGACATACAGGAATTCGGCGGGAAGATATTATAAAAAATCCGAAACTAAAAATTATTGTAGACTCCCAAGAGGCTGGCCCTGCTATGATTGTAGCGAAAGAAGCACGCCAGATTTTTGTAACTGGCCACTGTGAGTATGACAGGGATACATTAGCAAAAGAATATGAGAGAGATATGCAAAGAGGGCTCTCTCCTAAAATGCCAAAAAATTATTTTACAGATAATGATGTTTCCAAACCGCCTAAAATGATTTGGAAAGCCCATGCAAATGTTTTTGCTGCAAACTGGGTAAATTTTGTATATCAGCAGACACCATATAACATTGAAGAAGTCGGTATTATAGAATAATAGTGAAATATGAGAAGCCTCTGAAAGATGCTTGTTGCAAGTTTTTTTGCAGCTATCCTACAGAGGCTTTTTTGTTAGGAAAAATTTAAGGAGGGTTCTATCAGAAATTCCTATTGTATAAAGAATGATAAAATTGTATAATAAAGTAGATTTTCTATAAATATGCGGACGACTTGGAGGAATGAATTTGAATCGACGAGAAAATGATGACGATACATTGCAACAGTTACAACAAAGTTATCAAGATAAAAAAACATTGCGGCAGAAAAAGAGAAGGAAAGAAAAAAAGAGACGTACCTTGCTATTAAGCTTACTTTTGCTCCTTGTGATGGTTAGTGTTGGGTTTGGGGCATTTCGGCTTGTGAATAAAAAAATAAGCGAACCCAATAACGCCGAAACCAATTTGAGTGGAGAAGATGTAGAAGTTATCATTCCTATGGGTGCTACTACTAAGGATATTGCGGTGATATTAAAAGAGAAAGGCTTGATAAAAAGCACATTTTCTTTTCGTATGGAAAGTAAAATGAATAAATTTGACGGGACGTATCGGCAAGGAACTTATCTGGTGAAGCCAGGAATGACACATCAAGAAATGATGGAATTATTTCAAAAGGGCGGGGTACAAGATGAAAGGTTACGCTTGGTAGTACCTGAGGGATTTACCACAGCAGACATTGCTGCCAGATTAGAGGAAAAAGGTATTTGTACCGCACAGGAATTTATAGAGGAAGCCAATAATGGCGAATTTGATTTTGACTTTGTAAAGGATTTACCCGATAGAGAGTATCGGTTGGAGGGGTATCTATTTCCTTATACTTATTTTTTAAGTGAAACCACAACTGCCCATGATTTGATTGTAAGAATGCTGGGACGGTTTGAGGAAGTGTACCAAAATGCGGCAACAGATTCTGAAGAAACACAAAAGTATACTATGGATGAAATTGTGACCATGGCATCTATTATTGAGTCGGAAATTCGGGTAGAAGATGAACGAAAAATTGCTTCGGGAGTAATCCGAAACAGGCTAGAAGCAGGTATGCCTTTGCAGATGGATGCAACGGTGTTATATGCTATGGGAATTACCAAAGAAGATGTATTGGAAAAAGACTTACAGATAGACTCACCCTATAATACGTATAAAAACAAAGGATTACCCATAGGCCCTATCTCTAACCCTGGGGCAAAATCCTTGGAGGCGGCACTTCATCCTGATGAAAATGCCTATCTGTACTATGTGTTAGAGGCGAAGGGTCAGAGTAACCATGTATATACAGAAACCTACGAGGAATTTTTAAAAGCAAAAGAGAAGTATAAAGCAAGTAAATAATGAGTGATTGGAGAAGGTTATGAACTATGTAACAGAAGAATATCTGAATACTTATTTAAGAAGTGTTCAGCCCATGTATGATGGTGTTTTGGGAGAAATACAAAAGGAATCCATTGCGGCTAATGTACCCATTATACCTCATGAGACAGCAAGGCTTCTTAGTGTGCTATTATCTATAAAACGACCAAAGAATATTTTAGAAATCGGTACGGCGGTTGGTTTTTCAGCAGGGCTTATGAGCCGTTATTTGCAGCCTGGCGGAAAAATTACCACCATCGACCGTTTTGAGGTAATGCTGAAAGATGCCAGAAAGAATATCAAAAGAATGCAGTTAGAAGATACTATTATGATATTGGAAGGGGATGCGGCAGATATTTTGCCTACCCTTACCGATACATATGACGTCATTTTTTTGGATGCGGCGAAGGGGCAGTATGGGAATTTTCTTCCACACTGTTTGCGGCTTCTTCCTGTAGGCGGATTGCTTATTGTGGATGATGTTTTGCAAGGCGGCGGCATTGCCCAACCCCGCTTTTATGTTCCTAGACGTCAAAGAACAATTCATAAAAGGATGACAAACTTTTTGTGGGATATTTCTCATCATGAATGCCTAGAATCCTCTATCATCCCTATAGGGGACGGTGTGGCACTTTGTTATAAAGTAAAGGAAATACAGGCAGAGGATAAAGGAGAGTAACATGAAGGATAAACAATTACAAAAACCAGAACTTTTAGCTCCAGCAGGAGATTTGGAAAAATTAAAAATTGCGATATTATATGGTGCGGATGCGGTGTATATTGGTGGTGAGGAATATAGCCTGCGTGCCAAAGCAAAGAATTTTACTTCCGAAACGATGAAAGAAGGAGTGGAATTTGCCCATGCGCATGGTGCCAAAGTATATGTAACGGCAAATATTTTTGCCCACAATGCGGACTTTGAGGGTATGGCAGAATATTTTAAAGAAATTGAGGCTATGGGTGTAGATGCAGTGCTAATTTCTGATTTGGGTGTATTTTCTGTAGCACAAGAAGCTGCTCCAAACTTGGAGATTCATGTATCTACCCAAGCCAATAATACCAATTACAAAAGTGCCAATGTATGGTATCGCCTAGGGGCAAAAAGAATTGTGGTTGCCAGAGAGCTTTCTTTACAGGAAATACGTGAGATACGTGACAAAATTCCTGAAGATATGGAGATGGAGGCTTTTGTTCATGGAGCAATGTGTATTTCGTATTCTGGCAGGTGTCTTTTAAGCAACTATTTAAGCGGAAGAGACGCCAATAAAGGTGCTTGCGCCCATCCTTGTCGTTGGAAATATCACTTAGTGGAGGAAACCCGCCCAGGTGAATATATGCCCGTGGAAGAAAATGAACGAGGTACCTACATTTATAATTCTAAAGATTTATGTATGCTAGACCATATTCCTGACTTGGTGAATGCTGGCATTGTTAGTCTTAAAATTGAAGGCAGAATGAAAACACCTTTTTATGTGGGTACTGTTGTAAAGGCATATCGGGAAGCCATTGATGATTATTTTGAAAATCCTGCGCTATATCAAGAGAAAATACCATATTACATGGAGGAAGTATCTAAGGCGAGCCACAGGGATTATACCACAGCATTTTACTATGCAAAGCCTGGTGGAAAAGAGCAGGTATATACCAGCAACACATATATTAGAAATTATGATTTTGTTGGCATTGTAACAGGGGATTTTGATGAGAGTACAGGATGTGCTATTGTGGAACAAAGAAATAAATTTTCTGTTGGTGACGAGGTGGAGGTAATGCCTGCCGTTGGAAAACCATTTTCTATGAAAGTAGAAAAAATGTGGAATGAAGCGGGAGCTCCTGTTCAAAGTGCGCCTCATCCTCAGGAAATTTTAAAGCTACAGTTTCCTCATCCTGTGAAACGGTTTGATATGATAAGAAAAGCAGTTCCAAATGACTAAAATTTGGTTATTTTAGCAAAATGGGTAAAATAACTTGATTTTATAGCGAAAAATGTATATCCTTAATTATAATTATTATTAAAGCACTATGAAATCAAATCTAAGGCAAAGGAATAGATCAAATGGAATTAACACAATGTATCAATTATCTTTTAACGACAGCTCAGCACACTGTGTTTCAATATTTAAGCATGAAATTAACAAAGTATGACATTACACCTTCTCAATATGGTGTATTAAGTTGCCTTTGGCAAAAAGAATATGCAACACCAAAGCAAATTTCGGAAAGGCTCTGCCTAGAAACTTCAACCATATCGGGAGTTTTGGATAGAATGCAGAAAAAAAATCTTATTGACCGAGTGGTGAATAAAGAAGATAGAAGAGAAATTCGTGTAATGGTTACAGAAAAAGGAAGGCTATTACAAGAACCGATTCAGAAAATTATTGATGAGGTAAATGAAGAAGTACTTAAGGGATTTACAGAAGAAGAAGTGGCTACATTAAAGACGCATTTAAGAACCATTGCCAATGGGAAGTTTTTATAGAAGAGTGATAGTAGGGAGCAGGAGATATCCTGCTTTTCTATTTTGCTTTTTATGTATGGGCGTAAACGCCCGAGAAAAAATTTATTTAAGAATTCATTTCTGAATTTAATTTTTTGAGAGCTTTTTTTTCTATTCTGGAAACATAAGAGCGTGAGATTCCTAGTATTTTTGCAATTTCTTGTTGGGTGACTTCTTTTTCTCCGTTTAGGCCATATCTCATTTCAATAACCAGCCGCTCTCGCTCTTTTAATACAGTTCGCAGTTTTTCATATAATTTTTTTGTTTGTATTTTCAAATCTACTTGTTCTGCAATGGTATCATTTTCGGCACTGATGACATCCATAATGACAATTTCGTTTCCATCTCTATCTGTACCGATAGGATCATTTAAGGAAACATCCTGACTATATTTTTTACTGGAGCGAAGGAGCATCAGTATTTCATTTTCAATGCATCTGGAGGCATATGTGGCTAGGCGGATGCATTTGGAAGCATCATAGGAGGAAACTGCTTTAATTAAGCCAATGGTACCGGCAGAAATCAAATCTTCACTATCTTTTTGAAATCCGGCATATTTTTTTGCAATATGAGCTACCAAACGTAAGTTGTGTTCGATAAGAATATTGCGAGCTTCTTGTTTTTCTTCTTCTGTTCCTGTTGCGTAAAGTTCCAAGTATTTCTTTTCATCTTCCTGTGAAAGGGGTTTTGGGAAGGAACTGCTGTAAGAAACAAAAGAAAGAATAAAAAAAGAACTGAGTAATCCAGAGAGCATAGCGCCACCTCCAAAAATGGGTACTGATTTATTTTATGAGCCAAAAATGGGAATGTGCATGACCTTTGAAAATTTTTTGATAATTGAGGCTGTATTTTCAATAAGTGGGGTGCTTTTTGGTCACGGGTCAATTTATGGAAAAGTTAATGCCAAAGAGATAGCAATAAAGAGGGGATGGATAAAATTAGCAGTTGCTTAGGTGGTTCTGATTTTATCTTTTTTATGTTTGTATTATTTCTGATGTATGGAGGGTACTTTTTTACACAAAAAACCTCTAAACTGATGTAACATAAAAATTACGCAGTTTAGAGGTTATAAATTTTTAGATATGCTTAGGTAGCTATGATACTGCCTGCTTCATTGTGCTGAAAAATTCCACTAAAACGAGTGGAGGTCTGCACTTTTGGTGTTTTATGTAAATTAAATTGTAATTTTTGCACCCATAAGTTTAGCAAATTCTGCAACAATAGCAGTATTACCAGGCCAAGCGGGGGAGGTTACAAGATTTCCGTCTACCACTGCTTTATCTGCCTCAACAGCTACATAAGTGCCACCTGCGAGAGTAATATCAGGCCCTACGGCAGGGTATGCAGTTGCTTTTCTATCTTTTAAAACGCCTGCTGCTGTGAGTAATTGAGGGCCATGGCAGATTGCAGCCACAGGTTTATTTGCTTTAAAAAATTCTTGAATGATTTCAATTACTCTAGGGTATAGCCTTAAATATTCGGGGGAGCGTCCGCCTGTAATGAATAAGCCTTCATAATCAGCTGTTTGAACAGTATCAAAATCTGCTGTTAATGCAAAATTATGACCAACTTTTTCGGTATAAGTTTGTGCTCCTTCAAAATCGTGAATTGCTGTACGGATGGTATCGCCTGCTTTTTTCTCAGGGCATACTGCATCTACTTGATATCCTAATACTTGAAGTGCTTGAAAAGGTACCATGGTTTCATAATCTTCTGTAAAGTCACCTGCTATTAACAATACTTTTTTAGACATATCCATTCCTCCTCGCATTATGGTTCATCTTGTATCCACATCAACTACCCCTATAGTAGTTGTCCTTCTATTATAGTATGAATTTGGAAAAAAGTACAATAGGGTTTTCTATATTAGCCAAAATAATTTAATCTTTTGGCTAATAGTATTGACTATGTGTGAGAAATGGAAGGTTAATGCAATTTTCTGTTGTATGAAGCAAAAAAGTACTTTATAATAAATATAATGACTAAATTAATTTGTTTTAAGAAATTTCGTCTTATTTGTGGTACAATGTGAACAATAAATCGCAAATAACAAAAGAAGGCGGTGATAGACCAAATGACAACATCCCAAGAGAATAAACGTCCCTTTACCCATCTGCACGTCCATACGGAATACAGCCTCTTGGATGGTTCTGCCAAAATAAAGGAGCTAGTTGCCAGAGCCAAGGAATTAAATATGGATAGCTTGGCTATCACTGACCATGGAGCCATGTATGGAGTAATTGATTTTTATAAAGCTGCAAAAGAAGCAGGAATTAAGCCTATTATTGGCTGTGAGGTATATGTGGCAGACGGCTCTAGGCTTCAAAAAGATAACTCGGCAAATTATCACTATGCCCATTTGGTATTATTGGCAGAAAATAATGAGGGATATCATAATTTAGTGAAATTGGTGTCCTATGGATTTATGGATGGCTTTTATTATAGACCCAGAATTGATAAAGAATTGATGCGGAAGTATCACAAGGGAATTATTGCGTGCAGTGCTTGTATTGCGGGAGAAGTGCCCAGAAATATTTTGAATGTATCCTATGAAAAGGCAAAAGAAATTGCACTGGAGTATCAGGAAATTTTTGGAGAGGGAAATTATTTTTTGGAACTGCAAGACCACGGCATTCCTGAGCAAAAAACGGTGAATGCAGGGTTAATGCGGATTCATGAAGAAACGGGAATCCCTTTGATTTGTACCAATGACAGCCATTATATTTACAAAGAAGATACAGAAGCACATGATATTTTGCTGTGTATACAAACGTCAAAAACCGTAAAAGATGAAAACAGAATGCGGTATGAGAGCGGAAAGTTTTATCTAAAAAGCTCTGATGAAATGTATGATTTATTTCCCTATGCTCCAGAGGCCTTGGAAAATACAGCAAAAATTGCAGATAGATGCAACGTTGAATTTGCATTTCATGAATTAAAGCTACCTAAGTTTGATGTTCCAGAAGGGAAATCTGCAAATCAATATTTGCGTGAGCTTTGTTATGAGGGATTGCAGAAAAAGTATAAAAATATAGATGAAACTTTATTAGAACGCTTGGAATATGAACTACAGACCATTGAAAACATGGGATATGTGGATTATTTTTTAATCGTATGGGATTTTATACGATATGCCAAGGAAAATGACATTATTGTAGGGCCTGGCAGAGGTTCGGCCGCAGGAAGCCTAGTGGCCTATTGCTTATCCATTACAACCATTGACCCCATAGAGTATGATTTAATATTTGAGCGGTTTTTAAACCCTGAAAGAGTTAGCATGCCTGATATTGACGTGGATTTTTGCTATGAACGCAGGCAAGAAGTGATAGACTATGTAATAGAAAAATACGGGGAGAGCCACGTTGCTCAGATTATAACCTTTGGTACCTTAGCAGCCAGAGCCGCCATAAAGGATGTTGGCAGAGCATTGGATATCCCTTACTCCGAGGTGGATAGGATTTCCAAAATGGTACCTAGTGAGCTGGGCATCACCATCAAAAAAGCCCTTGCACATAATGGTGAACTGCAAAAGGCATATATGGAAGAAGAAACTACAAAATATCTCCTGGATATGTCTATGAAATTAGAAGGACTGCCAAGGCATTCCTCCACCCATGCGGCTGGTGTTGTAATATGCGAAGAACCTGTTATGAATTATGTTCCCCTAAACTCCAATGATGGTGCTATTACCACCCAATACACCATGACAACCCTTGAGGAATTGGGATTGTTAAAAATGGACTTTTTAGGTCTGCGAACCCTTACGGTAATTCAAAATGCGGTAAAAGAAATTCAACGTATTCATGGAATTACATTGGATATGGAGGCACTTTCTTATGAGGACGCTGCTGTATATGAATTGATTCGCCAAGGAAAAACAGAAGGCGTTTTTCAGTTGGAAAGCAGTGGAATGAAGCAGTTTATGAAGGAACTACAGCCTAGTTGTTTGGAAGATTTGATTGCGGGAATCTCTTTATACCGTCCAGGTCCTATGGACTTTATACCGAAATATATTTTAGGAAAAAAGAACTCTGGTAATATTCAGTATACCCACCCTCTATTGGAGCCAATATTACGCCCTACCTACGGATGTATTGTTTATCAGGAACAGGTAATGCAGATTGTGCGGGATTTGGCAGGGTATAGCCTTGGACGAAGTGACTTGGTGCGCCGTGCCATGAGTAAGAAAAAAGCTGATGTAATGGCACAGGAGAGAAAAAACTTTGTGTATGGCATTGGTGATGAAGTACCCGGTTGTGTTAAACGGGGGATTCCTGCGGAAATTGCCGAAAAAATATTTGATGAAATGACGGATTTCGCAAAATATGCATTTAATCGAAGCCATGCTGCCTGCTATGCTGTGGTGGGCTATCAAACTGCTTGGCTAAAAGCACATTATCCTGTGGAATTTATGGCGGCGCTTATGACAAGTGTGATTGATAACTCCGATAAGGTAGCGGGGTATATTGAAGAATGTAAAAAAATGGGAATCCAGTTATTACCGCCTGATATCAATGAAGGATATGGAAATTTTTCTGTATTTCAAGGGAAAATTCGATTTGGGTTGGCAGCCATAAAAAATGTGGGCAAAAATGCCATCCAAAAACTGGTACAGGAGCGAGAGCGAAATGGTAAATTTTTATCCCTAACGGATTTTTGCCATCGCATGGAAAATGGAGAGCTAAATAAACGCAGTTTGGAAAGTTTTATCAAGGCGGGAGCATTAGATTCTTTGGGAGGATTCCGTTCTCAATATATGAATAGCTATAAAAATATTTTGGAGGGCATGGCACAGCAAAAGAAGCAAACCATGGAAGGACAGCTAAATTTATTTGATGTAGCAGGGGAAGAAAGCGGCTTTACAGGTGATAAGGATGTATTGCCCAATATGCACGAATATCCATTAAAACAAATATTAAGCATGGAAAAAGAAGTATTGGGGATTTATGTAAGTGGCCATCCTTTGGCAGAATATGAAGAAATATTGAAGCGAAAGGTAAGCCATGTGAGCAGTGATTTTTTTGCAAAGGAAGATGACGATGGGGAACCTAGTGCGCCCAAAGTAAACGATGGTGAAACGGCTATCATCGGCGGCTTGCTTCAAAAAAAGACCCTTCATTATGATAAACGAGGAAATACAATGGCATTTTTAACTGTTGAGGATAAAGCGGGTATCTTAGAAGTGATTTTATTCTCCTCGGTTTACGAAAGATATTCTTCCTTACTGCAAGAAGATAAAGCACTGCTAATAAAAGGTAGAGCCAGTGTTTCAGCAGAAGGAGAAGGAAAACTCATTGCCAATGAAATTTTCCCTCTGCAAAACATATCCGATATGGAGGAGGAATCATTAGACTTTTCTACATTGGGCATTATTTTAGAGGAAGATACAACCCTAAATTTTAGCGATATTTCTCCAATTTTAGAGCAGTATCACGGAGAGATACCTGTCTATATATTTGATAAAAAAAGCGGAAGAAAATATAAAGCCGATGAAAAGCTCTGGGTATGCCGAAATCCGAAGTTGCTAGGAGAACTAGAAGCCTTATTAGGCGAAAATAATATCGCCGTAAAATAGAGAAAGTGTGGAGCACAAGGAGAGGAGAATGGAAATGGAAGAGAATATGATAAACAATTCTTATGTATGTATTAAAGCCTTGGAAAAAGGGGTTAATATCATAGGAGTTACCCGTGGGGAGAGCACAAGAATACATCATACTGAAAAATTGGATGCAGGTGAAATATTAGTTGCCCAATTTACAGAAAATACTTCTGCAATTAAAATAAGAGGCAAAGCAGAAGTATATACGCAGTTTGGAAAAATCATAGCAGGAGATATTGGCTGACAGATAAAAGGCAGATGGGTAAAAGGCAAAAAAGGTGATAGGAAGACGGGAGGAATCAGCATGGAAACAAAAATTAAAAAAATCGGAGTACTTACCAGTGGCGGCGATGCACCAGGGATGAATGCCGCGATTCGTGCTGTAACACGAACGGCACTCAATTATGATATTCAAGTACTTGGAATCCGAAAGGGATACAATGGCTTGATTAATGGAGATATTAAGGAATTAAACGGAAAAGATGTATCCAACATTATTAACAACGGTGGTACTATTTTGCATACAGCTCGCTCTGAAGAAATGCGTACCGAAGAAGGCTTGAAAAAAGCCGCACAGATTTATAAAGTGTTGGGACTAGATGCATTGGTTGTTATTGGAGGAGATGGTTCCTTCCGTGGAGCGGACGAATTGTCACGCCATGGTGTAAATTGTATTGGCATACCTGCAACCATTGATTTGGACTTGGATTGCAGTGAGTATACCATTGGTTTTGATACGGCTGTGAATACTGGTTCGGATGCCATAGGAAAGTTAAGAGATACTTCAAGCTCTCATGAACGCTGTTCTGTGGTGGAAGTCATGGGAAGAAATGCAGGCTATATTGCATTATGGTGTGCTATGGCAGGCGGTGCAGAAGAAGTTTTGATACCTGAGGAAAAGGATATTGTCAATAGCCAGCACGTGATTCAGCAAATTTTAGAAAACAGAAGTGCAGGAAAAAGACATAACTTGATTGTGGTGGCAGAAGGTGTTGGTGGAACGCAAAAGCTAGCTAATGAAATACAGGAAATTACTGGTATACAAACAAGAGCCACCATTTTGGGTCATTTACAAAGAGGCGGAAGCCCCACAGTCATTGACCGTATGCACGCATCTATGATGGGCTATAGAGCCGTAAAAGCCATCATGAATGGAGAAAAAAATAAGATTGTTGTATATAACAAAGGACAATACCACACCATTGATATTTCTGAGGGACTAAAGATGAAAAAGGTTTATGATGAAGAAATTTACGATGTGGTAAAGATTTTATCAATATAAAAAAATGAAAATGCCGAATGAATACAGATGACAGTTATGGGGGGACAAGGAGGAGGCGTATGGAGTTGAGAAAAACAAAGATTGTTTGCACATTAGGCCCTGCCACCAATGATGTAGAAACGATAAAGGAATTGATTTTAAACGGAATGGATGCGGCGAGAGTTAACTTTTCGCATGGAACATATGAGTCGCACACAGTTTTAATTGAGAAATTAAAGCAAGCAAGAGAAGAACTGAATGCACCTATTCCCCTTATTTTAGATACACGTGGACCGGAAATAAGAATTAAATCTTTTGGTTCGGATAAAGTTTATTTGGAAAGAGGAAGCAAGTTTACATTAACAACCCTAGATGTGGAAGGGGATGCAAGCCGTGTTAGTGTAACGTATGACGATTTGCCTAGGGATTTGGTAAAGGGCTCTCGTGTGCTGATTGACGACGGACTGATTGAAATGATAGTGGGTAGCACTTCTGATACAGAGGTAAACTGTACGGTGGTAAACGGCGGATTTATCAGCTCTCATAAGGGAGTCAATATTCCTGATGTATTTGTTCACCTGCCATCTTTAACCGTAGGAGATATTGAAGATATTAAATTTGGCATTAAAATGGGCTTTGACTGTATTGCGGCTTCTTTTATACGCTCTGCGGCAGACATCATTAATATCCGTAAGGTTTTGGAGGAAAACGGAGGTAATGATATCCATATCATTGCTAAAATTGAAAATAGAGAAGGCGTAAATAACATTGACGAAATCCTTGAAGTGGCTGACAGCATTATGGTTGCAAGAGGTGATTTAGGTGTGGAAATCCCGCCAGAGGAAGTACCTTTGGTTCAAAAATCATTGATTGCAAGAGCCAATAAAAGCGGAAAACCTGTAATCACCGCCACACAAATGCTGGAGAGCATGGTAAATAATCCAAGACCTACCAGAGCCGAGGCCAATGACGTAGCCAATGCCATATTTGACGGTAGTGATGCTATTATGCTATCAGGAGAAACAGCCAAAG
>JAAYQI010000209.1 GCA_012519385.1 Candidatus Epulonipiscium sp.
AATCAGGAGACATATACAGCAGTGAAGATTCGGTGTTATATCCCGAGCCAAAGTCATCCAATGCAATTTGCGCTCCCCAGGCTTCTGCTTTGCGTTTTTTTGTTTCAAATGTTTTTTTGTCTGAGCGGTCACTCTCAATAATTTCAATAACCAACCGTTTTAGCTCATCCTTGTATTGTTCCTCAATAAAGGAATAATCCGCTTCTGTTAAATTGGTATTGGGTATGGAGTTTAAAAACAGCTTTGCCTTACCAAATACCTCCTTTTGACGGGAAAAAGCCTGAAATACCCCTTGGAATGTTATTACTTCAATTTGATACAGTTTTGACTGCGCTTTTGCCAAACGCATAACATCCCCTACTGTTTTAAGGCTCTCACTTCTGGGACGCATCAATGCTTCATAGGCAAATATTTCTCCTGTTTTAGCATCCACAATAGGCTGAAATGCAAAATCCAATAGCTTATCTTCTATGAAACGATTTAATGCCTCTTGCCCGCTAAAAAGAACTTCATCCCGTTGGAATGCATCCATTTCAAATTCTTGAATTTCACCTTTAAATAAATTTTTTGCACTATACATGGCAAAATCCGCAAACCTTACCAGTTGGTCATATTCTGTTGCATCTTGTGGGTACCAACAAATACCTACAGATGCCCTTATCCTCATACTTTGGTCGCCTGGTAAAATCAGTTCTGTGTTACGCAGCTTTTCATGGATATTTAAAATGGTATCTCTAATTTCTTTCTGTGATTTAAAGCCATAGAAAAATGCTAAAAACTCATCTCCAGACATTCGTGAAACAATGGTACCGTATAAATTTAAGGAGCTAAGTACCGTGGCAGCCTCTATAATATAGGCATCACCAAAGTCATGCCCATAGGTATCGTTAATAAATTTTAAATTATCCAAGTCCCACATTACCATGGCACCAACGGTAATTTCTTTTTCCTCCAAAATCTGGGATACTATCTCCCGAAAAGAACGGCGGTTATACAAGTTTGTCATGGTGTCAAAATTTCTTTCCCATTCCAGCTTCATCTTCTCTTGCATCTGCTCCGTTACATCTTGTACTAAGGCCAAGTATTTTTCTTCATTTTCTAATATTTTTAACTGAATCCAGCGAAAATCTGAATCAGGATAATTCACCTGTATCTGAACTTCCCGAAATACCGTGTCTCCCTCTTTGCTCTCGCCTTGCTCCACTCGCACCATTGCATCATGGAACCGCTCCATTTCTTTATCAAAATCACTCCGTTTTAATCGGGTACGCCATCGGTTTGCCTCTGTAAAATTCAAAAGCGCACCTACCTCCAAGGTGCAAAAAACATCACTGCCATCCTTATCATAATCAATGGTACCGATTGGTAAATCCATCATTCGTATCACTTCGGAAAGGCGAGAAGCGGAGTATGCCACATCAGCACTAAGGTTTTCCACAGCTTCTGCCAGCTCATCAATTTCTGAAATGCCTAACTTTGGCAGTATAATCTCACTTTCAGGATTGCTTTGCCGTAAACTCTGCACCATTACTCGAAGAGGCTTGGAAAAACGCAGACTAATTAAAACCGCTCCCCAACCGCCCAGAAGCATCGCTAAGAAAAATGCAAAAAACAATGCATATCTTAATTTTTGCACATATACCAATAGAGTATCCTTGGACATCATCCCCAAAAACATCCACTTTTCCTTCTCAAAAGGGACGTTACTGTGATATAGCTTAAATGAGCTTTTTGCTGCAATATTCTTGGAACCATTGGCACCAATAAATTCATACACCTCATTACGGTCCGAGCACAAGTTACCTAACTTGATGGTGCCATCTTTGGGTATCATATTAGACGCGGCTTTTCCCTTACTTAAGGCAGTATATATCCCTGTTTCATTCTCCATGGCAAGCACATAGACAATATCACTGCCATCCGGTAGCTTATCATAGGGCAGTAGGTGCTGAAAGTACTTTTCTGTAATACTAATACCCACCATACCAAACATCCCTTGGTTATCATCTATTAAAGGCAGGCAGAATGCGATACTTGGCTCGTCATCTGCTTGAAGGCCATCTGGCACAACCCATCGCCCAAAATCCATAGCAGACTGGTGGGGATTTTCCTTCACAGCCTTTTTCATATCATAATAAAAATCACTGCTTGGCTCTCCCTCATTCATATGGATAGCGTGTTTCCAATAGTTTCCAAGGGTAATCTGCATCTCATTTGCAATCTCTGGCGGGCCATAATCCAAGCGTAAATCAGAATTATCCAGAATAATAATATCTGGCTCCAAATCCCTTAGAAATAAGCCTGTTTTTTTCTGTTCACCCTCCTTGACTACATCATAAATGACAAAGGCTCCAGATACATTGCTGTTGTTTAATAAACTCTGTATCGCATCCGACATGGGTCTGCTAATTCCCATACCTTGCTCTGGATTTTCCATATAAGATGCATAGTCTTCTTTTGCAATACGAAGCACTTCTCTATAATTAGAATATCTGGACCATTTGTTTTCCATATAATCACTCAAGGTATTTTGGGCGCTGTGTGCAGTTGTATACAAATTGTAATAGGCATTCTGCCTTAACTCCCGTATAACCCCTGCCCCTAAAATTGCCAGTACAAATATTCCACACTGCATCAATAGTAGCACGAAAATGGGAATAACCAATTTTCTGTTCAATGATTGGCTTTCTGTTTTTTTGCTTCTGTTATTTTTTTCACCGATTCTATTCACCTTCAACCAAACCTTTCATTTCTTCCTTCACCGAAGAAAACCATGTTTCAAAATATTCTTTAGAAGTGAACTCTGCCACAGCCTGCTGTAGGCTCATTCCTTGGGCAATCCTCTCTTTTACAATTTCCCTATCTTCTTTTGCTCTTTCTGCCAAACGCTGCTCAAGTAGCACTCGAATATCATAGCCACAAGATATGGCTTGACTGGTAAAAAGAGAAGAAGTACTCATTTGGTTGACAGATGTTTTTATAACCTCAGCCATAAAGGGAGAACCCGCGCTATTTTTCTTACTGTGTATTTTTTCCCATAATGCAAAGTCATAGGCAACTTCTTTTACGGGAAGATATCCAGAATCGGCACAAAAAGAAATATTTCTGTTTTCCTGGGTAAGCCATTTCAAAAACGTTACCGCCGCCGCCTCATGCTGCTCATCGGATTTTATCACAGACATACCCGCACCTTGCTGTATGCAGTAGGGAGATGTCCCTTCAAAATTAGGTACTGGCAACGCAATCCCCCTCGCAGTTACCACGCTACCATCTTGGCGTTCCACCTCATTAGGAAAATAGGCAGCACTTACTGTTGAGCCTATAAAAGCAATGGTATCCCCTGTTTTGATATCATCTGTAGCAAACTTTCCATTTTTTGTAAAATACCCTTTGATATAAGGAATGTAGTAACAATCCCAAATTTTCTTCATAATGGATTTATCCAGAAAAACCTGTTCTTTTCCATCCTCGGTTTTACGCAGTATCTCACAGCCTAACTGCTTACTTCCTAGAAAAATATAATTGGCCAGTGCATCTCTGCCAAAAAAAGCCTTCCCGTCTTCTGGCTCAGGAGTCAGCGCATCCGTGTAGTCATAATATTTTTCTGCCGTTTTCACAACACCTTCCCAAGTAGCTAAATCGGAGTATTTCGCTCCAGTTTTTTGGGAAAACTCCTCCCACTGTGTACCCTCTATCATCAAAACCTCAGTGGATTTGGCAATGGGGAAAATTTTCAGGCTATTTTTTTCTCCAAAACGACCTTCCTCAATATATTCCTCCACATACTCGTTTATCTCATATTCCGTCATATAGGGGGCCAAATCAGCAAGCAAGCCTGCTTTTTCACTTTCATAGGCAAAATCCGCATAGGTATTAAAAATATCTGGCAGCTCTGCTGCTCCAACCTCTTTTTGCTCCGATTGCCGCAAGGCCTCAATCAAGTTCTGGATACTGACTTGACTAACAGCCTCCACTTCAATTTTCTCCTCTTGCCCCTTCGTTTCATTAAACTCCTGTACTAATGCATCAAAAGCATCCTTCTGTATTCCGGTATAATAGTGCCAAACAACAATCTTCACTGGCTGCTTTTGGGACGTTCCCTGTGTTGTGCATCCAGTTAAAAAACAAATTACTAAAAAAGTCAATACTAGTTTTTTCCACTTGTTCCACTTCTTGCAGCTCTTTCCCATTATATCACCTTTGTGGCATCTATTTGCATCAGAAACCATATTGTATTTTCACTTCTTGTCATTGTTCAAATTTATCATAACTAATAACAAAAGTCAATTTTACCAAGCTCCTACAGATAAAGAATTTTGTGTATAGAATCTCATACATTGAGGTTTTTTAAAGCAAAAAAGGCGGCTAAAAAACATGGTAATTCCTAAATAAAAAAGTCATTTTATCAGTTTTTTTATAATTTTTTGTTTATGGTGGCACTCGAAAATTGTTGCATTTTGTGATATTTATTGATGAGTGTTTCTGCTTTGCAACAGAATTCTTGGTTTTTTTTATTTTTCGTTTTCTTTCATTATTTTTTATGATAAATTGATGCCAGAGAGATATTTTTTCTGTTCTTCTTAGTAGTTCTGCTGTAATATAATTTTTATATGCCGTCAATTATTCATCAAAACTTAACTTATTACACCACAGATTTGTGTATATTCAGGAGGATACTCATGCAAAATAAAGTTTGGATACTATCATTTGTTCTTTGCATTCTCCCCATATTATGGAGCTTATCTACACAAAATCCTCCGGAAACCTCGTTTGCAGGGGATTTTGTCCCCCTTACCCAGGTAGAATTTATTTCTGACCGCACCTTTCAAAAAAATTCCCTACCCATTCATGATACCAATATTTTTCAAACACAGTTAGATATCATTGAAGATGCTCAGCAATTTATACTCCTGGATCAATTTCTTTTTAACGATGCCTATGATAAAGAGAAATTCTCTTATCCTGCCCAAGTGGATGCCATGACCCAAGCGCTTATCGCCAAAAAAAGGGAAAACCCCTCCATAGAAATCATTTTTATTACTGACCCCATTAATGAATTTTATGGAGCCTATCGCGAGGAACACCTCCAGTTGTTAGAAGAAAACGGTATCCGTACCGTAATAACGGACTTGAATCAGCTAAAAGATTCCAATCCCCTCTATTCGGGATATTACCGCACTTTTTTTCAATGGTTTGGTTCGGGTAAGGATGGGTGGATTCAAAATCCCATTGCAAAAGATGCCCCCGATGTCACTCTGCGTAGCATATTGAAATTGCTGAATTTTAAGGCAAATCATCGAAAAATTTTACTAACAGAGCGGGAGGCATTGATTTCCTCTGCAAACCCCCATGACCCCAGCGCCCACCATTCTAATGTTGCTCTGCGCTGCAGTGGCGAAATACTAAAACAAATCCTGGCATCTGAAAAAAATGTTGCTTCTTTTTCTGGTGCAGATTTGAAAGAGCCTTCTCTTTCCATAGAAAAAGCTCCATCCTCAGATACCCAGGGGCGCTTAATAACGGAAAAGGCCATTTTAGACTCTTTATTGGATAATATTCATAGTGCCAAGATGGGAGATAACATTTATATGGGTATCTTTTATATCAGTGATGTAAAGGTGCTTTCTGCATTATCAGAGGCCGCCAAACGGGGCGTTACTATACAAATTATTGCCGACCCCAACAAAGATGCCTTTGGTTTAAAGAAAAACGGCACCCCAAACCGCATGGCACTATCCCGCCTTGCAAAAGAAAATGACTCTATACAAATTAGGTGGTACCATACCAATGGAGAGCAGTATCATTCCAAGATGGTGTTTTTTGAATTTGCCAAAGAAAATCGCCTAATTCTTGGCTCCGCCAATTATACACGTAGAAATATCGAGGGATATAATCTGGAAAGCAATATAGAAGTGATTACACCAAAAAATTCACAGTTATCTCAAGATATCACACAATATTTTTATACTCTCTGGAACAATACAGATGGAGACTATACCGTGGAATTTGAACAGTATCAGAACGACAACCCTCTTTCCTATTGGCGGTATCGCATACAAGAATTTACTGGACTTAGTGCCTTTTAGCATTACCCCCCTGAATTTTCATGACACTTAAAACCCCAGACATCTTTGAATATGTAAACCTAAAACCAGAAAGGAGAATGTTAAATGACAAGTGAGTTCCCAATAGCACTACATGCACTGATACATTTGAACATAAAAGCTACCACAGTTTCCAGTGCAGCTCTGTCTGATGTTGTTTGTACCAATCCTACGAGAGTCCGTAAGATTATGGCAAAGCTTAAAAAAGCAAACCTTGTAATTACAAAAGAAGGTACCGATGGAGGTTATTTTTTTCATCAGGATGCTTCTGCAGTAACCTTGAAGCAAATTATAGATGCCATACAGGCACCTATTGTAACTTCCAACTGGTACTCTTCTTCTACTTTTCTTAACTGTCCCTCTGCCGCTGTGATGAATAGTATTTTAACTACCATTTGTACACATTTAGATAATTGCTGTAAAAAAAAGCTCATGAATATCACCCTTTGGGATGTTCAACAGCAATTTGAAGGGGCTCTCCAAACTCCAATCCATAAAAACAACCAGCTTTTAGGCTAATTGTTACATAAATCAAACTTATTTTTTTGGAGGTATCTTATGAAATTAGAACTTTTATCCCAAGCATTTACCATTTATAACTTACAGGAGCTTCCTATAGAGTATTTCAACAGGAATTTCTTCTTCTTTGCAAAAACCGATGAAGAAATTTCCCTCCTATGCCCCAGTGACTTCGTTCCCAATGGGTATATCGAAAAAAATGAGGGCTGGAGGGGGATGAGAATACAGGGAACTTTAGATTTCTCCTTGGTGGGGATACTATCCCCCATTGCCTCCTTGCTAGCGGAAGAAAAAATCAGTATATTTGCCGTTTCTACCTATCGCACCGATTATATTTTTGTCAAGGAAAATCAGCTATCTAACGCCCTTTCGGCACTACAGAAAAAAGGCTATACGGTAGAAAACATATCTTGACAATGAAAATTTTTATAAAAATATCTTGACGTTCCTTCTATAGTTACCTAAAATGTAAGAATGGTTATATTTCATATGAAATTGCCTATTCTTGTCTTCGTAGCTCAGTTGGATAGAGCACTCGCCTCCTAAGGTTGCGTTACAACGGCCACCTTGGAAAAACTTCATATAGGATTCAAGTTCGAGTTTCTTCGGGCTTAGTCATAAAACCAGCCATGTCTCAGTAGCTCAGTTGGATAGAGCACACGCCTCCTAAGCGTGGGGCCGGAGGTTCAAATCCTCTCTGGGACGCCAGCTAACAACGCCGAAAGCCTTTGTTTTCAAAGGTTTTCGGCTTTTCTTATATAAAAAGCTACGAAAAAGCTCTTTCACTGTATGAGATAAAATTCTACTCCAAAATTTAATTTTTGACAACCCCTCCAGAATCGAACGGTTGTTATAAGACAAAATCGCCAGCTAATTTTTAGCAGAAAATGGGCTGTTCTTGCTAATGAAAATGCCCTTCATGCTAATCAGACCAAAAATCGTGCTAAAAAAACTGCTA
>JAAYQI010000210.1 GCA_012519385.1 Candidatus Epulonipiscium sp.
AAGGACATGAAAAAGCAGGAGATTTCTTGGAATTTAATCCAGCTTACCCCCTGCTTTTGAAGAACTTTATTTACTTATTGATGAACTTTATTTTGTGGATACACAGAAAACAGGATAAAGGAATAAGGGATAGAAAAATAGGCTATTTATTGCATAATAAAATTGGACAGAGTTGCAAAAGAAATTCCCCACTTTTGCAACAATAAATTCCCCATTATTGCAAAAGGCCATTGTAGGCACCACACCAAAAATAATATCCTTGTAGTTGGAGATATCGATTACAAGGAGGAATGGAGGATGCTAACAATGACCCAAGTTAATGATATCAGAAAAATGTACTTTGAGGAAGGGAAAAATATTAGCCAAATTGCTAGAGAAACTGGTAATGATCGTAAAACAATAAGAAAATATCTTGAAAAAGATGACTGGAACAAGGAACTGCCAATTGTGAAGAAGAAAGCTACATTCCCTAAGCTTGAACCATATAAATCGGAGATTGATACCTGGCTTGTTGAGGATAAAAGGATTAAGCGTAAGCAAAGACATACAGCAAAGAAAATATACGACCGACTGGTAAAAGAATACAAGGAGGCTTTTAACTGCTCCTATAGAACCGTTGCAGGATACGTAGCAATGAAGAAAAAAGAGATCTTCGGTGAAAAGAAAGGATTTTTGCCTTTAGAGCATATACCAGGCGAAGCACAGGCAGATTTTGGAGATGCTGATTTTTATGAAAATGGTAAGCTGTATAGTGGCAAATATTTAAACCTATCATTTCCCTACAGTAATAAAGGATATATCCAACTTTTCAAGGGAGAGAATCAACAATGCCTATTCGAAGGCTTAAAAACGATATTTAAGCATATAGGCGGAGTACCAACAAGGATATGGTTTGATAATGCAAGTACCATTGTTACCAAGGTAATGAAAGCCGGAGAACGAAAGCTGACTGATGATTTCCTGCGATTTATGGAGCATTACCGCTTTGAAGTGACCTTTTGTAATGTGGGTGCTGGGCACGAGAAAGGCAATATAGAAAACAAAGTCGGTTATCATAGGCGAAATATGTTGGTGCCGGTACCACGATTTGAAAACATCAGTGAATTTAATAAAGACCTTCTGAGCCAGTGTGAAGAGGATGCAAAAAGGGAGCATTATCGTAAAGAAGGAACCATTGAAGAGCTTTACAAGGATGATGCCGCAGCTCTTTTAAAACTACCCGAAGCAGCCTTTGATACAAGCAAATACATAACAGTAAAGACAAATGGATATGGCAAATTTTTGCTTAACAAAGGCTTACACGAATATTCCGTAGCACCTAAATATGCAAACGAGTATGTATTGGTTAAGCTAACTGCTTTTCATGTAATAGTGCTTGATGAAAGTTATCGTGAGATAGTGTGTCATGATAGGCTCTATGGGGACCATAAACAGCAAAGTATGAATTGGTTGCCCTATCTTAACCAGTTGGCACGGCGCCCAGGGGCATTAAAATATACAGGCATATATCAAATGCTGCCACAGCCGGTAAAAGAATATATGGAGAATTTAAGTAAACAAGACAAGGGAAAGGTTTTAACGGCTATTGCTGATTTAACGCAGAAGAGCAGCTTTGAAAAGGCGGTTGAGACGATCAGTATTGCGCTATCCTATGGTGTCATTGATGTGGACAGCCTAATAAATCTACACAGCCGGCTACATGAAAAAATACTGCAGCTAGAACCGGTACGCCTACCAGAGCATATACCGCAGCTAAAAAGATATGTTCCCAATCTTACGGCCTATGACAAAAGCCTTGGAAAGGTAGGTGTAAAAAGATGTTAATATATGATATTGCTGCTTGCTGCAAAGCACTTCGCTTAAGCCGAAACATCGTAGAAATGTCGAGTAAAATACAAGCAGACAGTCATCAGGAATATCTACTTAAACTTCTTCAATCAGAGATTATGCACCGCGAGAAAGCAAGAAAAGACAAGCTGTTAAAGAAAGCAGGCTTTTATACCGTAAAGACCTTTGAAAGCTTTAGATTTGATGAAGTGACGCTCCCTAGCAGCATCACCCCGGAATACCTAAGAGAATGCAAGTTTATTGCAGAGAAGACCAATATTGTTATGTATGGCAACGTAGGTACCGGTAAAACGCATCTTTCCATTGCCTTAGGTGTAGAGGCTTGTAAAAAAGGTTTAGAAGTTAGGTTTTTTAGGACAACAGCACTTGTAAACAAGCTGGCAGAGCAAAAGAAAGCCGGGAGCTTATCCACTTTTCTAAAAACACTTAATAAAGCTGATCTTCTAATTTGCGACGAGTGGGGATATGTTCCTCTGGATCGTGTAGGAGCGCAGCTTCTATTTGAGGTAATATCCGAATGCTATGAACATAAATCGGTAATTATCAACACAAACATAGAATTTTCAAGATGGGTTAACGTATTCTATGATGAACAAATGACAGGTGCTATCATTGACCGGATACTCCATCACTGTCACTTATTATTATTCACAGGTCAAAGCAACAGAATGCGAGAATCTAGTTTAAACACATAAGAATTAAAGCAGCAAAACTACTGGGGTTAACATAAAAACTCCCCACAGGTGCCTAGGGAAAAAAATTGCAAAAGTGAGGAATTTTCACTTGCAAAAAACATGAATACGCCTAAAGTGATAAGTTCTTCCATGACAGTACTTACTTCCTCTTCGGTAAGGTTTGCTTTAGGGTCATTGACGGAGATGGTCATGGTGCTGCCTCCCTGGGTTGCGAAGACCATTTGGAGTGTTTTCTTTTCCATCTTTTCGCCTCCTTTCTTTATAATAATCTTCTTAGGGGACTTTCTTACTTCCTACCCCTCATTTTACACCTCCACTATCAGATGTCTGCCAATTCGGATTCGGTGATTTTGATGATTTTTTCAGCTGGTGTACTCTGCAGAGATGAAATAAGGGCTGCTGCCTGATAGATGTTTTGGTCTTCGACATCTTCTCTGCAGTTGGAGAAAGTCTTTGAGCCTTCTTCATATTGGATTTTTAGCTTTGTTTTAAGAAGATTGGCTGTAACTGCCATAGTCTTGCCTCCTTTCTTATAAGTTTTTTTGAAAGCTTTCACTTA
>JAAYQI010000211.1 GCA_012519385.1 Candidatus Epulonipiscium sp.
ACCGTACCGGTTCGAGTCCGGTCACCGGCACCATGATGAATTGACGGTTTTCGACAGAAAGGCGTCAATTTTATTTTCACGTTAAATTTGTGTTAACTATTGTTTACTGCTTATAATGATTATTGATTTTGTACATACATACAATGCAATAATATTATAATATCCGATTTAGAAGCAATGGCCCTATAGCTTAAGAATAATGCGGTATGACCACTGTTTGATGAGTAAGCTTTTTAAAGCTCTTGTTAAGCGGTTTTTTTATGCCAAAAATCAGAAGGAAAGTGAGAAAAACCCAGAATTAGCAGATTATATAAATAAATCACAGTATTATGACCATAATAAAAGAAGTATATTTTTTTCTGCTTCGGAGGTAAGCAACTTGTTTAAGATGATTTTAGGCGGCGGAATAGCAGCGATTTTGCCGCAGTCTGTTATGCCGCGCTCGGCAGACATACTTAGCACGATGGAACTCATTAATATGGAAGCGGCTTCGGCCCTGCGCCATATGAAGACCATAGAATTTATAGGGAATATCAATGTTTTCATAGGCATACTGTTCTTTGCATGCTACGCTTATCAGTTAGTATATGTTATTGTCCCCTGGATTAAAAAGTATAAGCCGGTAACAAAGGAGACCCTTCACCGCTACGCAGTTTTAATAGCGGCGAGGAACGAAAGCAACGTTATAGGCCAGCTCATAGACAGCATAAAGCAGCAGAGCTATAACAGCGCCTTTGTTACGGTTTTTGTAATTGCCGATAACTGCACAGATAACACCGCAGAGGTAGCCGAGAAGGCCGGAGCGGTGGTTTACAGAAGATTCAACAAGGTAAATGTAGGTAAGGGTTATGCCCTTGATTACCTCATTGAAAACATTCAGCGGGATTATGCAGACAGGCCCTTTGATGCCTATATGGTTTTTGATGCGGATAATATACTGGACAGAAATTATATAAGAGAGATGAACAAGGTCTTTTCTGACGGTTATGATATAATAACCAGCTACAGAAATTCCAAAAACTATGACAGCAACTGGATTTCGGCAGGTTACTCCCTCTGGTTTTTAAGAGAGTCGAAGTACCTTAACTATTCCCGCATGCTCTTGGATACAAGCTGTGCCATATCGGGAACCGGTTTCTGTGTCAGCCGCAGCGTTATTGAAAAGGACGGCGGCTGGAAGTATTACCTGCTTACCGAGGATATAGAATTTACCATTGACCATGTGCTTAAGGGCTATAAAATAGGCTTTGCACCTGACGCGGTGCTCTATGACGAGCAGCCCACAACATTCAGCCAGAGCTGGCTCCAGCGGCTGCGCTGGTCCAAGGGCTTTCTTCAGGTCTGGATGAAGTACGGAGGCAGGCTCATAAAGGGCATATTTACCAAGAGATGCCCTGCCTGTTATGATATGACAATGACCATTATGCCGGCCTTCTTCCTGACCATTTCCTGCATTATTATTAACATAGCAGCGGAATTTATCGGTCTTGCCCTAAATATACGGGTGACCCTGCTCTGGGACAGCCTCTTTGACTGCCTGAGAAATTCCTATCTACTGCTGTTCTCCCTGGGCCTGATAACAACAATTACCGAGTGGAAACAGATACGCTGCAGCACAGCCAAGAAGCTGCTTTACACCCTTACTTTCCCTATATTTATGTACACATATATACCTATTTCGGTTGCCGCCCTCTTTGCAAAGGTGAGCTGGAAGCCCATAATACACACAAGAATCAGCGATGCAGGCAGTCTCAGTGATGCAGGCAGCCTGCGTAGCTGAATAAAGGCTATAAAAAATGAGCAGGCTAATGTGATATGCTCCCCCATAAGCAGACAGTAGTAAACAAAACTGTCATACTTAAAGGGGAGCATCATTAATGCCTTAAAAGCCAAAGATACAACCTGAAGAAAAGATAAGGGAGGTAGAGGCATATCTGAATGGGAAATTAGGCTATACAGAAGCAATAAAGAAATACGATATTATATTTTACTTTCTAAATACAAACAGATACTCGTGAGCTATCAAAAGAAAATTGAATTTCGCACTGTTTGTTTTCCAATATCCAGTAGCTTTGCAATTGTGCTGCTCCTTGATTATTAACTCTTTAAGCTTAAATCCTGCCTCTTCAAAAACACGCATAACCTCAAAAGACATTGGAATCATATGTCCTTTTTGGCGAGTGTCGCCTATTAAAACGGCGCAGAACTTGTCTTTTTTCAATACCCGATAGCTTTCAGCAGCCACAGACTTCATCTCTTCAATGAAGTCCTTGACCTTCAAATGAGATAAATCTTCCTCTATATCTTCGCTGTACTGAATAATATCGGCATACGGCGGATGGGTACAGATAAGGTCAATGCTGTTATCTGGAACAAAATCCAAATGGCGAGCATCTCCTTTGTGTATGTAGACCTTACCGTCAGCTCCTTCGTGTTCAAAGTCCACCTTTTCCCTGCAACGAGCAAGCGCAACTTCATTGACATCAACGCCGATTATGTTGCGATTGAGCAATTTTGCTTCAACAAGCGTTGTACCACCGCCAGCGAACTGATCGAGGACTAAATCTCCCTCTTTGGAATATCTGAGCAGAATATTACGTGGAATATACGGCGACCAATTTCCACGCCATTTTGCATCGTGGGTAGCCCAATCGCCACGTTTTGGAAAAGACCAATGTGTTGTCATCTCCAACTCAAAATCTTCCGGTTCCCATTTTGTGATTTTCTTTGCCATTATTTAAAAACCTCTGTGATGATACCGTTCTCCAAATCCTTGATGCTATAAATGTGTTCCATCACATCAAAAGTTTCTTCAAGGTTATTTCGGGCGCTTGTCCATCCCTTACCATCTGTAAACCAAACGAATGTAAAGCCGTTAATAATATCCGTTTCCAATGCAAGCGTTTTGTAGCTGCGAGCAGTTTCATTAAGCTTACTTCCGCCGCTACCATAGAAGTTTGTTTCAACACCATAAATCATAGTAGGGGTTTTTACAACGAAGTCAAAACGCTTTTCCATCTTGCCTTTATTGGAGATGGCAGAAAGGTCAATACCCCATTTTGCAGTAATCTGGTGGATAGACATTTCCTTGAAATAGGTTTTATCCTTTACAAAACCGGCTTTCTTGATGAAACTTTCAACCAAATCCTCCATCAAATGACCGCCACGATTCTTGCGACCATTGGAATCAAGTCCGGTTTCCACACCAGTCGCATAGTCAACAAGATTATTGATAATATGGTTCTCAAGCAAATCGAAAAGACCTGTATGCTCCATAAAATATGCGTAGCGTTCATAATGAACCTGACTATTGGGTAGATATTTGCCAAAGTTAAACTGATACAGATGACCGCCATTTTCGTCCTGGCAGTATATTTCATTGGTTCTAACGGCAAGAAGGAGAGGAATACATTTCAGCGTTTCGGGATATTTCTTGATTAACGCTTTGAAATCCTCTTTGATATTTTTAGAGCCAATAAGTGAGTTGAGAATATTAAGCTCAACCTTGATACTATCGACATTGTGATGGACTTTTTCAAAATCTATGTAGTAGCTATAGTCTGCGATGCTGTCACGAAAGCCAGACAACCAAGTGCTAAAATTTCTGTTAGCCATATAAACCCCTTCTTCCGCCGAAGCCTGCCGTTGATATAATTCTGAAAGTATCTCGGTCAGTTTCAAGCAGTCTTTTTAGTTCCGTTTTCTATGCGTTGCGTTCCTTCTCTGATTTCCATAGCCGTTTCACTTAAAAATTTGATATAAGCAACTCTTTTATTTTTCCTCTTGCTTCGCTATTGCAGTTAATCATACGAGTTGCTTCAACACGTTTGATTTTATGAGCGGAATAGATATTATCAAAGAAATCGTCCTCATTATCGGAGTTCTTTGGATCGGAATTGCTGATGACTATCTTTGCGCCTTTTCTGTGCATATCATCAACAAACTTGGCAAGTTCAATCTGTTCTTCATCATTAAACAAGTTTTCCGTGTATGCTGTAAAATTAGCCGTGTCAGTAATAGGACGATAGGGCGGATCGAAATAAACAAAGGTGCTTTCGTCAATGAAGTCTGCGGATTCTCTGTAATCAGCGCATACGATGGTAACATTTTGCAGCCTCTCTGATACCGCCCGAAGATTATCCTCATCACATATCATAGGATTTTTGTAAGAACCCATAGGA
>JAAYQI010000021.1 GCA_012519385.1 Candidatus Epulonipiscium sp.
CCATGGAAACCGGAGAAAAACAAGAAATTATGCTAAACCAGCTAGAAGCATTTTTTAATAAGTAATTATCAAAAGGAATACAAACCTTGGGCTTTGCCCAAACCCACTCATTTTTTTGAAAAAGCAAGACCAAACTTTCTTTAAAACCGCATATTTGTAGGGTTTTATAAGAATCCAAGGATGGGACCCTTGTGGGTGTTCATGGAGAATCCTTCAAGGTTTTGGCTTTGTCTACACTCAGAAAGGAAGACAGTTTTTTACTGTCTTCCTTTTTATGTTTTTTTATTTTCAGTACTTCCACACCCTCTTTCTCCCTCTTGTATACAAAATGCACCTCCCTAGTGGAAGGCGCCTTTTGTTGAACTTTTCGTTTTTAGTTTTACATTGCTTCGTGGAATGTTCTTTTGATAACCTCTTGTTGTTGCTCTTTTGTCAAACGATTAAAGTTTACAGCATAACCAGATACACGGATAGTAAGTGTAGGATATTTTTCAGGGTGCTCCATGGCATCCACCAAAATATCCCGATTCATTACATTTACATTTAAGTGATGTGCTCCCTGTATAAAGTATCCATCTAAAATATGAGTTAAATTTTCAATTCTTTGCGCTTCATCTCTGCCCAATGCCGCAGGTACTACAGAAAACGTATTGGAAACTCCATCCTGACAAACATTTCGGTATGGAATCTTAGCCACAGAGTTTAAAGAAGCCAAAGCACCATTTTCGTCACGTCCATGCATAGGATTTGCTCCAGGTGCAAAAGGTTCTCCATGTTTTCTGCCATCAGGTGTGCTTCCTGTCTTTTTGCCATACATTACATTGCTGGTAATGGTTAAAGCAGATAAGGTATGCTTTGCATTACGATAAATTGGGTGTTTTTTCAGTGCATTAGAAAAATAAGTTACAACTTCAACGGCAATATCATCTACCCTATCATCATCGTTTCCATACTTTGGATACTCTCCTTCTACCGCAAAATCAACAGTGATGCCATCCTCATCACGGATTGGTGTAACCTTCGCATATTTTATGGCAGAAAGAGAATCCGCCACTACAGAAATACCTGCAATACCAAATGCAGTAAGACGTTCTACCTGTGCATCATGCAATGCCATCTGGCTTGCTTCATAAGCATACTTATCGTGCATATAATGAATGATATTGATGGTATCTACATATAACTCTGCCACATAATCCAGCACCTTTTTGTAGGATTCCATCACAGTTTCATACTCCAAAACATCCCCTGCCATAGGAGCAATGCCTGGTACAACAGGAACCTTCTGCAATTCATCCACACCGCTATTCATTGCCAAAAGAAGGGATTTTGCAATGTTTGCCCTTGCACCGAAAAACTGCATTTGCTTTCCAACACGCATAGCAGATACGCAGCAGGAAATAGCATAATCATCTCCGTATATTGGTCTCATGACATCGTCATTTTCGTATTGGATAGAGTCCGTTTCAATGCTCATTTTCGCACAATAATTTTTAAAATGTTGAGGTAAATCTCTGCTCCAAAGCACTGTCATGTTTGGTTCGGGAGCTGTTCCCAAATTAGTTAAAGTATGTAAATAGCGGTAGGAGTTTTTTGTAACAAGAGGTTTCCCATTGATACTGATACCGCCGATTGCCTCTGTAATCCATGTAGGGTCACCACCAAATAATTCATTATACTCTGGTGTACGCAAATGTCTTACTAATCTTAATTTTATAATAAACTGGTCAATAAGTTCCTGTGCCTCTTTTTCCGTGATGATACCATTTTTTAAATCTCTTTCCAGATAAATATCTAAAAATGTAGAGGTTCTGCCAAGAGAAATGGCTGCACCGTTGTTTTCCTTTACCCCTGCCAAATATGCCATATACAAAAACTGTACCGCTTCCTTTGCATCTTTCGCAGGCTGGCTGATATCCACACCATATTTCAGTGCCATGGATTTCATTTCCTCCAAAGCACGAATTTGCATACGCAATTCTTCTCTGGTACGGATACGTTCATCCGTCATAGGACCATCAAATTGAGAGAACTCTCTTTCTTTTTGTTCTATCAAAAAGTCAACACCATACAGAGGCACTCTCCTGTAATCTCCAATCACACGGCCACGGCCATAAGCATCCGGCAGACCTGTTAATAATCCCACGTGTCTTGCAACCTTTGTTCTTTCAGGATATGCATCAAAAACGCCTTCATTATGGCTTTTTCTATAAGCTTGAAAATCTTTCTTAATCTGTGGATTTAATTCATAGCCATACTGCTTTAATGCAGAAGATGCCATATTAACTCCGCCGTATAAGTTTACAATTCTTTTCAGAGGTGCATCTGTTTGTAAGCCAACAATCACTTCATTTTCCCTATCTATGTATCCAGGTGCAAAATTATCAATGCCAGAGATAATCTCTGTTTCAACGTCCAAAATTCCTTTTTCCATTTCTTCCAAAAGAAGCTCACTGCATTTATCCCACAAATTACTTGTTCTTTCCGTAGGTCCTTCTAAAAAGGATTCGTCTCCCTCATAAAGAGAATAATTTTTTTGTATAAAGTTACGTACATCAATTTCCTTTGTCCATGTTCCCTCGTGAAATCCTTGCCAAGCTTGTTGTTTCATTCTATAATCATCCTCCGTAATTTTTTTCTATTCCATTAATTTCCTTTGGTAATACTATCCTGTAATTCCTTTAGCACATTTGGGTCCATTGTGGGCACTCCCTCTAAGGGATACGCTATCCCCATACCTTGATACTTTGATACCCCCAGAGTATGGTAGCCCAAAAGTTCTACCTTTTTTACATTAGGAATGGCTGAAATATACTGCTTTAAGCCCTCCATATGCTCCTTGGTATCCGTTAAACCAGGTACCACTACGTGGCGAATCCATAGAGGTGTTTCACTCTCTATTACAGCCTGCAAAAATGCTTCTGCTCGTGAAATATCTCCGCCTGTCAGCTCTCTATATTTCGTTGGAGAATAATGCTTTACATCAAAAAGTACAAAATCCGTATATTGGAGTAATTGCTGATACTCTCCATTGCCATAGCCAGCTGTATCCAAGCAGGTAGAAATGCCTTCTTCTTTGCATTTTTGAAAAAGTGCTGTCAAAAACTCAATCTGTAGTAATGGCTCACCACCAGATACGGTAACACCACCCAGTTCTCCATAATAAGGTCGATATCGCCGCAACAGCTTCATAACCTCCTCCACTTCCATTTCTTTTGAGGAGTGAAGCTCCCATGTATCAGGGTTATGACAATATTTACACCTCAAATGGCATCCCTGCAAAAATACTATGGTACGTATACCAGGGCCATCTACCAATCCCATTGTCTCCACAGAATGAATTTTTCCTTTAGGCATAGTAATCACCTCACGCTTGGTTCACCTTAAAATTTGAAATAGAAAAAGCCGACAATCCGGGCTTTTTCTGCCCAGACGGTCGGCTTAATTACGTGATTATACTTCATGTGGTTATCTCCACTTTTCCGTCAGTCATATAATCTATACGCAGTTTATCATGTGATATTTTCTTTGTCAATACCAATTTATAAAGTATTTTGGCATATTTAAAGTATTGATAACAACCCTTATGGCTATCAAAATAAATAATCAGGCTTTTTTCTTTTTGATTTATGAAAGGATAGCCAGATTATGCTGAGATGCCTTCCTCTTCTCCTATGTGCATCCATTTTCCTGTGCGGTATCTCCCAAAAGAAATTATAAAATTGATTAACCAACCAATGGGAACTGCATACCAAACCATAGCAATGCCGTACTTAGGAGCCATAATCACTGCAAAGCATACCCGAAAGGTAAAGTTGGCAAGATTTGCCACCATAAATAGCTTCATGTCCGCCGCTCCCCGTAGCAACCCATCCACGCACATTTTAAGCCCAATCAAAATAAAGAACCAACCCATAAATTTCACATAAGAGCTTCCTGTTTCCAGAGCTATAATTGTACCCTTTTCTCCCAAAAAGGCTTGGATAATAGCGTCGTGATAAAGCTCAAGTACTATACAGATGATAACAGCAAAAAGAAGTACCAATCCATTGGCGGTCTGATATCCTTTTTTCACTCTATCAAACTTCTTCGCCCCCATGTTTTGGGCAGTAAAGGAGGACATAGCATTCCCCATTGCCGCCATGGGAACAATACATATACTCTCCGCACGCATTGCAGCGGAAAATCCCGCCAAAACCTGGGTACCAAAACCATTCACTACAGATTGAACCAGCAACATCCCAATAGAAACCGCCGATTGCTGAAATATAGAAGGCAAAGCTACCTTTGACATTTGAATAAAATCAGAATTACTAAAAACTTGCTGATCTTTTGTAGGAAATTGCTTCAATTCTTTCATAAATATAAAAAAGGAGGCAACTACAGAGATACCCTGTGCAATGAATGTTGCCCATGCAACACCAGCAATCCCAAGATGCAGCACACAAACCATATAAATATCTAGCCCAATATTAAAAACAGAAGAAAATATCAACAAATATAACGGTATTTTAGAACGCCCAATGGCGTTAAACATCGTCGCAAAAATATTATACATAAATAAAAAAGGAAGCCCCAAAAAGTAAATATCTAAATATTCCTTTGTCATATCCATAATATCCTCTGGGGTATTTAGCACTCTAGCGATTGCTTCTCCTGTGGTATATCCTATCACTGCCAGTAGAATACTAATCGCAAAAAAAGAAAGAAACGCTGTATACATGGAACGTTTCATTTTACTATACTCTCTGGAACCAAAATAGCGGCTAGTAATAACGGAGGCTCCAACCCCGCCGCCTATGGCAATGCAAATAAACACATTTGTTAAAGAATAGGAGGCACCTATGGCTGCTAGGGCATCTTCACTTACATATCTCCCCACCACAATAGAGTCCACCATTGTATAAAATTGTTGAAATAAATTTCCAATAATCATAGGCAAAGCAAACATAAAAATTGCTTTTAACGGAGACTCCTGTATCAAGTATTCCTTATCCATGTCACTCTTCCTTCCCGAAACGCTGTCATTTGGGTTATGTAAGTATATCCTGAACCTATGCTATCGAATATAACGCGGAACACATATTTTGTCAATTATGCGTTTTAAATTCTGCAATAAATACGATATAAAAAAGACTAAACCCTAATAAGGATTTAGTCTTTTGAAAACAACCTCTATTTCTTCCATTAGCGGACTGTTTCCATTGCTTTTTTAGCAAAACTATTATCAATCAGTGTGTCAAAATCCACTCTGCGGTCTAATTCTCCACCATCTTGCATAATATTCTGTATCAATTCAAAGCCTTCCTTATCAAACACAGGATTTTCCTTCCATGTTTCTTGTGCTTTATAGCGTTCCACAACTTTTGTCAACAATTCGATACTGCTCTCTTTGAAATAAGGCAAGCAAACTTCAGCAACCTCTTGTGCTGAATGCTCATTCACCCATTTTTGACCTTTATAAATTGCATTTGTAAATTTTTGCACAAGCTCCGGATTTTCTTTTGCATAAGTATCTGTTGTCATATATACTGTATAAGGTAAAAAACCGCTTGCCTCGCCCAAGGATGCCACTACATAGCCATTTCCCTGTTCTTCTAATGTGCTGGCTACAGGCTCAAATTCTGCGGTATAATCACCAACGCCACCAACAAATGCTCCTGATGTGGATGAAAAAGCAATATTATTAATAATTTCTACATCTTCTCCGATGACTAAGCCATTACTTTTGATAGCGTGCTCCAGTATCAGTTCAGGCATTCCACCGGGGCGTCCGCCAATAATTGATTTTCCTTTTAAATTTTCCCATTTAAAATTAGGTTCTTCTTGACGAGATACAATAAAATTCCCTGCTCGCTGTGTTAGCTGTGCAAAGGGTTTGATATGCCCCTCTTTTCCCTCATTGGTGACATAAATTCCTGCTTCTATCCCTAATAGAGCAATATCCGCTGATTCAGAAAGCAGTGCTGTCATAGATTTATCCGCACCTTGCCCAACAGATAAAACAACCTCCAAACCTTCTTCTGCAAAAAAGCCTTTTTCCAATGCAACATATTGAGGTGCATAAAAAATAGAATGTACTACTTCATTTAATCGTATGGTATCTTTTTCCTCCTCTTTTGGTGCACACCCGGTAAATAAGCTAATTGCCATTATGCCCGTTACTACCAAGGCGGCAAAAGATTTTATTTTACTCATAAAAATCCCCCTTTCTGATAGATACTACACTATATGATGAATAGGCGATAAAGTGCCAATCCAAGCGAAGTTAAGAATAAATATCATTTGACTTTATTTATTGTTTGTACTAAAATGACAAAATATGAACTATGCAAAGAAGGTGTGCATTTGAAACAGATAAGACAGGCCCTATGGAGTGATAAAAAAGAGTTTGAATATTTATGGAAGACTTGCTTTGGTGACAGTGATACTTTTATCAACTGGCTTTTTTCCCGAAGATTTCTTCCATCCTATTCTGTATGTATTAAAGAAGAACATAGGATGGTAAGCTGTATGCAGTCTTACCCTCTGCATATTTTCATACGTGGAAAACTGGTGCGTGGTGCTATGCTTTGTGGTGTTTGCACTCATCCGCATTTTCGCAAAAAAGGATATATGAAGGAACTTTTTTCCTATATGATGCATTCTTTATATGATGATGATATTATATTGGCTGTTCATACTCCTGCTGTTTTAAATAGCTATTATTCTTTTGGACATTATCCCGTTTCTAACGCCTGCTATTTAACAGCGGATAGAATTCCTCTTTTTCAAAAAACAAGCTCTGTTTGCGAAGTGGATTTACAATCAGAGCATTTTCACGGAGTTTATCGTTGTTATCATCAGTTGAGTAAGAAATATTCAGGATGTGTAAGCAGAACTGCTGCAGATTTCTATTTAAAATGGGAAGACTATGCAGCAGACGGCGGAAAATGTATCGTTTTTTTCTCAGAGAGTATCATAAAAGGATATTGTTTTTACTATAAAACGGATACCTTGCTGCAAGCAGTAGAAGTGATGGCAGATTCTGAAAACAGTATGCGCCAGCTTATGGAAGGACTTTTTAGCTATGGAACAGGGCTAACATTAAGTGTAAAACTTCCTTCTGATTTTGAAAGTCTCTCTTTTGGCTTTACAAGAATAAAAAAAGTACCAAAAGGTGTTGCAGGAGGTATCCATATTGCAAAATTGCTCAATACTGTATCCTCCTTTGACGGGTATGCCATTCATGTTACAGACCCTATTCTTGCAGAAAATAATGGAGTTTTTGACCTGCGAGGAAATAAAGTGCAGCAAGAACCTGATATTTCTATTTCTGCGGGGCATCTTACCCAAATTTTGATGGGTTATCTTACATTACAAGAAGCAATTAGGGAAGGATATGTACAAGTTTATCATTCCGTACAGGCCCAAAGAATAAATCTTCTTTTTCCCAAAACAAATTGTTATATCGTTGACGAGTACTAAAATAGACGGAGGCAAATTATGAACCTGCAATTTAAACCAATTACATTAGAAAGCAAAAGTATTATTGAAAAATATACCAAAGGATGGCAGTTGGAATGTTCCGATTTATCCTTTACCAATCTTTTTATATGGGGAACCAATAATAAAATGGAATACGCACAATGGGAAAATTGCTTATATATCAAACTGGATTATACTGGTGTTCCTGTATATCTATGGGCACCCATTCCTTATTTTGGTGTAGAAGTAGATTATCGTAAAGCGGTAGACGTAGCCTTGGATTATATGCGGTCTATCGGCACAGAGCCTACCCTACGCTCTGTATGGTCTCCTTTTAAAGAAAAAATCGAAGCCTGTTATCCTGAGTTAAAGATAAAACCTTTGGATATTGCTTGGGATTATGTATATGATAGGGAAAGCCTTGCTACTTTAAAAGGAAAAAAATATCACGGCAAACGAAATTATATCAATCGTTTTTTAGCCAATTATCCAGATTATCAATATAAAAAAGTCACACCTGATATGATATCCGATTGTATGAAGCTATATGATGAATGGAGCGAACAAAAGGAAGAATCCTCTATTGAACTATTTGAAGAAAGGGAATCCGTTCATCTTGCGTTAGAGCATATGGAGGAGCTAGGCCTTACAGGCGGCTCTATCTGGATTAACGAGAGAATGGTTGCATTCACTTTAGGGGAACGATTATTGCCTCATATGCAGCTAATTCATATCGAAAAAGGAGAATCCGGCATTGATGGAGTATATCCTATGATTAACCAGCAATATGTGCTTCACGAATGCCAAGATGTAACCTTAATCAACCGTGAAGAGGACATGGGTATAGAAGGAATGCGTAAGGCAAAGCATTCTTACCATCCCGTAAAAATGATTGAAAAATATATTGTATGCACTCGTGAATTGTCCGATAAAGAGCTTTGGACGCTCTCTCCAGACAACTGAAATTTACTCTTGCTACGCAAGAATAGCCTTCAAGCACAAGCTATAAAAGAAACCTTTTACCCTGTGCTTGAAGGCTATCTTTTCTCCGCTTTTAGGATATATCTATCCCAGTAGATTCATAGTATTAAATAAATACTAATCAGATAATTCTTTGGAGAAAAGCGTATGAATCTATTGGATGCATTAAAAAACATAATCCTTTCTTTAGGATATGGAGGTATATTTTTTGCCGCAGGGCTAGAATATGCCTGTTTTCCCATCTCTAGCGAGATATTGCTACCATTAATTGGCTATATGTCTGCACAAGGAAACATGAACCTCATTGCCGTCATACTAACCAGTACGATTGCAGGAACATTGGGTAGCCTTTTTTGCTACACAATCGGCCGTATTGGAGGAAGTTTTTTAGAACAAACCCTCTGCAAACGCTTTCAAACACTGCAAATTGGTATGGAGAGAGCAAAGATTCTCTTTCAGCGGCATGGAAGGCTTTCTGTGCTATTTGCCAGAATGTTTCCTATTGCCAGAACTTACATTTCTTTTCCTGCCGGCATGGCATCTATGAGTGTTTCCTTATTTCTTACCTATACTGCAATCGGAGCTTTTTTATGGAATAGTATTTTAATCTCCTGCGGATACTATATGGGTAAAAACTGGGAAAGTGCCACTCTTTTTTATCAAGAACATAAATGGGCTTTTGCCGTAGCTATTGCGCTGCTTCTTTTTTTCATTGCCTATCGCATCAAAAAAAGAAAATGCAAAAGATGCAGTTCTTTATAAGCATTTTTCTTCCCGTTTTGTAGTACGGATAACACTTTTGCCATAAAAAAACCCGGAAAAATAAATTTTCCGGGATGGCATCTTAATTATATATGCACCTACTATGTCGTTTCATTATAATTCATCGCAAATTGCAATTATTCTTTTGTTTATATGTTATTTCTCTTCTCCAGCAAATAAGCATCCTCTTTTATTTTCTTTAAAGTAATTTATAGGTTTTCCTACCCATAAAAATTCATGGTTAAATTGTATATTCAGTACAGTGGCTGCAGAAAGGTATAAGGATAAGAAGGCAATCATTAACTCTGCATATGCTGCCATCATGTGCATTGGTTCTTCCATAATACCAAAAGTACTGAATGTTAAGCCAACAAAGAGAACATCAATTAGTACAAAAATAGAGAATAAGACCTTATTTGTAACCGTTGCAGCAAGGGTCATGCCAATACTAAAGATTAAATAACCTAAATAAGCAAAGCCCAACTGACTTACGTCAATGTTTTGAGCCATTTCGCTGCCGAATACACCTAGCTTAATCATCCAGCACATACCAACTCCCAGCCAGAAAAATCCGTATCCGCCAAAAGCAGTACCGCCAAAAGCATTTTCTTTCTTAAAATCTAAAACGCTGGTAAATAATTGTGCAAATCCACCAAGGAACATTGCCCAGGGTAATATATAGGAAACCCCTTCTGTAATGCCAAGCTTTTGTGAAGATGCCACCAGAGTTACCAACGCTAGGCCTAAAAGCCCAAGAGCACTGGGATCTCCTGTTTTAACACTAACATATGTTTTTTCTGCATTCATGTAAATTTGATTTTCATCCAAGGATGACGAAAATCACTACCTCCTTTTTGTGTGAAATATAAAATAGACAATTAAGACGCACATTGTTCGATTATATCAACACAGCGCATATCAGTCAATGTTATATCACAAGGCAATAGTGATGAAAAATTTATACCTAAAACAAAAAATTTATTGCCAATTTGGGTAGCAATCAATGGGAACCCCCTTATGAAATAACTACAAAAAATTACTTTTTTGCTGTACTTTCCATCTGCTTTAATACAACGGATTACATTTTTCTAACGGATTCATGAAACACTCACCATATAGCAGCAAAAACTCTCGTATTCCTGCACAATATGGTGCAATGGCATATTGCTGAAAATAAATTATAACTCCCTCGGGCGTACAATAGAAGTATAACGGATTAAATTCCTGACCTATCGCTACCCACGCAGTGCTGAAATACTCTTCAGGATTTTGGCTCACTTCTTTTCTAACATGCATTATAATGTAGTCTTTCATATCATCATTACAATCAAATAATTCCGCCAGTGAAATCTTCTCTCCCTTTTGCATATTCCAAGTTTGAGAGGATCTAACAGTATCCCCGTGCGCTCCTCCCAAATACATATAACTATCAAAGAAAAGGCTGACAATACAACCCGCATTATAGGTCACTGTATAGGTTACCATAGCTTCATGTGTATGAAATGGGAAATTATTTTTTCTAGCAAAGTATAAATCATCCATTGCACCTTTGCAAAGCACCGTGGTATAATTCCTTTTTGTCTGCATTGCATTCATATAGTAATAATGATTCACTTTTTCTATCTCACATGAAAAATAGTCAGAACAAAATCTAGGATATTCAATTTTATAGGTTAAAATAACTGTATTACCCTGTTTTATACTGTCTTGGATAACCATTTTTTGAACTGTTATCAATTCTTCTGGCATCATACTCACTCCACCCACAAATATTCTACTATCATTATATTATTGCCTTAGTAAATGTGACATTAGAACATATCTTGAATTAGCAGATTTATTCATTAAAAAAAGATACAAGCAGAGTTTTTAAAAATAAATTCCAGAAAAATGCTGTAATTTTGTACCCGCTGTGAGTTGCTTTTTTAGAAAAGTATGATATAATTGATAAACAAACTAAAAGTTCAATATCTTGAAGGGGTTAGCAATGGCCAAAGAGAAGGGTACAAAATTAATAGCACAAAATAAAAAAGCATATCATGATTATTTTATAGAGGAAGTATTTCAAGCAGGTATTTCTTTGGTTGGAACAGAGGTAAAATCTTTGCGTATGGGAAAATGTAGCCTAAAAGAAAGCTATATTCGTATTGAACATGGCGAAGCCATGCTTTATGGTATGCACATCAGCCCTTACGAGCAGGGAAATATTTTTAACAAAGATCCTTTGCGTACCCGCCGTCTTTTACTGCATAAAAGCCAAATTAATAAAATTGCTGGGGCAATTACCGCAACAGGGTATACTGTAGTCCCTCTCAAGATTTATTTTGACCGTAGTCTTGTTAAGGTTGATATTGGTATTGCAAAAGGTAAAAAGCTCTATGATAAGCGCCAAACCATTGCAAAAAATGACCAACGCCGTGAAGCAGAAAAAGAGTTCAAAATTCGCAATTTAACATTATAAATAATTTTTGTCTCATTATTTAATAAGGGGATGTAATGGTTTCGACGGGAGTCTTGAAAATAGAAATAGCCATCCGCAGGCCCGGTTAGCTGCGTCAAAAAACCGGAAACTTTTAAAAAGAAACGACAAAGATTATTCTTTATTAGCAGCCTAAGCGCTGCTCGTCAGCCTTTAATCGATCACTGTTAAAGAATCTGGCGCCGACTAGGTGATGACCTTTCTGCCCTAAGCTTTGCCGGTAGAAAAGATTTATGAAGCTACCAAAACCTATGGCCTGCTGTTCGGCAATAGGTTGCGGGAATTGCAAAAGAGCAGCTGTGATGGGAGAAGTTTTTATGGATGGGCTTTCGGACAGGGGTTCGATTCCCCTCATCTCCATGCCTTTAAAAAAATTGAAGTAACCCTGTAAACTCAATGAAACGTTGATTTTACGGGGTTTTCTTGTATCTATAAGCGGTCTGGTATAATCTACTAAAATCCAATATTAAATCCAATATTAGGAAAAAATTCAACACGGGAATAAGCCGAGAAAATGATTCTCGGCTTTTGTTATTGGCATTCATTGATATAGTATCCAAGTCTATTAATGCAAAAAAAATCAGGAACGAATTTTATATATTCACTCCCTACAAAAATACTTTTTTAATCGTGTTTCTATTGTATCATAGCTCTCAAAAGTTTCAGACAGCCAACCACTGCTTTGCACAACTGAACATTAGAAGATATGCAGTTTCACCTAATGCTGACACCATAGTCCTTGCTTATTTTAATGATGTGGATGATATATCTGAATATGCTAAAAATGCCCTAGCATGGGCATACAAAGAAGGTATAATTGCGTGCAAGAGCAATGGAATGTTTGATCCTAAGGGAATGGCTACCAGAGCAGAGGTAGCAAAGGTTATAGAAAGCTTTGTTCAAATGTTAGGTTTCATGGATTAAAAACTGGAGCCTATAAATCCATTTATTTAGTAACAAAAAAATAGAATATCTTAACATTAAGCTGACTGACACCACTCTTTCATATGGTGTCAGTTTTATTATGGCTTTAGCCTGTTGAGCTAGCGAAGCAGGCTAGAGCCCATAATAAAAAAGCCTTTCGGCTCAATGTTTTTACATCGTATCCGAAAGGCTTTTTGTTATCCTTACTTTTTTCCAATCACTTGGTACACTTTTGCATTATGAAAATAATGCTCCAATATTTTATCATAGGTATAGCCTCTTTCTGCCATACCCTTGGCTCCATATTGACTCATGCCCACGCCATGGCCGTTACCCCCTCCATGAAATGTTACTTCTTTGAGATTCCCATTCTCATCCTTTTTTTCTTCTATTACAAAAAATCCACTGGGTAAAAGATTCATATTTTGCCTAATACTTCCATCAAAACACTGAATGATAATATCCTCCCCCTCACCTTGCTTTGCAGGACGTAATGTTTTTCGAATTGCCAGCTCTGTTAAAACTCGTACTGTTTGCTTCTCGCCCTTTATTTCTAAAATCATAGCGTTGCCCCCCTGCCCTCGCTTTGAAACAGAAATATCTTTTATCGTACCTATTTCAATAGAACCGCCAGATTTCCAACTTCCATCCTTCTGTAATACCTGTACCAAGTTCGCATTGCTTTTTTTCACTTCCTTAAGACCCGAAGAAATAATTTCATTCCATTGTGCCCCAGAAAATGTAACCTTCCACCGATACCATGGTGAATTGGCATCATATCCTTCTGATGTCCAGTCTTTAAGAAAAGCAGAAACACTCTCCTCGTTAGATAAGTCTCCCAAATCTTTCTCTATTCCTTGATTTTGGGAAATCAAATACTCTCTGTTGGCAGATGGAAACTGCCTGCCGCCATCCGATGCCCATACCTCGCCTGAATTGGCAGTAACTCCAGAGGAAGTGGAATAGAAATTGGCATTTACAATTTTATTTCCATAAACAAGACACATTCCTTTTGTTTCCTCCACGGCCTGTTCCGCCAAGGGAGCCTCTGTATAACCATTATATACTTGGCATCCTGTAGAATCATCTACATGGGCACCATACCTTCCGTAAGCATTGGCATAATACTGATTGTATCCATAGCTTCTGGCGGCAACGGCCTGTACTTTCAGTGCTTCCAATCCAAAGCTCACTGGCATTTCTCCCGGAACAACTCCCTTTATATATTCTTCAAAGGGCAATTCATTTACAATAATAAAACCATTCCCCTGCTTTTCTATTTCCAGGATGCCTTGATATCTTGGTGTTTCTCCCCCTTTTGATACACTATTTAAAGAAAATATTCCATTCTTTTTACATTCTAAGGTAATACGTTTATTTTCAAATAGCCCCTTATCCTCCTGCAAGGTAAGAAGGAGGCTCTCCCCCTTGGGAATTACCTTTTTCTGGGTTCCATACATCACATTGTAATCCTCATTGGCAGTAATCTCTACCTTCTCATGAAGATACCCTTTAAATCCTGTATTGCTTAATAGAACCCTTATTTTTTGAGGCTCTGTTTTTCTTCGGATAACTGCTGCACATAGTTTTCCGTCTTTACGGTAAAAATCTGCAATATCCGTTCCGCAAATCAAACGAGAAATACTACGATTGCGTAGTCCATCCTCCTTCTCCTCATAAACCCTAAAATTTTCCTGCCACTGCAGACATCCTAAGCTCCCCAGATGAACCTCCTTCTCATCTGCTTTTTTAATGATATCCTTTTCCACCTTCTCCGCAGGAAAAACTTGCACCGCAGCCCCTTTTTGCAGTTGAATATCGCCTAAGCCTTCTGCCTGTTTTAGCTCCTTACCTTCATAAGCAAATAATGCCTTGCCATAGCCTGCATCTAGTTCAATACCATTTTTATCCCAGCGATACCCAACATTTTCAATCAGAGGGTTATTTTGCGTCAGTTCCATAAGCCCTGCTACTTCACCGTTTTTTACCAAAGCAATAAGCTTCTTTCCCACATATTTACTAAAATCATATCCTTCTGTATGTACTATGCCATGGGTGGTTAGCCACTTATTTTCTTCCTTTTCCGCTCTCAGCACTACCAATTCTTTGGCAAACATTCCATAGGAATACAAGCTATCCTCCGCCCTACGACCCTTTAAAGCATTTATAAATACCTCCATCCATAAACTATAGGCAACAGGTTTATCTTTTGTATCATCGGTAAGCTTAATTCGTTCCTTGCTATCAGGATTTAACCCTTCCATCAGCACCTGCGCTTGATATAACGTAATAGGTTCCTCAGGATGAAACCCTTCTCCATCTCCTTGCATAAATCCTAGGTTTACAACACTATACACATAAGGAGCATACCACTCATCTTGGTCAATATCAGTAAAATTCTCTTTAGATATTACGTTTTTGATTTCTTCCTGGGAATAAAAGGCAAGGGCAATCATTTTGGCAGCCATTGCCCGTGTAACAGGCATATCATCCCCTATTCTGCCTTCTGCAATATCAATCGTATTTTGTATAGGTTTCATAACTTGTGTTTTCTGCTCCTTTTCTCGGCTGATACATCCGCATAATATGACACAGCACAAACAAAATAGCATCACCTTTTGTTTCATCTTTAAAACTCCTTCCTTTGTAACGTAAGCATCTCTAATCATTCTATGATGAACTCGTCCCATACATTCCACTCAAGTACTTTTGGGCAATAAAAAAACAGAATCTTAACATAGCGTTAAAATTCTGATTCATTTATGTTTATTTTTATAGTAGCAATTATATGTATTACCCGGAATGCCGTTCCTACCTTTTGACACCTAGCCTAAGCCAGGTGGGCAACCGCAGCCAAGGAGTTTGTCTTCCTCTGCCCAAAGGGAATTATACTGAGGCCTGACATATCCTTCGCCTATAGGAATCCCGTTTCAGTCATGTAGGTTCAATACAGCAGGTTCTCGAACATTCCAGGAGTACATCACTTAATCTTCTCCCATTATAGTACGAAATTGCAGATTCGGCAAGATAGAAATCACTGGTTTTTTTGGTTTTTTTCTTTAATAAAAAGACTTGACAAAAAGAAAAGTAGTCCTCCAAAACAAATACAACTATCCGAAATATTAAAAACAGGAAGTCCTTTTGCTTTGATATAAATAAAATCCGTAACTTCTCTTTTTCTGATTCTTTCTATCAAATTGCCCAATGCTCCTCCAAAGAAAATAGCACCAGACCATAAAATTCTTTTATCTTTTCTTGTTTGAAAGACAGCAATAAAATATTGCACCAACACCCCTATCAAAATACAAGAGCTACCGATAATCCATTTCATATAACCTTCGAATTTATTATATGGAAGCCCTTTATTTTTTATATGCCAAATATAGAGTCTATTTTTGGCAATTTCTCTTGATTCTCCAACATCCATATTCTTATTAACCCACGCTTTACTTATAGCATCCAGACCAAAACATAATAAAGTAATTCCCGCAAAGCATATCATTTTTTTCACCTCTTTGCTATAGTATAGCATATCCGTCTTCCATTTATCTATGGATTCTTTGGATAAAATATCTATAACCTCTTGCCACTATTGCCGCTACGTATTATAATTTGTATATTATAATCAGAAAGAGGTGTTTCATCCATGGCTTTAGTTACCACCAAAGAAATGTTTAAAAAGGCATACGAGGGTAAATATGCAATTGGAGCCTTTAATATTAACAATATGGAAATTATTCAGGGCGTTGTTCGTGCTGCAAAAAAACAAAACTCCGCCGTTATTTTACAAGTTTCTAAAAGCGCTTTAAAATACGCTCATCCCCTTTATTTGAAAGCGATGGTAGATGCTGCTATTGCAGAAACAGGCCTTGATATTGCACTGCATTTAGACCATGGTCCCGATTTTGAGACCTGTAAGGAATGTATTGAATATGGATTCACTTCCGTTATGTTTGACGGCTCCCATTTGGATTATGAAGAAAATGTTGCACAAACCAAAAAGGTTGTGGAATATGCTCATTCCAAGGGTGTTGTAGTAGAAGCAGAGCTTGGAAAACTGGCAGGTGTGGAAGATGATGTGAAGGTAGATGCTGCTCATGCTACCTATACATACCCTGACCAAGCAGTGGATTTTGTAAAGCGTACAGGTGTGGATTCTTTGGCAATCGCTATCGGTACCAGCCATGGCGCTTACAAATTTAAAGGAGAACCTAAACTGGATTTTGACAGATTGGAAAAAATCACAGAAAAATTGGAAGCAGAAGGCATTCATCAGTTCCCCATTGTACTGCATGGTGCATCCTCCGTGGATGAAAAATGTGTAGAGATGTGTAATGCCTACGGTGGAAATATAGCTGGTGCCAAAGGCATTCCTGCAGAGATGCTTCGTAAGGCTTCTTCTATGGCAGTTTGCAAAATCAATATGGATACGGACCTACGTCTGGCTATGACTGCTGCAATCCGTAAAAGTTTTGCAGAAAAACCCGCAGAGTTTGACCCTAGAGGCTACTGCGGCGCAGCAAGAGATTTAATTCAAGAATTGGTAGAAGGAAAAATTAAAAATGTAATCGGTTCCACCAACTCTATGGCATAAAAAAGGAATCCCCTAGTAGCTTTGCTACTGGGGGATATTTTTTGCAAAAAACTCTCAACTACATTAACCACCCAATGTAATATCTTGTACTTGATACCATTTCAGGGCAGCGTATAAATGCTCTGGCTGATAATCTGGCCATAGTTCATCAATAAAGTAAAAATCAGAATAAACTGACTGAATTGGTAAAAATCCAGAAAGCCGATTTCTGCCGCCCCAACGAATCACTAGGTCCACTCTGGAAATATCCTGTGAGCGAATGGCCATGTTTGGTGTTTTGTCTCTAAGCCCTAAATCCCATTCCCAACTGTAATTTACTAAGAAATTTACTCTCATACCACCTTTGCCAAAAGTCCTTCTTGTGGTAAACTCCAATAACTCTGGCGGAAACATTTTTGAAGTACTATTTCCTATAACCAGAAGCTCAGCATTTTCTTTTGACAGCATTTTTACAGCTTCCACACAGGCATCGGTGAATTTTTCCCGCTGAATGGTAGGACGTTTCGTATTATCCACTGTAAAACCATAAAATGTCAGTTCTTCTACTCCAAGCTCCTGACATAGTTTAAAAACAGAAATTCCAGGATTTAACCCATAGGCATATCCGTGTTCTTTTCCCATTCCATGCTGTACTGCCCAACGACGGTTACCGTCAGGAATAATACCAATATGTTTTGGCATTCTCATATTTATGCACCTCCATACCGTGGATTATGGGTAAAAATAGAAATTTTTATTCTTCTGGAGCAAAGTTATTTTGCACAAGCACTCGGAAAATTCTCTCCCTATGCTTTTACATTTGCCATCACCCTCACCACAGCTTATCTTTTGTAATTTCTTACGTAAAATAACAATAAAATAACAATAGACCCTTCTTTTAAAACAGAGTCCTTTGTCATTTTACGTATGATGTTCATATGTATTTTGTTTCTGCACTTCCTTTCCAAATGCTTTTTCAGCAGCTCCATCCATCCAGTCTCCTGTAATCTTTAAACCTTTAATAAGATACATGGGAACAGGAATGTTAAGCTTTACTGCATTTTCTAATATGCTTCTGATTTCGTTAATAATGTAGTTTGCCAACACAAACCACCCAATTCCATTGGTAAACTGTAAAGGCATATCCAATAATACTCCCATTTGTTCAAAACTATATCCAATGTAAAACGCAACAGATATAATAACCCAGTAGCCTACTTTTTTAGCAATGCCCTGTGCTCCTATTTTGGAGCTACTTTGATGATTTTTTGCCGCATAATACCAGCCACTTATCCAATCCAAAATATTTAATGCAATCAGACCTGCAAAAAGAAACCACATCTCCCCAAATATAGCCATGAAAACTGCAATGATTCCTCCCCAAATGAAATTGGTAGAATCTAATATTCCCTTGCTTTTTACCATAACATTCACCTCCCTTCTGTAAAACATTTCCTATTTGTTTAGATAGTATGAAATTTTTAGTCTAAAAAAATCTCAATATAATTTTAGGTATCTTTCCCTCTTAAATCTTACTCTTTCTAGATAATAATTGTTATTTTTCTACTTTCATAGCAAAAAAACAGCACCCATCGGTCAAACTCCCCTTTTATGTGCTGTTCTCTATGGTTTTAACTATTCTTATTGATATAAAACAAGTCATATGGTTCTTTTTTTTCGAAACAAAAATAGAATATTTATAAAATGCATGAAGGAGGAAGTATATGCAAGCTGCTCATGTCAAGTATTTAAAATTAAATCAGCACGGCCTTTGCATACTTTATCATGAACTCACAACCTTATACTATAAAGTCTCTGTTCAAGGTGGATGGTCTTATCCAAAAACCTTGGCCTCCAATGTTTCTTCTACATTTAGCATAGCAGAGCATCAAAACTTTGCTTATGTTCTTTACAGTACATTGGATGGAAATATTGTATTGGCAAAAACCTCAGATTTTTCTCATTGGGATTACAGACAACTTATCTCAGGTAGAAAAGACCTTATCCGAACAAAATTTTTCATTCTTCCAGAAGAAGACAAATTTCATATGATTTATCATCTTCCTACAGAGTTAACTTGCATTCATTCATTGGTATATGCAGTATCTGAAAATGGACAATGGAACACACCTTACAAAATCGACCGTTTTATGCCTTTTCAGAATGTTTCATTTTTTGCCAGAAAAGTAAGAGAGAATCACATTATTCTTTATTACCGTACCGCAAGAAATGTAATTAGTGCAAGAGAGATGCTGCTATCTCCCTATACCATAGGCAGTGTAAACCCGATTATACAAACACCATACCCCTGCATTGATTTATCTATATTAAACAACTCAGAGCGTATTCATCTTTTGTATATTGTAAAGAGTATGTTCCGTTGCCAAGTGGTATATCAATATAAAGAGGCTACCTCTATTAGTACTCCAAGAGTTTTATGGGAAGGTTCAAATTGCGAAAATTGTATGGTCTATCAGCAAGATGATAAGCTTCACTTTATGTGGATTGGCAATGGACAGCCGTATCATTGTTGCTCTACAGACAATGGCGGAAGTTTTCAGGCAGTAGAAAAATATACTGCAGCCTTTCCCAGAAGGTGTACCAAAGGCGAATTTATTTCTGCAGAGAAGTCGCCCCTTTTTGATGCATCAGAGTTATATGGGGATATAGACAGCAATTTTCAACCTCTGCAGTTTTTTGAAAAAGAGCAACCTCCTATTCCAACCTTTCCTATGCAGGATGTAGCTCTTTCCGCCTTTCCCAATATCTCGGCTTCGGAGGATTATCATAATCCATCCATTTATCCAAGAAATGGTTCGCAGTTTAAAACCACAACGGAATCACAGCAGGAACAAATTGATGAATTATCACGGCTTTTGGCACAGCGCTCCGAAGAAATTGGTTCTATCAATGCCAAATGGAGAGAAACTGTAGCCCAATTAGAAAAGGCCCTAGCGGCAGAAAAAGCAAAAAATTCGCAGTTATCCAAAGAAATAGAACTTTTGAAGAACAATATAGCTTGTCTGGAAAAAAGCAATCGGGAAGCCTCTCCTCTTTCACAAGATGAGTCTGCTCCCTCCTCATAATGTTACATACGATAGTGCTGATGATATCATAGTCAGTACTATCGTTTCCCAAAAAAACTCATGATAAAAATTGAACTACCTAGGCTTATTTTGGCATCACGTTTTGTATTTTAAAATTAGCTTTTCTGTTAATTCTGCAATATCTCCAATCACCTCATCGCAATCCTCCCTACAAGCAGAAACCATACAGCAGTTTAACCCACCATATTTTTCTTGAAACTGTATAAAAAGCTCCAATCTCATTAATTTTGTTTTTTCCTCTGAAAAAAGAATGCCAAATACCATAACACTTCCCACCAAAGCACTACAAATGGTACCCACCCCGAAACCATTATTCACACCACAGCAGCAGTCAGATACTTCCTGAGGTAACGGAAATTCAAATTTTTCTGCTGCCGCCATAATAATGCAACGAGAGCAATTATAACCCTGGTTATGAAAATAAATTGCTAAATTCCTCATTATTCGTCACCTCCCCTATTCATATCATATGGACAAAATCCGTAATCTGTGATTGCTCTGCAGCAAAATTCTTACAGTTAGAAATGTATGTCTTTGGGCTTTTTCATCAAGTTAGGAAAGAGATTTATGCAAAAATAATTTATATTTCTCTCTTTGAAAAAAATACCTTTGTGTAGCTACTTCCTAAAATTTCACAAAATAAAAAAGCTGCTTTAACGAAATTCTCATTTTCGCAAAGCAGCTTTTTATCCCTTATTAAAGTTCATCACCCAAATCCGTTGTAATTCGGGCAGCTACAGGTCTGTATTTCTTACCTTCCCATCTACTTTCTTGGCTTCGTATCCAAAAAAGCACTCCTGTCATAAATATAAGCCCTAACACAAAGCTTACCACTTCTTGATTGACCTGTGGCATCAGTATCGGTACGGTAAAGTAACCTAAAATGATTCCAGCCATTAAGCCTAAAAACGGCAATCCGTACATAATCAATGTTGCCATAAAAAATCCATTTTCTCGAAGTTCCATCTCAACCCAATCGCCGATGTTGGCATCACATTCATTATCAGCTTCCACTATAATATCTTTGCTTGACATTCCTGCGCCAACAAAACAAGCACGGCATTTTGCACAGGCCTCTGTTCTTGTCATTTTAATGACTACTAAATTTTCTTTTCTTTCTATAACTTGACCTTTTTCGGCCATAACACCATCCCTTTCCATTTTTATTTCTATGTTTCTTATGTTTATAGTTCAAAATCTTCTATAGTATAGCATACTTCTTTCTAAAAAAAAAGCTACTATGATTGGATACTTTTAGATTAGATACTTTTTCCTAAGCTCTATTAAAATAGGTCTGATTTATAAGAGATAAGGCACTTTACTGCCTAGGTATCCCTTTTCATATTGTAAATTTTAGGCTATAATAACTAATACAAAGCCTATACGAAAGGATTCGAGGTATCAACTATGTTTTCAAATACGGCAAAACAATTAAATATAAAATCCATTTCACATAATTTTTTAAAAACAATAATTGTTTTATTCTTTTCTACTTCCTTCGCCTTTATTGTGTTGGAAGCATCTGATATTAAGGATAATATCTTTGGTATTTATATTTTGGCTGTTGCTATTGTTTCTAGCATTACTCCAGGTTATTTTTGGGGAATCTGTACTTCTTTGGCAGGTATTTTAGGCATAAATTATTTTTTCACATTTCCCTATTTTTCTATTAACTTCACCATTACAGGGTATCCTTTAAACTTTGTAATTATGCTTATTATCTCCATCATCATTAGTGCTTTAACCGCAAAAATTAAAAAACAAGTTTTGATTGCAACCGCAGGCGAAAAGCGTGCTCAGGTTCTTTACGATATTAATAAAAAACTATTGACAACCACATCTATGGAAGAAGTAATACAGCTTGCCTTAAACCTCTTTCACGAGTTACTTCAATGCAGTGTCATATTTTATTCCGATGACCCTGTTAACAAAAACCTTTACAAAATAAAATTATATTCGCCAAAACATGCACCCTTACTATTGAGTGACTCCGAAAGACAGATGGCTCAAAAAGCTTTCTTAGAAAAAAGCATTGTCTCCCCACCCTCAGAAGATTATCACTTAGTAAAAGGAATCTACATTCCTATTGCCAATAATGATACAATTTATGGTGTGATTGGGCTACTTTCTCAAAAAGAGAACTTTGCAGAAAGAGATAATATTCAATACATGCAAGTCATGACATCTCAATTAATACTAGCTTTTGAGCGCCAAAAGTTATTCCAAGAGCAGCAAGAAATATTAATAGAAACCGAGAAAGAAAAAATGCGCAGCAACCTTCTTCGCGCAGTTTCTCATGATTTGAGAACTCCCCTCACCTGTATTTCTGGTGCTAGTGCAACGCTGATTCAAAATCATGCCCTTTTAGATATACAAAGCCAGGAAAAACTTCTGTCAGATATTTATCATGATTCTCAGTGGCTGATTCATATGGTAGAAAATTTACTTTCCGTAACCCGAATTAGCAAGGAAACCACAACCGTAAAAAAATCGCCAGAAGCCGCTGAGGAAGTATGTGCCGAAGCAGTCAGCCGAATACGGCAACGATTCCCAAATAGCCAAATTTATGTACAGGTTCCTAAAGAATTGCTAATGGTTCCTATGGATGCCACTTTAATCGAACAAGTTATCATTAACCTAATAGAAAACTCCATACGTCATTCTCAATCCCATGCCCCTATTTCGCTCTGCATAAAAAAAATTCCTAATTGGGCAGTATTTGAGGTATCAGATAAGGGTATCGGATTGTCCCGTGAAGAATTACCTCATATCTTTGACGGGTATTCTGGTTTTAAAAATAGTGATTCCTCTCGTGGAATCGGCATTGGATTATCCATTTGCAAATCTATTATCAGCGCTCACGGCGGAATGATAGAAGCGATAAATAATACAACAGGCGGAGCAACATTTCGTTTCATGCTTCCCTTGGAAGAAGGAGAACACTATGAGTAAAAAAATCAAAATCTTAATCGTGGAAGATGAACCTGCAATCTGTAACTTTTTATATACTTCTTTAAAAATGAACGGGTACTACCCTTTAGTGGCAAAAAATGGGAAAGAAGCATTGTCAATGATTCCCTCCCACTGCCCTGACCTTGTGCTGTTAGACTTGGGTCTGCCAGATATTGATGGCATTCAAATTTTGGAAGAACTGCGCCATTGGTTTAATACACCTATTATCATCGTTTCCGCCAGAGGACAAGAGGAAGAAAAAGTATGTGCCTTAGATATGGGAGCAGATGATTATATTACAAAACCCTTTGGCATACCAGAGCTTTTGGCAAGAGTTCGTTCTTCTTTAAGACGTAGCATGAAAAGTAGCCTCCCTTCAGGCCAAAATGAAATTTTTCGTCTAAAAGATTTAACCATTGATTTTGCTAAGCGTACAGTCACCTTAGCAGGTGAAGAAGTACACTTAACCCAAATTGAATATAAAATCGTATCCCTATTAGCCAAAAGTGCAGGCCGTGTATTAACATATGACCATATGATTACAGAAATCTGGGGGCCATATGCCATTAAAGATAATCAAATCCTACGGGTAAATATGGCAAATATACGCCGAAAACTAGAGAAAAATCCCGCAGAACCACAATACATTCATACAGAAGTAGGTATTGGTTACCGCATGATAGCAGAGTAATGTAATTACTTCATCAACTTTTTGCTGCTCGCATATTTTTTCAACTTCATAGAGTCTATTCCTATCCTTTACAATAATCCTAAAATACTATTTATTTTAGGAGGAATCAAAATGTATCACAATTATGTAAAGGCAAGGAATGCTGCTTGGAAGGTTCTGTTGGAGTGTGGAATAAAGGAATTGCCGATAAATTTGCAAACCATTGCAGATTATTATGATATCCCGCTTATTACGTATTCGAATTTTCCTTTAACGCAACTTTTTAAACCAGAGGTTGTTTCCGGAGATGGATTTGCAACGTCCATTTCTGGAACACCCTACATTATCCTCAATGACCAAAAATCCAATCGTTACCGAAGAAGATTCACTGTTGCCCATGAATTAGGGCATGTACTCTTGAATCACCCATCCAAAGTTACTTTTTTCCGAAATTCTGAAATAGATCACCCCCACAAACTAGAAGAAATAGAAGCAAATATTTTTGCCAGGGATTTGCTTATGCCTGCCACCGTCTTAGCCTCTCTACACATTCATTCTCCCGAACAAATCATGAAATTTTGCCACATTTCATATACCTCTGCTGTCATCCGTGCAAAGCGATTGCAACTGCTCTATCAGAGAAACTCTTTCGATATCCACCCCTTAGAAAAAGAAGTACATAAACAATTTTCAAAATTTATAGAAGAAAATCAGTAAGCTCTTCTAAACCTATGGCCTATCATGCAAAAAAGTGTCTATTCAATTTTATTTGAATAGACACTTCTTAAGAGTTCTATTTTTTATTCTGTTTTAATTGCAGATAGAGCACTTAAGTGCATAGCTCTATTGGCAGGGAAATATCCCGCAAGAATACCGATAATTGTTGCAAAAAGCAGTGCAACACCATATAACCAAATGGGGATATAGGAAAGCATACCGTTTTGCATTTCAGATGCAAACATATTAATAACTTTAGAAACACCCATACTAATCAAAACGCCGAATATTCCGCCAAAAAAACCTATAAACGCAGCTTCCGTTAAAAATAACCTCCTGATGTCCTTCAAGGATGCTCCAATTACCTTCATAACGCCAATTTCTCTGGTTCTTTCATAAATCGCCATAACCATGGTATTAGTAATACCGATTGCCGCAACCACCAAAGAAATTGCACCTATGGCGCCCAGCATCATACGTAGCATTTTTGTTGTCTCTTTCATACTTTCCAGTTCTTGGGTCAAGCTATAGGCAGAAAAACCCATTTCCTTAATTTGTTCTTGAATCTCCTTTACCTGATTCATATCAGAGACTTTCACCATTGCAGATTCATATTGTCCTTTTTTTCTATTGTTACTGCTACTATAAAACTGTCCGCCTTGCTTTCTTTTTTGATACTTGTCACGCTCATCTTGTATTTTTTCTACTAGCTTTAACGGCATAAATACACAATAACTATCACTTCCACTTTCGGGCATCACACCAACAGCTTCCAGCTTAATAGGTTTTACCTTTTTATCTGCATCCCTAGTTCCGTATTGTTGGTCATAAGTGATAGCAACCTTGTTATTAAGAACATCCACTTCAGGGCGTTCCGAATTATAACGAGCTCTCCAGCTCAATTTAGGATTATAAAAATCCTGCACCACCCAACCTCCAAATACTGCTGTATTTGTATCTCCTTCTTGCATCAAACGCCCTTGCTCTATTTTATACCCCATTTTTTCCATGCTTTCTGGGTCAATTCCTTTTACAGAGGCATCTACAACAAATTTGCCACATATAAACATAAAATAATCCGTCAGCACTGGAGTCGCCGTTTCTACTCCTGGTATTTGCTTAAATTCCTCAACGGTTGCAGAGTTAATTACTACTGGCTTTCCATCTTTTCCAGCGAGCTTATTATTAGTATTATCTTCCATATAATCATACCTGCCCTGCCCTGGAAGATTTACTTCAATTACCGTTAAGCTACCCCATTCTTCAATTTGAGCCTCAAAACTTTTATTCATTCCAAGGCCAATAGAAATCATGACTACAATAGAGGCTGTTCCTATGATAACCCCCAGTACAGTCAAAAACGTTCTAAGTTTACGCTTCCATAGGTTGCGGATAGCCATTTTAAATAAATCAGAGGTGCTCATTAGCATCCATACCTTTCTCTCCTGCGGAATCCATCACTTCATCATCATTATCAGCAGCTAAAAAAGCCTCTTCTTTCAATCTGCGTTTTCTTTTTATGAAAGCTGCCACACCTATGCCTGCAACTATCATAATCACTGCAATAATGATGCCAACCTTTGCTTTTGTACCCAGAGAAGCTTGGGAAGGTGCATCCATATCTCCCTCCACATCATCTGGCATAACAGGTTCTGTTACATTTATAGTAAAATCTCTGCGAACCTCTTGTGTTTCTCCACTAGGATCATCGTATGTAATCACAACACTTACAGGGACTTCTCCTATTGTATTCGCATAAAATTCTCCTTCAAAGTACTCTCCATTTCCAGACTCCATATTGCCTACATAAGTACTCTTTGTGCTGCTTTCCACATCACCCTCAATGCGAATCATCACATTGTTTAAGGTAACCTTTCCCTTGTTGTAGTAATTAAAGGATACATTCACTGGCATTCCCTGTTCAACATCACTAGGCAATTCAAATTCATCAATTTCCAATTCAGAAACCTGCTTCACATTAATACCCAAAAGTTCTGTTGCTGTAAATTCATTACCTTTCATATCCTCATATTCAAAATTAACCGTAAGAGTATATGTTTTTGGCTGTGCATCAGGTACTACAAATAAGCGAAGATTTTTTTGCACCTTTCCTTTTGCTGGAATATCATCAAAATAAAACGTATTGCTACTGTTTACAGGAGTAAAAATATTGCCTGTTTTTTGTGTATCAGAAGAAGTTTCCTCGGATAATGTTAAAAACATCTTGATATTTTTGACCGCTTTTTCTTTGTGACTATTCATTAAAGTCAAATTTAAGTCAAACTCTTTACCAGCCATAACAATAAGAGGGTCACATTTGTAATCACTAACAATTATCTTAGGCTTACTTGTTTTTTCGTCTTTTTCATTATCTGGATTGGAGATGTTTACACCTGCATATTGTTTAAATGTTGTGGTACTTCCGCCGCTGCTTTCGTATTCCACTGTAAATTCAATAGGATAGTTTTGAGTCTTTCCTGCAGATGTCCCCGCAAAAGTAAATGTAAAATGACTACTTTGTCCTGCTTTTAATATAGTTAAATTCTGTATACTGGAGGACTTTGGCACAACTTCTCCTTCACCGACAGCTGTTGCAGTTACCTTTATATTTTTTGCTTCGGATTCACCAGTATTTTTTAAATCAAATGAAACGTTGAAGTTTTGATTCACACCATAAACCCCTTGAGGTTCTTTCATATTTACTATTTGCACACTGGGCTTAGCTCCAGAAGCTCCCCCCACATTCACATAGTAAATTTGAGAATCTTCATATTGCTTTCCTGAATCATCCTTATACTTTAATTTTAAAGTAACAGGATATGTTCCGCCCTTCATTTCACTATTAGCCACCAGTTGAAAAGCAAATGTTTGGCTGCTGGCAGGGCCGATTTTGGTAATACGCTTACTGCCCAACCCATTGCTGATACCAATTCCTGTAGCTTCCAAACCTTC